>NZ_JBEXLM010000026.1:0-103315 GCF_040609975.1 Micromonospora sp. NPDC004551 | reverse complement strand
TTTGTGGTTTTTTTTGCTCTAGTGTTCTCTTCAGTCCCCCGCCCCCTCCCCGTGGCCCGGCCCGCCCCCCCCGCGCGGGGCCCCCCCCCCCCGGGCCCCCCCCCCGCCGCCGTGAGCCGTGATGTCAGTACGTCTGGCGGGTGGGTGATGTGCTCGGTAGCAGGCCGCCGCCGCGACCACCACCCGGCCCCGGCGGGTTGCCCGGCCCGGTGTTGCCGCCGCCGTCGTTCCCGCCACCGTTGTTGCCACCGTTGCCGCCCGGGCAGAACAGGCCCAGCGGGTCGCAGCCCGGCTGCTGGCCCGGCAGCGGCACCTCCGGCGGCGGCTGCTCGCCGTTCCCGGCGTCGTCCTTCCCGATGTGTGCGGCCGGCGGGAAGTCTTCCTTGTCCTTGCCCTTGAGCGCCTCGTTCATGAAGCGCTGGAAGATGGCGCCGGGCATCTTGGCACCACTGATCTTGTTGCCGTTCTTGTCCTCGATCGCCTTGCGGGCGTCCTTGTTGCCGACCCAGACGGCGGTGGCGAGCTGCGGCGTGAAGCCGATCATCCAGGCATCACCGTTGGCGAGCGGGTCCTTCGGGTCGCCGAGTTCCCAGGTACCGGTCTTCTCGGCGGCCTTGCGGCCGTCTTCGAGTCGACGGTTCACCTGTGCCGGATACTGCTGCAGCACCGCCGTGACGTCCGCTACGACGTCCGCTCGGATGCGCTGCTGGCCACCGAGCTTCTCACCGCCGATCTTCTCCCAGTTGCCGGTGACGGTGTTCTGCTTCTGCACCAGCTTGACGAAGTGCGCCTTGTTGTAGACGCCCCGGTTGGCGAAGGTCGCCACGCCATTGGCGTGGTCCAGCACCGTGATCGGGTATTTGCCGAAGCCGACGTTGTAGTAGAACGGCTCCGGGGCCACGTCGGAGCCCTTCAGTTTGGTGAGGTCGTACGGCTTCGCCGGGGTCGTGTCCGTCCGCCACATCGTGCTGATACCGGCGCGCTTGGCCATGTCGACGACCTTGTCCGGGCCGATCTGTTGGGTGACGTGCCAGAACGGTACGTTCAACGAGAGGAGCGTGGACTTCTCCAGCGTGCACGAGTCGTGGCAGGACGGGTCCGGATCGCCCGCGTTGCTGATCGGATCCTTGAAGCCTTCCGGCGTGAAGGCCTTGCCCTTCCAGCGGGACTTGATGGAGATGTCGTTGTCGAGCGCCGCGGCCAAGGTGTAGATCTTGAAGCTCGAACCCGGCGAGTGGCCACCGCTCAACACGCCGTTGTCGATGTTCTTGCCGGCGTAGTCGAAGTCGGTGCCGTTGTCCCCACCGTAGTAGGCGAGCACTCGACCCGTCTCCGGGTCGATCGACACCACGGCGGCCATCAGGTTCTTCGGCTGCCCGTAGAGCTCGGAGCCCTTCTTGGCCCGCTGGGCGGCGGCGAGCGCCGCCTCCTGCATCTTCTTGTCGATGGTGGTGGTGATCTTGTAGCCGCCCCGACTCAGCGCCTTCGAGCAGAGCGGTTTTCTCTCGGTCACCTCGGCCTCGTTGTCGGTGCAGAGCTTCATCTCGCGCAGTTCCTGCGAGACGTAGTTGACGACGTTGCCGTACGGGGTGTCGATGCCGAAACCGCCGTTGGTCTTCGAGGGCTTCTGCAGCGTCTTGGTCGGGTATTCGGTGGGGTGCTGCGGCATGTTCGGCGCGTCGAGCCACTTCTCGGCGATCATGCCGTTGATGACGTAGTTCCACCGGTCCAGCGCGGCCTGCTGGTTGATGGCCGGGTCGTAGCCCTTGTGCGTGGTGCTCGGCTCGGGCTGCTTGATGAGCGCGGCGAGCACGGCCGCCTCCGCCACGGTCAGCTTCGAGACGTCCTTCTTGAAGTACGTCTGCGCCGCCGCCTGGATGCCGTATGCGCCGCGGCCGAAGTAGATCACGTTCAGGTAGTGCTGCATGATCTGCTTCTTGTCGTACTTGTCGTTCAGCTTGGAGGCGAGGATCGCCTCCTTCACCTTGCGGCCGTACGTGTCCTGGTTCAGGTTGTCGAAGGCGTTGCGCGCGTACTGCTGGGTGATCGTCGAGGCGCCCTGCTTGTCGCCGCCGCTGATGTTGTTCCAGGCGGCCCGGGCGATGCCCTTGTAGTCCACCCCGGAGTGCCGGTAGAAGTTCCGGTCCTCGGCCGCGGCGACGGCGTGCTGCACCCACTCCGGGATCTGGTTGATGGTGACCAGCTGCCGGTTCTGGTCACCGATCTTGGCGATGGGGTTCTTGCCGGTGCTGTCATAGATCGTCGTGGACAGCGGCGGGATGGTGTCCTCGGGGAGCGGCACCTTCTGCGAATACCAGGTGAAGCCGACCACGCCCATGCCGGCGAGCATGATGAAGACGGCGAACCCGGCGATCATGATGTTGATGCGCCGGCGCTTCTTGGCCCGGGCCCGCGACGCCGGATCGTCCCCGCGCCCGCCGCGACCACCCCGGCCGGGGCCGGTCGGACCGCCGGGCCCACCGGGGCCGCCGCCGGCCATGCCGGGAACGCCGGCACGGGCCACCGCAGCCCGGCCGCCCACGGCCGCCGAGCCGACGCTCGCCCGCCCGGCCGTGCCGACGCTCGCCGCGCCGACGGACGCACGCCCGGCCGGTGCCCCCGGGGACACCGGCACGGAAGCCCGCCCGCCGGGTGCCGGCGAGACGGGCACCGAGGCGCGCCCCGGCCCGGCCCGGCCCACCGACGCCGAGCCTGCGACACCACGGGGTGCCGGGGCGGCACCGCCGACCGAGGCCCGGCCGCCGGATCCGGAGCCGCGCGGTGTCACGGAGGCCCGGGCCGACGCAGCGCCCTCCGACCCGGAGGACCAGCCGTTCCCGTGCGGGTCGCCGTTCGGGCCCGGGATCTGGGCCCGCCCACGCGAAGAACTGGGATCGCCGTAGTTCATTCCTCACACCCTGCCGGTCGCGGTGGGGCGCCGCAGCGCCGCCACCGGGTTGCCGTGAGCTGGAACACGAGACGCTACACCCCGGGCATGCCAGGGCGTGGGCGTCAAATCCGAGCTAATCGGAATTATCAGACTTGGTAGCTGTCGGTCGTCCCGCCCTGGGGTCGGGCCGGGTTCGATCGGGACAGCCGGGTTCACCGTTGCGCCTCTCGCCTTCGCCGAGGGGTGGAGCCGGTCGCGGTCTCCTGCTCCGCCGCGTCCTCCGTGCCGCCGGCCAGCCCGTCCCGGCCGAGCAGGAACTGCTCGACGAGATGGTTCCAGTCACAGCCGGGGCACACCTCCACCACGAACACCTGGAACTCACGCAGCGTCATGGCCAGGACCGGCAACTCCGCACGGGTGCGCGCCTGCCCGGCCGACTGCTTGAGTTCGTCGCCGTAAATGTAGTGGACGTGGATGAGGTTCTCGCTGCGGCAGATCGGGCAGCGCTCGTCGGTGGGCTCACCGTGGAAGCGAGCGGCGTTCTTCAGGTACGGCGAGGCGTCGCAGACGTCGTAGGTGCCGATCCGCCCGGTGAGGAGTTCACGCAGCACCGCTCGCTTCTGGAGCGAGTAGTCGACCACCTGGCGCTGCGTACGCATGCGGGAAAGGGTACGCGGTCCGGCGGGGCGAGGCGACCACCGTCACGATCCGTGACGACAGAACCGCGGAATCGAGGGTTTGCCCTGATCATGCGTCTCCGCTAACGTGCGATGTATCGGACCGATACATCGCGGCGGTTACCGCTCCGCGCCGGGGGTAAGAAGGGATGGCCCGTGCTCGAGTTCGCCATCCTGGGCCTCCTGCAGGAGGCTCCGATGCACGGCTACGAGCTGCGCAAGGAGTTGACCGCCAAGCTCGGCGCGATCCGGGCGGCGATCAGCTACGGCTCGCTCTACCCGACCCTGCGCCGGCTGCAGGCGGCGGGATGGATCACCGAGGCCGCCGAGACACCCGCCACCGCCGAGGAGGTTCCCGCGCTGACCAGCCGACGCGGTCGGGTGGTCTACACCATTACCGCCGAGGGCAAGGAACGCTTCGCCCAGCTCATAGCGCAGGCTGGACCCGAGACGTACGACGACACGGGCTTCGGCGTGCACTTCGCGTTCTTCGCCCGGACCGACCAGGCCACCCGGCTCCGGATCCTGGAAGGTCGTCGTCGAAAGATCGAGGAGCGTCGCGAAGGCCTTCGTGACGTGCTCGGCCGGGCGGCCGAGCGGCTCGACGCGTACACCCTGGAACTGCAACGCCACGGGCTCGACGCCTGTGAGCGCGAGGTCCGCTGGCTGGAGGAGCTCATCGCCAACGAGCGCTCCGGCCGGGCCCCGACGGTCCCCCAACCCGGGACGGCCGGCGGCCGACGAGATAACGACAGCCCGCCCCCACCTGGAGAGTCCAGGAAAGAGCGGCCGTGATGAAAGAAGAAGGAGGCAGACGTTATGGGCTCCGTCCGCGTCGCCATCGTCGGTGTGGGTAACTGCGCCTCGTCCCTCGTGCAGGGCGTGGAGTACTACCGGAACGCCGACCCGAACGACCGCGTCCCGGGTCTCATGCACGTCACCTTCGGCGACTACCACGTCTCCGACGTGAAGTTCGTCGCGGCGTTCGACGTGGACGCCAAGAAGGTGGGCATGGACCTCGCCGAGGCCATCGTGGCCAGCGAAAACAACACCATCAAGCTGTGCGACGTGCCGCCGACCGGCGTCACCGTGCAGCGCGGCCCGACCTTCGACGGTCTCGGCCAGTACTACCGCGAGATCATCGAGGAGTCGGACGCCGAGCCGGTCGACGTGGCCCAGGCGCTGCGCGACGCGCAGGTCGATGTGGTCGTCTCCTACCTGCCGGTGGGCTCCGAGCAGGCCGACAAGTTCTACGCCCAGGCCGCGATCGACGCGGGCTGCGCGTTCGTGAACGCGCTGCCGGTCTTCATCGCCTCCGACCCCGAGTGGGCGAAGAAGTTCGAGGACGCGGGCCTGCCGATCGTCGGTGACGACATCAAGAGCCAGGTCGGCGCCACCATCGTGCACCGCGCCCTGGCGAAGCTCTTCGAGGACCGCGGTGTCGAGCTGCTGCGCACGTACCAGCTCAACTTCGGCGGCAACATGGACTTTATGAACATGCTGGAGCGCAACCGCCTGGTCTCGAAGAAGATCTCGAAGACCCAGTCGGTGACCTCCCAGATCCCGCACGAGATGCAGAAGAGCGACGTGCACATCGGCCCGTCCGACCACGTGCCGTGGCTGGACGACCGCAAGTGGGCGTACATCCGCCTGGAGGGCCGTTCCTTCGGTGACACCCCGCTCAACGCCGAGCTCAAGCTCGAGGTGTGGGACTCCCCGAACTCGGCCGGTGTCATCATCGACGCCGTCCGGGCCGCGAAGATCGCGCTGGACCGGAAGATCGGTGGCCCGATCCTCTCCGCGTCCTCGTACTTCATGAAGTCCCCGCCGAAGCAGTACGCCGACCACGACGCGCACGCCGCCGTCGAGGCGTTCATCGCCGGCGAGGTCGAGCGCTGACGCGCTGAGCACACCGAAGAAGGCCGGGTCCGCACGGACCCGGCCTTCTTCTCGCGTACGTCAGGACCAGGCTCGCCGCAGCGCCACGGCCGCCTCGAGTTCCAGCAGGGTCACCTTGCGCGGCAGCCCCCCGCCGAAGCCCACCAGCTTGCCGCCCGCCCCGACGATCCGGTGGCAGGGCACGAGCACCGGGATCGGGTTGCGGTTGCAGGCCACCCCGACCGCCCGGGCCCCGCCCGGGTCGCCGACCGCCTTCGCCACCTCGCCGTAGGTCTTCGTCTCCCCGTAGGGAATCCGGGTCATCTCGCGCCAGACCGCGCGCTCGAACTCCGAGCCCCGCGGCGCCACCACCGGCACGGTGAACCCGGTCAGCTCACCGGCGAAGTACGCCCGCAGCTCGGCCACCGCCAGCCGGGCGACCTCGTCGTGGGGCTCGTCGGTCGCCGACGCCACCCGCCCGAAGTGCGCCCCACGGACGGCGTCGTCATCGGTGCCGACGGAGAACTCCCCGATCGGTGAGTCGAGCACGGTCCAACGCATGTCGCCCATTGTCCCGCGCCATGGGGCGAAGTTCCTCCCGCCCCGGGCGTCTGAGGCTGTGGAGGTGGGCGATGGCTGAGGTCGACGGAAGTGCACCGCGTTCGTCAAGGAACGGGGAGGAGCCCTGCTGCGCGTCGCTCGCCGACCCGTCCGGCCGGGAGCTGGTCCGCCAGCACTGCCGAAGCAGCTGGTCGATCTTGAGGTGAGTGTCGCTCCCCGCTGACCGTTCGGTCGGTCGTTGATGTTGCGCGACATCGATACCGTGCAGGTCGTGGCCACGGGGACGCTCATCTTCCTGATCATCGGCGGGGCGGGGGTCGCGGTGCTGACGCTCGCCCTGCTCGGGTCGGGCGTGCTGCACCTCGGCCATCCGGACGTCGACGGGCCGGTGTCGCTGGAGGCGGTCGCCGGGTTCACCGGAGCGTTCGGCTTCGGCGCCGCGATCGTCAACGAGCTGCTCGGTGGGCGTACCCCCGGGATGATCGCGGCGGCGGTGGCCGGCGGCGCGTTCGCCGCCGTGCCCACCGGCTGGCTGGCGGCCCGGCTCAGCCGCGCGGCCCGGAACATGCGCACGGACGCCACGCCGACCCGGGACCACCTGGTCGGCGCGATCGGCCTGGTGGTGACCCCGGTCCCCGCCGACGGCTACGGCGAGGTCCGGGTACGCCTCGCCGGCCAGCCGGTCAAACTCAACGCCCGGGCCGACCGCGCCATCCCGGTCGGCGCCCGGATCTTCGTGGTCGAAGCGCTCAGCGAGACCAGCGTGCACGTCGAGACCTACTGATTCCCCCAGCACAGACGGGAACTCCCATGCCCCTGCTCGTCGCCATCGGCGGCGCGGTTCTCCTCGCCGTCGTCCTCGTCCTCTTCGTGCTCTCCCGGATCAAGGTGGCCGGCCCGAACGAGGCGTTCATCGTCACCGGCCGCAAGGGCCGGACCACCCAGACCGCCGACGGCGGACGCTCCACCGACATGTCGGGGCAGAAGGTCGTGCTCGGCGCATCGGTCTTCGTCCTGCCGGTGGTACAGAAGCTCCAGTCCCTCGACCTGTCCAGCCGGCGGATCGACGTCGGCATCAAGGGCGCGGTGAGCAAGCAGGGCATCCGCACGGACCTGCACGGCGTGGCCATCGTCAAGGTCGGCGGCACCGAGGACGCCATCCGCGCGGCCGCCCAGCGGTTCCTGCACCAGCAGGACGAGATCGAGGACTTCACGCGGGAGGTGCTGGCCGGCGCCCTGCGCTCGATCGTCGGCCGGCTCACCGTCGAGGAGGTCATCCGGGACCGCGCCGCGTTCGCCAGCGCGGTCGCCGAGGAGGCCGAGCACTCGATGACCAACCAGGGCCTGGTGCTGGACACCTTCCAGCTCCAGGACATCCTGGCCGAGGGGTCCTACCTGTCCGACCTCGGCCGGCCCGAGGCGGCCCGGGTACTCAAGGACGCGGCCATCGCCGAAGCGCGGGCCCGGCAGCAGGCCGAGCAGGAGCGGCTGCTCGCCGAGGAGGCCATCGCCGAGGCGAACCGGAACCTGTCGCTCAAGCAGGCGGCCATCCAGGCCGAGATCGACGCGGCCAAGGCGAAGTCGGCGGCGGCCGGCCCGCTCGCCCAGGCCGAGCGGGACCAGGCCATCCTCACCGAGCAGCAGAAGGTCGCCGAGCGCAACGCCGAGCTGAAGCAGCGTCAGCTCGACACGGAGGTGCGCAAGCCGGCCGACGCGGCCCGCTACAAGGTCGAGCAGGAGGCCGAGGCGGCCCGCAACGCGGCGGTGCTCAGCGCGGACGCGCAGCGGCAGGCCACCATCGCCGCCGCGCAGGCCGCGGCCGAGCAGGCCCGGCTCACCGGTGAGGGCGAGCGGGCCCGCCGGGCCGCGCTGGCCGAGGCGAACGCGATCGAGGGCGCCAAGGAGGGTGAGGCGGAGCAGCGCCGGCGTTCCGCGATCGCCGAGGCGGTCGAGCGCGAGGGTCAGGCCGAGGCCGCGGCCATCCTGGCGAGGGGTCAGGCGGAGGCCGACGCGATGGCCCGCAAGGCCGAGGCGTTCGCCGCGTACGGTGAGGCCGCCGTGCTGGACCTGCTGGTCAAGGTGCTGCCGCAGGTGGTCGAGGCGGCCAGCGCTCCGATCGGCGCGATCGACAAGATGACGGTCATCTCGACCGACGGCGCCTCGTCACTGACCAAGTCGGTCGCCGGCAACGTCGCGCAGGGCCTCCAGCTCGGCAGCGACCTCACCGGCATCGACCTGGCCGGTCTGCTCGCCAAGCTGGGCAGCGCGTCCACCGGCAACGGCCGGACCGCGGTGGACGGCAGCACCGTGGAACGCTGACCCGGAACGGAAACGACGGCGCCCGCCGGACCCCCTCCTCGGGGAACTCCGGCGGGCGCCGAGCTGTGACCGGTCAGATGACCGCGACGACGAACTTCTCGCCGATGCCGAGACCCAGGGTCTCGCTGTTCCAGTCGATGGTGCGGCTGGAGATGAGCTGGCTGGTGCCGGTGCTGCCGGCGGTGACCGCCTGCCCGTCGACGTACGCCCGCAGGTAGATCGAGCCGTCCGGGTTGTAGTCGAGGAAGTCGAACGTCTCCCACGGGCCGATCGAGGCGGACCGGGCGATCAGCGGCTTCGCGCCGGCGCTCTCGGCGGTCACGAACTTGCCGTTGATCAGCGCCTTGAGACCGAAGAAGCCGTCGCCCACGCTGACGATCTCGAACTTCTCCCAGGCACCGACGGTCGCGGAGCGGGCGATCAGCGGCTTGGCGCCGCCGCTCTCCGCGGTCACGAACATGTTGTTCGCCAGCGACTTGATGCCGACGATCGGGGCGGGCGCGTCGAAGTCGAACTTCTCGGCGGTGCCGATCGCGGTCTTGCTGGCGATCAGCGGGGAGGTGGTGCTCGGCGCCGTGACGTACCGGCCGTTGATCGCCGCCTTCAGGCTGATCGTGCCGTCGGTGTTGTCGATGATCTGGAACTTCTCCCAGGCGCCGATCGAGGCGGCACGGGCGATCAGCGGCTTCGCGCCCGCGCTCTCCGCGGTGACGAACTTGTTGGTGACCCGGGCGCGCAGGCCGAACAGGCCGCCGCCGGCGTCCACCACGTCGTACTTCTCCCAGGCCCCGATGCTGGTGCCCCGGGCGATCAGCGGCTTCGTGCCGGCGCTCTCCGCGGTCACGTAGCGGCCGTTGACCCGGGCCTTGAGGCCGTACGAGCCGCGGGCGGTCGGCACCGTGCCGACGTGCAGCAGCCGGTCGATGGAGCCCATGGTGTCGTGCACCGCGCCGCCGAGGCCGGTGGTGACGACGGAGTCCCGCACCTGCTGCGGCGTCCAGGTCGGGTGCGCCTCCAGCAGGAGCGCGGCGGCGCCCGCCACGTGCGGGGAGGCCATCGAGGTGCCGTTCATGGCCACCGAGCCGTTGGTGGTGCCCATGGCGGCGGAGACGATCCCGGTGCCCGGCGCGAAGGTGTCGAGGCAGCGGCCGTAGTTGGAGAACCAGGCCCGGAAGTCCACCTGGTCCGTGGCGCCGACCGTGATGGCCGCCGGCACGTTCGCCGGGGAGACGCCACAGGCGTCCTGCATGCTGTTGCCGGCCGCGACCGCGTAGGTGACACCGGAGGCGATGGAGCGGGTGACCGCGTCGTTGACCGCCTGGTCGGTGCCGCCGAAGCCGAGGCTCATGTTGGCCACGGCCGGCTTCACGGCGTTGGTGGTCACCCAGTCGATGCCGGCGAGGACCTGCTCTGAGGTGCCGCTGCCCTCGCAGTCCAGCACCCGCACGGCGACGAGGTTGACGTCCTTGGCCACGCCGTACTTCGTGCCGCCGATGGTGCCGGCCACGTGTGTGCCGTGGCCGTCGCAGTCCTGGGCCACGTTGTCCTGGTCGACGGCGTCGTAGCCGTTGCTGGCCCGCCCGCCGAAGTCCTGGTGGGCGATGTCGATGCCGGTGTCGATGACGTACGCGGTCACGCCGGCACCGGTCGCCGGGTACGTGTACTTGCTGTCGGTCTTCGTCTTCGTCTGGTCGATCCGGTCCAGGCCCCAGGGCGGGGTGGTCTGGGTGCCGCTGGCGGACCAGCGCTGGACCTGCTGGACGTAGGCGACGTCGGGATCGGCCGCGAGCTTCTCGGCCTGCCGGCGGTTCATGGTGGCCGAGTAGCCGTGCAGCGCCTTGCTGAACACCCGGCGGACCGAGCCGCCGTGCTCGTCGGCCAGCGCCGACGCGCTCGCCCGCACCTGGGCGGGGGTGGCCTTGCCGTTCTTCAGGACGACGATGTAGCGGTCCGGCACCGCCTCGGCGGAGCCGGCGCCCCGGACCGCGGCTCGTGGCGGGTCGCTCGGGTCGGCCAGGGCGGGGCCGCCGGTGGCGGCGCAGATGACGGAGGTAGCCGAGGTGAGGGCGAGCCCCACCAGCGCAGAGCGGCGCAGGGCGCCGTGGCGTCTCACTGAGAAATCTCCCCGTGTCCAGCGACCGTCCGGATCGGACGGGCGGATGCGATCAGCAACGCCTCACCTATGGATCGGGAGGCCGGTGATGACCAACATCATGCGGGAGACATCGACCGTTGCGCGTCAACCTTTCGGTCGACACGCCGGCGTATCGTCGTCAGCCGTCGCCGGTCGCCGGCCTCAGCCGAGGACGTTCTGCTCCCGGGCCCAGCGCAGCAGCTCGGCCTCCGCCTCGTCCCGCTCCAGCGGGCCGCGCTCCAGCCGCAGCTCCTTGAGGTGCTGCCAGGCCCGACCGACGAGCGGCCCCGGCGGCACGCCGAGCAGCTCCATGATCGCGTTGCCGTCGAGGTCGGGGCGGACCCGGGCCAGGTCCTCGTCGGCGGCGATCCGGGCGATGCGCTCCTCCAGCGCGTCGTAGTCGGCGGCGAGCTGGGCCGCCTTGCGCCGGTTGCGGGTGGTGCAGTCGGAGCGCGTCAGCTTGTGCAGGCGGGTCAGCAGGTCACCGGCGTCCGTGACGTACCGGCGGACCGCCGAGTCGGTCCACTCGCCCCGGCCGTACCCGTAGAAACGCAGGTGCAGGCCGACCAGCTTGACCACCTGGGACGTGACGTCCTTCGGGTAGCGCATGGCCTTCATCCGGGCCTTGGTCAACCGGGCACCGACCACCTCGTGGTGGTGGAAGCTGACCCGGCCGTCCGGGCCGACCGCCTTGGTGGCCGGCTTGCCGACGTCGTGCATGAGCGCGGCCATCCGCAGCACGAAGTCGCAGCCCGCCTCCTCCATCGACATGGCGTTGCTCACCACGGTCAGCGTGTGCTCGTAGACGTCCTTGTGCTGGGCGTGCTCGTCGATCTCCAGCTTGAGCCCGGTCAGCTCCGGGAGGAAGCGCTCCGCCAGCCCGGTGTCGACCAGCAGCCGCAGCCCGGTGATCGGGTCGGCGCCGCAGAGCAGCTTGGTGAACTCGTCCCGGATCCGCTCGGCGGTGATCCGGTCCAGGTCGGCGGCCATCCGGGTCATCGCCGCGCGGACGTCCGGGTGGACCGAGAAGCGCAGCTGAGCGGCGAACCGGGCCGCGCGCAGCATCCGCAGCGGGTCGTCCCGGAACGACTCCTGCGGCGTGCCAGGGGTACGGATGATCTTCGCGGCCAGGTCGGCCAGGCCGCCGTAGGGGTCGGTGAACCGGTGATCCGGAACGCTGACCGCCATCGCGTTGACCGTGAAGTCCCGGCGCTTGAGGTCGTCGACCAGGTTGGTCCCGTACTCGACGACCGGGTTCCGGCTGACCTGGTCGTACGCCTCCGCGCGGAAGGTGGTGATCTCCAGCCGGAGCCCGTCGCGCTGGCAGCCGATGGTGCCGAACTCCCGCCCGGTCTCCCAGATCGACTCGGCCCAGCCGCGGATGATCCGGATGGTCTGGTCCGGGTGGGCGTCGGTGCAGAAGTCCAGATCTTCACCGAGGCGGGCGAGCAGAGCGTCCCGGACCGAGCCGCCCACCAGGTGCAGTTCGTGACCGGCCTGGGCGAAACGCCGGCCCAGCTCGTCGGCGACCGGCGAGACGCGGAGCAGTTCGGCGACGGCGTTGCGCTGCGCCGCGGTCAGGTCGCGGCGGTCGGCGGCGTGGGAGGCGGAGGCTTCGGACATGGGATCGCCAGCCTATCGGGCCGGGGCCGTAGCTCCTGCGCCGGGCGCGGGTAACGGGCCGAGGTTGACTAAGGTTTCGGTTGGGCGGGGCCGGGGAGGCCCGGCTCTGGCGTACCCCTTGGAGGCTGGGAGATGAGCGGCGGGCTCTACCGCAGCGCGAACGCGCACGGCGGCGGCCTGCCGCCGGACGACGGCGCCACCTTCATCTCGGCGGAGCCGCTGAACCAGCCGGGGGTCGAGGCGACCGCGCCGCCGCAGGAGGTGGTCGCGGAGACCAGCGCCGCGGCGAACAGCGCGGTGATGGCGATCGGCAGCCTGGTCAGCCGGGGCACCGGCTTCGTCCGGAACCTGATGGTCGGTGCGGCGCTGGGCAACCTGGTCGGCAACGTCTTCACCACCGCCCAGTTCCTGCCGAACCAGGTCTACGAGTTCCTGCTCGGCGGCGTGCTCACCAGCGTGCTCATTCCGGTGCTGGTCCGCCGCCGCAAGTCCGACCCCGACCGGGGTGAGGCGTACGCCCAGCGGCTGCTGACCCTGGCGGTG
This sequence comes from Micromonospora sp. NPDC004551, assembly GCF_040609975.1. Lineage (NCBI taxonomy): Bacteria > Bacillati > Actinomycetota > Actinomycetes > Micromonosporales > Micromonosporaceae > Micromonospora > Micromonospora sp. NPDC004551. The sequence continues at coordinate 90,690 of NZ_JBEXLM010000026.1, read as the reverse complement.
ATCGCGCTGGCCGCCACCGCGCTGATCGCGATGGCCGGCGCGTCGATCCTGACCGCGCTCTACGCCAGCGGCAAGGACAAGAGCTACACCGACCTGGTCACCGACCTGTCGTACCTGATGCTGCCGATGTTGTTCTTCACCGGCCTGAGCGCGCTGATCGCCGCGGTGCTGAACACGCGGGGGCACTTCGCCGCCCCGATGTGGGCGCCGATCCTCAACAACCTCGTGGTGATCGGCGCCTTCGGCCTCTACATCCTCATCTACGGCGCGAAGGCGATCCGGCCGGAGGACATGGGCTGGGGGCAGATTCTGCTGGTCGGCGGGGGCGCCCTGCTCGGCGTGGCGGTCCAGGCGGCCGGCCTGCTGCCGGCCCTGCGCAAGGTCGGCTTCCGGTGGAAGCTGCGCTTCGACTTCCGGGAGCTGGGGCTGCGTGAGCTGGCCCAGCTCGGCGCCTGGATGTTCTGCTACGTCGCGGTGAACCAGCTCGGCCTCTTCGTGGTGGTCAACCTGCTCACCCGGGCCGCGGGCGAGGACAGCGCCGGCCTGCTGATCTACAACAACGTCTTCCTGCTGCTGATGATGGCGCACGGCATCATCGCCGTCTCGATCATCACGGCGCTGATGCCCCGCATGAGCGCGGCGGCCGCCGACGGTCGGTTCCACGACGTCACCGCCGACCTGTCCCGGGGCACCCGGATGGTCACCGCGGTGCTCGCCCCGATCGCGGTCTGCTACGCGGTGCTGGCCGGTCCGATCTCGGTGGTGGTCTTCCGGTACGGCGCGTTCACCGGCGACAACGCCGTGGCCACCTCGACCGTGCTGCTGGTGGCGGCGATCGGTCTGGTGCCCTTCGCGATCAGCCAGCTCTTCACCTTCGCCTTCTACGCGCTGCCGGACACCCGCACCCCGGCGCTGGTCAACATCCCGGTGGTAGCCCTGCGGGTGCTCCTCCAGGTCGGCCTCTACCTGGCCTTCTCCGCCACCTTCGCAGCGGCGGGCATGATGCTCGGCAACGCGATCTCCTACGTGGCCGCGGCGGTCGTCTCGGCGCTGCTGCTCCGCCCCCGGGTCGGTCGGATCGGGCTGGGCGGGATCATGCGGACCATGGGCCGGGTGGTGATCGCCGCGCTGGGCGCGGCCCTGGTCGGCCTGCTCGTGGTGAAGGTCCTTCCCGGCGACCCGGCGCACCTGAGCTGGCTGGCCGCCGCCGTCCAGCTGGTGATCGGTGGCGCGGTGATCGGCGTGACGTACCTCGGGCTGGCCATGGCGCTGCGGATCGGCGAGATCACCGAGGTGGTCGGGATGGTGCGGCGCCGGCTCGGCCGGTGATCTCGGACGAGTGACCTCGACCGGCGCCGATGACGGACGGTGAACGAGGATCACCAGCCTGGGGACACGGCTGTGGATAACCCCGGGTTCCGCCGCCCACTGGGCCTCTCGGCCTGTGGACAACCAGCCGTACGGCTGAGGGTGGCCAGGCCGGAGCGGGGGAAACCCAGGACGGGTCCCCGCGGGCGCCACACCGGTGCGCCCCTGCGCCGACTACTTGCCGTCAACATCTAGATTGGGCGTGCGTGTCCCAGCGACGTGGCCGGACCGGGCCGTTCACCCGGCCGATCCCCGCGGTCACTGGCGTCCCACCGGCTCCGGCGGGAAGATGACATGTCGGAGAACCGGGCATCCCGGGTAAGGTCGCTCTCGACGGGTACGGCAGGTGCCGACTTGGGCGTCGACACCGGTCTGCCGGTCCCAGCCAAGGCAGAGCGGGAAGCCACATGCCCAGCAGCACGGGTCCATCGATCGACACGATCACCGAGGGAGGACGGGTGACCCAGGTCGGCGAGGGTCAGGAGGCGGAGGAGACCTCTCCTCCGGTCGTGACCTTCGGTGCTCCCGCGGTCGGTGAAGTCCTTGCCGAGCGGTACGAGCTGGTCGAGCACATCAACAACGACAGCGCCGGCCGACTGGTCTGGCGCGGGGTCGACGTCGTGCTGCGCCGTCCCGTCGCGGTGGTCCTCCGCTACCCGGGCGGCGACTCCGCCACCGAGATGCTCCAGGCGGCCGTCGCGGCCAGCCGGGTGATCCACCCCAACCTGGTCGGCGTCTACGACGCGATCGACGAGGCCGACCGGGCCTACGTGGTCCGCGAGTGGGTGGACGGCCAGTCGCTGCGCGAGCTGGTCACGGCCGACGGGCCCCTGGACCCGGCCCGGGCAACGGCCATCGGCAGCGCGATCGCCAGCGCCCTCGCCGCCGTGCACGCCACCGGCATGGTGCACGGCAACGTCCACCCCGGCACCGTGATGATCAGCGACGACGGCCGCGTGGTGCTGGCCGACGCGCGCACCGACGGGGCGGACAGCCAGGAGAACGACCTGCGGGCCGTCGGCGGTGTGCTCTACTTCGCCCTGACCGGGCACTGGCCCCACGGCGAGGCCCCGCTGCACGGCGCCACCGCCGGCCACGGCCGCGCCGCCCTCCCCGACGCGGTCCGGGACGCCAGCGGCGCCATCGCCGCTCCCCGCCAGGTGCGCGCCGGAGTGCCGGCGTACCTCGACGACCTCACCATGGACCTGCTCGACCCGGACATGGCCCCGCCCTCGTCGGACGTGCTGTCGGCCGAGCTGAACCGGCTCGACATCCCCGCCGACGAGCACTTCCTGGAGCAGGCCGGCCCGCTGCGCTTCACCGCCGACACCGAGGAGGAGCCCTCGCCGCTGGCCGCGGCCGGCGGCCGCAAGGTCGCCCTGGGCATCGCCGCGCTGCTGGCGGTGGCCCTGGTCGGGCTGCTCATCGGGATCAGCGCCCTCGGCGACGACAAGGACCCTGACAAGGAACGGGTGGCCCAGCCGACCAGCAGCGCCCCCGCTAACGGCGGCACGAGCGCTCCGGCCGCGCCGGTCCGCAAGCTCACCATCCAGGACGTCCGGATCATCGACCCGGAGAGCCGCGACCGCGCCGAGGTGCGGAACGCCGAGAAGGTCATCGACGGCGACCCGAACGACGGCTGGGAGACCGCCAGCTACCGGAACAACGGCAAGTTCGGCGGCCTGAAGAAGGGCATGGGCATCTGGATCGACCTCGGTGCCCCGCACACGGTCAAGTCGATCCAGGCCACCCTGTCGTCGACCGGCGCCTCGGCGGAGCTGCGCGCGGGCAAGAACGAGTTCCCGTCCAGCTCCAAGGGTGACAAGGACCTCGTCGCCGCCTACACCGAGCGCATCGGGCAGCCGTTCGAGGAGCACGACGGCACCACGATGACCTTCGACGGGTTCAACCCGGAGGAGAAATACCAGTACCTCCTCTTCTGGATCACCGAGCTGCCGGAGAAGGACAGCGGCGGCGGCTGGAAGCTCGGCGTCCAGGAACTGACGGTCCAGGGCTCGTGAGCCGTCCGCCGCACCCGGTGCACCGCCTCCGCCGGACGTGGTGATGGCGGGTCGCGGTGGGCGTACGCCCGAGCCGGCGACCGGGGACGGCCCGCCGGCCGGGGTGTCCGACCTCGACCTGCTGCGGGCGCACGTCGCCGGTGACCGGGACGCCTTCACCGAGCTGTTCCACCGCCACCGGGACCGGCTCTGGGCGGTGGCCCTGCGGACGCTCGGCGACCGTGAGGAGGCGGCCGACGCCCTCCAGGACGCGCTGCTGTCGGCCCACCGCGCCGCGGCCCGGTTCCGGGGCGACTCGGCGGTCACCACCTGGCTGCACCGGATCGTGGTCAACGCCTGCCTGGACCGGATCCGGCGGCGCCAGACGCACGCCACGGTCCCGCTGCCGGACGGCGTCCACACCGACGGGGAGCCCGGCCGGCACACCGGCGGGGTGGAGCCGGCCGCGCCGGCCCGGGACCACGACACCGCCCTGGTGGTCCGGCAGGCCCTCGCGGCGCTGCCGGTCGAGCAGCGGTCCGCGCTGGTCCTGGTGGACGTGCAGGGCTACCCGGTCGCCGAGGTGGCCCGGATGCTCGGGGTGGCCGAGGGGACGGTGAAGAGCCGGTGCGCCCGGGGACGGGCCCGGCTGGCCGTGCTCCTGGGGCACCTGCGGACCGGTTCCGACGAGGTCGCGGACGTGCCCCCGGTCACCGGCGGGAACCCGCGACCGCCCGAGGGCGTCGGATCCACGTCGGGATGGTCCCGGCGGGACGCCGCCAGCCAGGAGGAGACGTGACTTCCCGGGAGTTCAGCGAGGTCGACCACGACCTGCTCGCCGACTACCTCGGCGGGGCGCTGGACGGCACCCCGGAGCAGGCCACCGTCGCCCGTCTTGTCGAGCAGGACCCGGCCTGGGGCGAGGCGCACGCCGACCTGGCCCGGGCGGTCGAGATGGTCCACGCCGACCTGGCCGAGTGGGCCGCCGAGCCCGCGCCGGAGCTGCCACCCGCCGTGGCGGACCGGATCACGGCGGCGCTCGCCGGCGCCGGCCCGGCCCCGACCGGCGACCTGGCCTCCGAATCCGCCGAGCCGGGTCCGGTGCCGTCCGGTGTGCCGGCACAGCCCAGCCGTGGCACCCGCCCGGCGAGCGGGACGGGCCGGAACACCGGACCGGGACGCCGTTCGAGGCGCTGGATCCGCCTCGCCGGTCCGGTGGCGCTCGCCGCCGCCTCGGTCACCGCGGTCGGGTTCGGGGTCAGCCACCTGGTCGGCACGGGTGCCGGACGGATGACCGGAACGGCCGACAACGCGGGCGTTCGGGCCGACGGCGGCGCCGCCCCGATGGCCGCCGCGCCGTTCCGAACCAGCGGGCCGGCCCAGCAGAGCGGCACCGACTACACCCCGGACTCCCTCTCCCACCGGGGGGTCGTCGGTCCCTCGACGCTGGAGAGCGGCAAGGCGAGCTCCGCGGAGGGGCAGGACGAGCGCCGGCTCTCGGCGGCCACCGGCCTGGAGCGGCTCGCCCGCCCCGAGGCGCTGGCCGCCTGCCTGACCGAGATCGGCGCCGAACACCGCGCCGGCCCGCTCACCGTCGACCTGGTCGACTACGCCCGGTTCCAGGGCAGCCCGGCACTGGTGGTCACCTTCACGGACGCGGGTGGGGCCCGGTGGGCCTGGGTGAGCGGGCCCGAGTGCGGGGTCCCCGGGTCCGGCGCGGACACCCGCTTCACCACGCGGGTAGGGTGAGGTCGCGGTCACCCGGGCGGGTTCCGCCACGTGACGTGACCCACCGGATGACCGGCTCGGGAATCCCCGCTTCGTACGATGACGTTCTGCAAGTCAGGTGCCGCTGTCGCTGAGCTGTCGGCACTCGGGATCGACATCGGTGCGCGCCGGTGACGAACACACACATCGGGAGACGGCAGTGGACGAGGTCCGCAACCTGATCATCATCGGCTCCGGGCCGGCCGGTTACACGGCGGCGGTCTACGCCGCGCGCGCCAACCTGAAGCCGCTGGTCATCGAGGGCGTGCAGTCCGGCGGTGCGCTGATGACCACCACCGAGGTGGAGAACTTCCCCGGGTTCGCCGACGGCATCCTCGGCCCCGAGCTGATGGACAACATGCGCAAGCAGGCCGAGCGGTTCGGCGCCGAGTTCCTCACCGACGACGTGACCCGGGTCGAGCTGAAGGACACCGGCGAGGTCGGCTCCAACGCGGTGAGCACGGTCTGGGTGGGCGAGACGGCCTACCGGGCCAAGGCGATCATCCTCTCCACCGGCTCGGCCTGGCGCCCGCTGGGCGTGCCGGGCGAGCAGGAGTACCTGGGCCACGGCGTGTCGTCCTGCGCCACCTGTGACGGCTTCTTCTTCCGCAACCAGCACATCGTGGTGGTCGGCGGCGGTGACTCGGCGATGGAGGAGGCCAGCTTCCTCACCCGGTTCGCCGAGTCGGTGACGATCATCCACCGTCGCGACTCGTTCCGCGCCAGCAAGATCATGGCCGCCCGCGCCCTCGGCAACGAGAAGATCAAGGTCGAGTGGAACAGCGTCATCGAGGAGATCCTCGGCGAGGACGGCAAGGTCAGCGGCGTACGGCTGCGCAACGTGCACAGCGGCGAGGCCAAGGTGCTCGACGTCACCGGCGTCTTCGTGGCGATCGGTCACGACCCGCGCAGTGAGCTCTTCCGCGACCAGGTGGAACTGGACGACGAGGGGTACGTGAAGGTGCAGGCGCCGAGCACCCGCACCAGCATCCCGGGTGTCTTCGCCGCGGGCGACGTGGTCGACCACACCTACCGGCAGGCCATCACGGCGGCCGGCACGGGCTGTGCGGCCGCCCTGGACGCCGAGCGCTTCATCGCCACCCTGCAAGGCTGAAAGATTTTCACGAACAGGTCCCGGAGGAGGGGTTCATAGTGGGAGCAACCAAGGCGGTCACGGACGCGAGCTTCGCAAGCGACGTGCTGAAGGCCGACAAGCCGGTTCTGGTCGACTTCTGGGCGGAGTGGTGCGGTCCGTGCCGCAAGGTCTCGCCGCTGCTGGAGGAGATCGCGGGCGAGATGGGTGACCAGGTCACCATCGTCAAGCTCAACATCGACGAGAACCCCGAAACGGCGCGCACCTACCGGGTGATGTCCGTGCCGACCCTGACCATCTTCAAGAACGGCGAGCCGGTGCAGTCCATCGCCGGCGCCAAGCCGAAGGGTGAGCTGGTCAAGCTCATCGAGTCGGCCCTCTGAGCCGACACCCGCCGGAACCCCCGCCACCCGATCCCGGGTCGCGGGGGTTCCGCTTTTCCGACCTGTAGCAAATTCGTGATCGTCGGTGACCGGCCACGGTACGCTCCGTAAGGCGTCCCCAGCGGGGAAGCACCTCCGTCGGAGTCTCCGGCCAGCCAGAGTCGTGCAGAGGGGGTCGTCGTGCGTCCCATCCGACCCGGTGACCGGGGACCCGCGGTGGCCGAGATCCGCACCGTGCTCACCGGCCTGGAGCTGCTCCCCACCGGCCGCGGAGGCGAGGAGTTCGACGCGGAGACCGAACGCGCGGTCCGGGCGTTCCAGCAGTCCCGCGGTCTCAGCGTCGACGGGCGGGTGGGCGCGGAGACCTGGCAGGCGCTGGACGCGGCCCGCTGGCGGTTCGGCGCGCGCACGCTCTACCACGCGGTCCCCGAGCCGCTGATCGGCGAGGACGTCCGGTCGCTCCAGGAACGGCTCCTGGAGATGGGCTACGACGCGGGCCGCGCCGACGCCATCTACGGCATCCGCACCTCCCGCGCCGTCGCCCAGTTCCAGCGGGAGATGGGCCTGAAACCGGACGGTACGTGCGGTCCGCACACCGTCAACGCGCTGCGCCGCCTCGGCCGCAAGGTGGTCGGTGGACGGCCGCAGTGGCTCCGCGAGTCCGACGCCATCCGCCAGGCCGGGCCCACGCTGGTCGGGCGGACCGTCGTCATCGACCCGGGGCACGGCGGCACCGACCCGGGGGTGGTCGTGCCCGACGGCCCGCTGCGCTGGACCGAGGCGGACCTCGTGCACGACCTGGCCAGCCGGCTGGAGGGACGGCTCGCGGCGGCCGGCGTACGCGTGCAGCTCACCCGGGGCCCGTCCCCGCGTACCTGCCTGCCGGACGCGGACCGCGCTCAGCTGGCCAACGCCCTCGGCGCCGACGTCTTCATCTCGCTGCACACCGACGGGCACGCCAACCCGGCGGCGAACGGGGTGGCCACCTACCACTACGGCACCAACAACGGCGTCACCTCGGCCACCGGGGAGCGGCTGGCCGGGCTGGTGCAGCGGGAGATCGTGGCCCGCACCGGGCTGCGGGACTGCCGTACCCACGCGAAGGCCTGGGACCTTCTGCGGCTGACCCGGATGCCGGCGGTCCGGGTGGAGGTGGGCTACCTGACCTCGCCGGCCGACCGCCACCGGCTGGTCGACCCCCGGTTCCGGGACCGGCTGGTCGAGGCGATCGTCGCTGCCGTGCAGCGGATGTACTACCCGATCGAGCGGGACGTGCCCACCGGCTCGATCGACGTGAGCGAGCTGCGGGCGGTGGTGGCCGCCGGCACGGTGGTCGACTGAGCCCCCGGGCTTCAGCTCATCGAGCGGGTGGCGGGCGCCGGGCGGACCGGGCGAAGCAACGTCTCCGGGCTCATCGAGCCGAGCAGCTTCTCCAGCGCGTACTCGACGTCGGACTTCCAGCTCAGCGCCGTACGCAGTTCCAGGCGGAGCCGGGGGTAGCGCGGGTGCGGGCGGACCGTCTTGAAGCCCACCGAGAGGAAGAAGTCGGCCGGCGCGAGGCAGGCCCGGGTGGGGTTATCACCGTCGTCGCCGAACTTCGCGTCGCCGAACGCCTCGATCGCCTTGATGCCGCGCTTGGTGAGATCCCGGGCCACCCCCTGGACCAGCATCCGGCCGAGGCCGCCGCCGGCGAAGGCCGGCACCACGTGGGCGGTCATCAGCAGCGCGGCGTCCGCGGAGACCGGCGAGGTGGGAAAGGCCATCGAGCGCGGGACGTACGCCGGCGGGGCGTACATGACGAAACCGGCGGGCATGCCGTCGACGTACGCGAGCTTGCCGCAGGAACCCCACTCCAGGAGCGTCTGGGAGACCCAGGCCTCCTTCTCCAGCCCCGGATCGCCGGCGGCGCACGCGCGCTCGGCCGAGACCGGGTCCAGCTCCCAGTAGACGCACTGCCGGCACGAGCGGGGCAGGTCCTCCAGGGTGTCCAGGGTCAGACTGACCAGACGTCGCGACATGAGCACCCCACCCATGGGCCCGGAGCGGAGACCACCACGGTCTCCCGCCGCCTTCCTGCCCCCGACGAGCGATCGTACGCTCCCGCCCGACGCTACGGGAGAGGACGCGCGAACGCCCACCCGAGCCGGGGAGCGGGCCGGTCCGGGATGTGGACGTACCCACATGGTGGGCCCGGTGCTGGCCAGCGCCGACTACGATCGACCAACCGGCTTCCCGCAGGCCGCCATGGTTGCCGGCAGCGCGGGTACCACAGCGGGCGGCAGCCCCGCCGACACCCGATCGAGGTGATGTCATGACCGGCACGACGCTCGACGACTACACCGACCGGTACGCCCGGCGGGTCCGGGGGATGACGGCCTCCGAGATCCGGGCACTCTTCGCGGTGGCCAGCCGACCGGAGGTGGTCTCGCTCGCCGGTGGGGCACCCTACATCGCGGCGCTGCCGCTCGACGCGGTCGGCGAGATGCTCGGCCGGCTCGGCGCCGAGCACGGCGCCACCACCCTCCAGTACGGCATCGGCCAGGGCACCCCGGAGCTGCGCGAGCGGATCTGCGAAGTGATGGCGCTGTCCGGGATCGACGCGTCGTGCGGCGCCTCGCCTGAGGACGTGGTGGTCACCGTCGGCGGGCAGCAGGCGCTCGACCTGGTGGCCCGGCTCTTCCTGGACCCGGGGGACGTGGTGCTCGCCGAGGGCCCGACCTACGTCGGCGCACTCGGGGTGTTCCAGGCCGCCCAGGCCCAGGTGGTGCACGTGCCGATGGACTCCGACGGGCTGATCCCCGAGGCGCTGGAGGCGGCCATCGCCGACCTGGCCAGGGCCGGCCGGCGGGTGAAGTTCCTCTACACCATCCCCACCTACCAGAACCCGACCGGCGTGACGCTGAGCGAGGAGCGGCGCGAACGGGTACTCGACATCTGCGAGCGCTCCGGGCTGCTGGTGGTGGAGGACGACCCGTACGGTCAGCTCGGTTTCGAGGGTGAGGCCCCCGCACCGCTGCGGGCCCGCCGGCGCGACGGCGTCTTCTACCTGAGCACCTTCTCCAAGACCTTCGCGCCCGGTCTGCGGGTGGGCTGGATCCTCGCCCCGCACGCGGTCCGCGACAAGCTGGTCATCGCCAGCGAGGCGCAGATCCTCTGCCCCAGCGGCTACGCGCAGGCCGCCGTCTCGACCTACCTGGGCACCATGCCCTGGCGTCAGCAGCTCAAGGTCTACCGGGAGGTCTACCGCGAGCGCCGGGACGCCCTGCTCGACGCGCTCACGGACCTGATGCCGGACGGCACCACCTGGACCACGCCGGCCGGCGGCCTCTTCGTCTGGGCGACCCTGCCCGACGGTCTCGACTCCAAGGCCATGATGCCGCGCGCGGTCGCCGCCCGGGTCGCCTACGTGCCGGGCACCGGCTTCTACGCCGACGGGACCGGCGCCGGCAACATGCGGCTCAACTTCTCGTTCCCGCCGCCGGAGCGGATCCGCGAGGGCGTCCGCCGGCTGGCCGGCGTGATGGAGCAGGAGCTCGCCATGCGCAAGGTCTTCGGCGCGGTCGGCGGGGCGGGTCCGCGCCGCCGGCAGGGCGGCTCCGACGCGCCCGGCCCCGACTTGGCATGATTCCCGCATGTCCGTCAGTCCTGCCGCACACTCTTCCGTGACCGAGCCTGCCGCCACCGACGACCTGCACGTGCTGGTGCTCGCCGGCGGACTCTCCTACGAGCGGGACGTCTCGCTCCGGTCCGGCCGGCGGGTCCTCGACGCGCTGCGCGCGGTCGGCGTGGAGGCCGAACTGCGGGACGCCGACGTGGCGCTGCTGCCCGCCCTCGCCGCCGACCCGCCGGACGCCGTGGTGATCGCCCTGCACGGCGCGACCGGCGAGGACGGCTCGCTGCGCGGCGTGCTCGACCTCTGCGGTGTGCCCTACGTCGGCTGTGACGCTCGCGCGTCCCGCCTGGCCTGGGACAAGCCCTCGGCCAAGGCGGTCCTGCGCGAGGCGGGCATCCCGACGCCCGACTGGGTGGCGCTGCCGCACGACCGGTTCTCCGAGCTGGGCGCGGTCGCCGTCCTGGACCGGATCGCCGACCGGCTCGGCCTGCCGCTGATGGTCAAGCCCGCGCAGGGCGGGTCGGGGCTGGGCGCCGCCGTGGTCCGGGATGCCGCGTCGCTGCCGGCCGCCATGGTCGGCTGTTTCGCGTACGACCAGACGGCGCTGGTGGAACGCTACGTGCCCGGGATGGACGTGGCGGTCTCCGTGCTCGATCTGGGCGAGGGCCCGCAGGCACTGCCCCCGGTCGAGATCGTGCCCCGCAACGGCGTCTACGACTACGCGGCCCGCTACACCGCCGGCCGCACCACCTGGCACGCGCCGGCCCGGCTCGATTCGGAGACGACCGGACGGGTGGCCGAGGTCGCGCTCGCCGCGCACACCGCCCTCGGGCTCCGCGACCTCTCCCGCGTCGACCTGATCGTCGATGCCGAGGGGCAGCCGCACGTGCTGGAGGTCAACGTCTCCCCGGGGATGACCGAGACCTCGCTGCTGCCGCTGGCCGTCCAGGCGGCCGGGCTGGACTTCGGGCGGGCGCTCGGCGCTCTGGTGGGCCGCGCCGCCGCCCGCCGCCCGTGACGTCAGACTGACCCGGTCGCCTGCTTCGGCGCCGCGCCGTGTTCCGGCGTGCCCGCGCGATCCGCCGCCTCGGTCTGCTTCGGCACGCCGGCCGGCCCCGGCGTCCCGGCGCGCGCCGACGTCGCAGCGTGCTCCGGCATGCCGGCCTGCTCCGGTACCTCGGACTCCTCGGCCTCCGGGATCTCGTCCGCGGCCTCGATCACCGAGGCAGTCTCCTCCTCGGGCTCCTCGGCGACCCCGGCGGTCGACGGGGCGTTGAGGCTCGACGGAGCCTGCCACTGGATGCGGGGCGGCTCGGCGAGCGGGCGGCCACCGAACTCGGCGAGCCACGCGGCCACCATCGCCAGGTTCTCCCGCCACTGCGCCTCGGAGATGGGTGGCAGGATCGAATCCCACAGGGACAGGAACGTGCCCCGCAGCTGCAACTGCCCGTACGGCCGTGCCAGGAACCACATGTGCAGGTGCGCCGAGCCGTCACCCCAGCGGTTGACGTGCACCCGAGCCACGCCGTCGAGGGACCGGATGGCCCGCTCCAGACGCACGGTCATGACGCCCAGCTCGGCGGCGAGCAGGTTCGGCAGGTCGCCGAGATCGAGGTGCGACCTGGACTCCAGGATCAGCACCATCGGCAGGCCGGTGGGCCGGTCCATCGCCCGCACCCGCCATCGCTCACCCACCCAGATGTACGCCTCGTCCGGCGCGTTGCACGCGGTGCACTCCCGATTCCCCTCGCCGCGGCGGGGAGGCTCGACCGGCACCGGCTCGTCGAGCTGCTTGACATGAAGATCGCCCTCGAAGGGGAAGGAGGGCCACTGGGTGAAGTCCGGGACTGAGGGAGGGGTGTCCTGCACGACGCTGACCCTAACCGAGTTGGCGACGCCTGTCCCTACCTGAACGCCGGGCCGGTGAGCGTTCCGCGTCCGTCCACACACGTTGTCCACCGCGTTTTCCACAGGCCGCTGAAGTCAGCAGCACTGCGCGTCATCCACAGCTCAGCAAGGGTTTTCGAGCGGTGTTTCACGTGAAACGGGGAGGGCCTGTGGAAAACGACTGTGGATAACGGGCGGCGTCCCCGGGGGTGTGCGGGTGGCCCGGTCCTTCCTTCCCAACGAGCGAACCGGCGATCGGCACTGGCCCCTCTCGCGGGTCTTTCCAATCCGGCGCGGAGTCCGGCGCGGCGGATCGGTGGGTGGGTCGGAGGGTCTGTTTCACGTGAAACGGGGAGGGCCCGCCGGTGCCTCGGTGGCCATGCGCGGCGGTCCAGTGCCTGTCGGGTCGGAGGGCCGTGTTTCGCGTGAAACGGGGAGGGCCCGCCGGTGCCTCGGTGGCCATGCGCGACCCAGGCGCCTCCGCCCAGAACCGACCGAGGACCTGGTCGCCGGGGTCAGTCCCCACGACGTTCGGACGGCGTGGGCGACGAAGCGCGGCCGAACCGCCCGTCAGGTTGACCGGGAGGGGTTCTGCGGCCACCATCGCGCGGCCCGAGGGCGGCAAGAGACCGGCTGACGAGATCGGCCCCGCGTCGGCACCCCCGCCCGCAGCCGCGTCATCTGGGGGCCGGCAAGCTCGGCTGACGAGATCGGCCCAACCCCGACTCGCTCCCCGCCGGCCCGCGCCGCGCCGGCCTGAGGGACTGGTCAGGTTGCGGGGCGGCTCGCGGTTTCACGTGAAACAACGCTGGCGAGCAGCTGCTGTGGCCGGCGCGCGCCGGGGTCGGTCGGCCTTCCGCTCAAGGACACCCCGCCCGTCGAGATCGTGGCGACCATGCGCCGGTCGCGGTGCCGTCGCTCGCCTTGGTGGTGCCGGACGTCTGACAACGCAGGCCGGTCGACGCCCGGTCACTGCGCCAAGATGATCCACGGCGGGTCGAGGAGGGGTGGACGCTGGACTCGATCAAAAAGCCCACCGCAGTTCCGCTCAGCGCCCCTGAGCCGGCTGTGATCGCGCGGCGGCGACTCGGGGGTGCACGGAGCGCCGAAGGCGGCTCCAGGGAGCTCACAACCCTCCGGATGAACTACCTCCGCGACGCGGGCGGTTCTAAAGAGGTCCCCATGGGCCCACCCGGATCAACCCGCAGGGGTGGGGACGCGGCCCCACACCAAGGGGCGTAGGAGGCCTACCCGGCTGAGCGGTCCGGCGCTGGACGTCGTCCCCAGAACCCGGCTCGGCAGCCGGACAACGGGCCCCTCAGATCCGGATGAGGCCAGCGTTGCCGCGGACTCCACGGTCACTCGTTTCACGTGAAACCGCACGGGAGAGCGCGTTGCGCGACGGCCTGAGCGCGGATGCGACAGAGAGCCTGGGCGGGACGGCAACCGGCGAGGGCGACGGCGGCGCGACCCCGCGACTCCGCGACTCCGCGACTCCGCGACTCCGCGACTCCGCGACTCCGCGACTCCGCGACTCCGCGACTCCGCGACTCCGATGATCAAACCACCGACGAGCACCCGGTGGATCGTCCTGCCGAGGCGATCGTGCCAGGGCGGAAGCCGAGAACGGCCGCACTCGCACAGAGGACCGCATCGCGTCCCGGGATGACCGGCGATGACATGTCTCGATGTGGGAAGCCACGACTAGTCCCGCAACGAGCCCCGCCACCGGTTCCCGGGACCTATGCCCGCCATGGAGGCGGCTCGACAACCCCACCGAACGATCTCCTGGTTCAGCGGTTGTCGCCGCTGCCACCCAGGACGCCACGGCCCTGACGGCTGGCCAACTTGGCAAGGTTGGTCGCCGCGATGTCGTTTAGCGACAGGTCGAGGTAGTCGGCGAGCACCGCCACGTACCAGAGCACGTCACCGAGTTCCTTGGCGATGTCGGCCCGGTCGATCCGCGACTCGTCGCTGTCGAGGTCTCGGACCCACTTCTTGAACTTCTCGGCGACCTCCCCCGATTCGCCGACCAGTCCGAGCACCAGATGCAGCAGCTCGTTCTTCTTGTCACGTGGAGCGGCAGTGCGGAGAGCACCGCGCTGATACGCGTCCAGGTCCATGGCGGACCAGTATGGTCGAGACGCCTCCAGCCCGATCAGCCTGTCCTGCCATGCCTGCGGGTGAGGCGGCGCATGAAGCAGAGCGCGATCATCTGCTTGGTCCCCGCCCGGGTCGACGTTGTCCACGCCTGCTTCGCAGCCGCACCCCAGGAAGGCCCCGGCCACGCGCAGTCGCACCCCGGCCGGCCGGTACCCGCAGACGCTCCCGAGGCCGCCCAGGTGACAGCGTTACCGAAGGCGCGCACGCTCCGCAATCTGCAGGCGGCGCATCACCGCGCCGGCAGGCGGACGCACGCCCACGCCCCCACCACACCGCGACCGGGCCGCCGCCACCGCCACGCATCCAGTCGTCGATTCCGAACACCACGCGCGGCAACAGCCGGCCCCGGAAAACGACTCGGCCGCGTCACCCCCTCAGGGGCCACGCGGCCGGAACCGACAGGGACGGTTACTCCCCGGGCTGCTCCTCCTGCCCCACACCGATGATCCCGACGATCCGCTCCAGGTCGTCGACCGTCGCGAACTCAATCGTGATCTTGCCCTTGCTCCGGCCGATGTCGACCTTGACCCGGGTGTCGAAGCGGTCGGAGAGCCGATCGGCGAGGTCCGTCAGCGCGGGCGCGTGCGGCTTCGGCCGGCGCTTCGCGGCCGGGGTCTTCGCGGGGCCGTCGGCGAGCGCCAGGGCGACCAGTTCCTCGGTGGCGCGTACGGAGATGCCCTCGGCGACGATGCGCTTGGCGAGCTGCTCCTGCGCCTCGGAGTCGTCGAGGCTGAGCAGGGCACGGGCGTGGCCGGCGGAGAGCACCCCGGCGGCAACCCGGCGCTGCACCTGGGCCGGCAGGTTCATGAGCCGGATGGTGTTGGAGATCTGCGGCCGGCTGCGGCCGATCCGGCGGGCCAGCTCCTCGTGGGTCGCGCCGAACTCCTCCAGCAGTTGCTGGTACGCGGCTGCCTCTTCGAGCGGGTTGAGGTTCGCCCGGTGAATGTTCTCCAGGAGCGCGTCCCGGAGCATCGCATCATCCTTGGTGTCCCGGACGATGGCGGGGATGCTGTCCCGACCGACCGCCTGGGCGGCGCGCCAGCGCCGCTCACCCATGACGAGTTCGTACTTCTCGCTGTCGAGCTGGCGGACGACGATCGGCTGGAGGAAGCCCACCTCCTGGATCGAGGTCTTCAACTCCTCCAGCGCCTCCTCGTCGAAGACGTGCCGGGGCTGCTTCGGGTTCGGCACGATGCTGTCGACCGGGATCTCGGCGAAGCGCGCTCCGGGGACCGGGCTCAGTTGCGACTCCGGCTCGGCGGCCGGGGCAACCGGGGTCACCGGCTCGCCCACGCCGCCCGTCACGGCCGCCGTCGTACCGCCGACCGAGGTGGCCGGAACGGTCGCCGCCGTACCGTTCTCGGGTTCGGCGGCCGCCGGGGTGCTGCCCGGCGCGGGCCCGGTAGGGATGAGGGCACCGAGCCCCCGGCCCAGACCGCCGCGAGGACGGTTCTTCATGCGACGCCTCCCAGCGACTTCTCCGCACTACGCATTCCGGCTCACCGGCTCCTTGACGCCTCGCTCGGCAATTTCCTGAGCGGCCTCGAAGTAACTCGTGGCCCCCCGCGAACCGGGATCGTAGGTCATCACCGACTGCCCGTAGCTGGGCGCCTCGGAGACCCGGACGTTCCGGGGGATGACGGCTTCGAGCACCTTGTCCCCGAAGTGGTTTCGGACGTCCTGCTCCACCGCGTCGGCCAGCCGGGTACGCCGGTCGTACATGGTGAGCAGGATCGTGGAGACCTCGAGCTTCGGGTTGAGGTGCTGCCGGACCAGGTTGATGTTCTGGATCAGCTGGTTGAGGCCCTCCAGGGCGTAGTACTCGCACTGGATCGGGATCAGCACCTCCTGCGCGGCGACCAGCGCGTTGACGGTCAGCAGGCCGAGCGAGGGCGGGCAGTCGATGAAGACGTAGTCGAAGTGCCCCGGGTACGCGGCGATGGCCCGGGCCAGCCGGGACTCCCGGGCGACGACCGAGACCAGCTCGATCTCGGCGCCCGCCAGGTCGATGGTGGCCGGCACGCACCACAGGTTCGGGATGCCCTCGACGGCCTGGGCCACCTCCTCCAGCGGCACGCTGTCGATGAGGCAGTCGTAGACGTCCGGCACCCCGGTGTGGTGCGGCACGTTGAGCCCGGTGGAGGCGTTGCCCTGCGGGTCGAGGTCGACCACGAGCACCCGGTTGCCGTGCAGGGCGAGCGCCACCGCCAGGTTCACCGTCGTCGTGGTCTTGCCGACGCCGCCCTTCTGGTTGGCGACGCACATCACCCGGGTCCGTTCGGGGCGGGGCATGGTGACCTCACCACTGGGGTTCAGGATCTGCACGGCGCGCATAGCCTCCATAGCCAACGGTGGATCATCCTCTTCGCGCGTCGGGGTTTCACGTGAAACGTACGTGCTCGCCGGGGGTTCGGCACCGTAGCCGGCGGCCGGTGGCGTGTCGGAAGGGGCCACCGTGCCCGTGGCCACGTCCGGCGCGGACTCCGGGGTGGCCTGCTGCGGCACGGCCACGACCGGCGGCTGCGGCTCGTAGCGCGCGGGGACCGCGGCGTTCCCTCGCACCGGGGCCGGACGGGAGGCGGGCGCGTTGACCGGGCCGCCGTTCGGGTCGTGCGGATCGCGCGCCGGCGGGACGTTCGCCGGTACGGACGACGTGGGCCGCACGGCCCCGGCCGGAGGCACGTCCCGGCGTACCGCCGGCTCGCAGTCCGGGGGGCGCGTGGACGGGTCGTGGGGCTCGCCGTTCGGCGGCCAGCCCTGGAAGTTGGTTTCACGTGAAACGGGGCCGGTGGCAGAGGATCGCTCGCCTGGCCCGGTCACCCGTCGGTCGTCGTACCTGCCGTCGTCATGCACCTGTCATCCCTGCCCGCTCCGGATGGTCGGTCCGCACCCGTCATTCGAGCCCCCGCGCTCGCCGCGCGGCGTCACCGGCCCGGTGGGAACGGTCGGGTTCGGGTGCCGCCCGGCACCGCCGCTCCACACTATCGACGCGCGGCCAGCCTACGGCCGACGGGCGCAACCGGTCCACGTCGGGTTCTGGTCGATCAGCTCACGCCATCCGGTCCAACGACCGGCTGGGCGTCCGGAAAGTCTTGCCGCGTCAGCGATCCCGGCCCTGTGCGCCGCGGCGCCGACCGCCCCGCGAGCGCTTCGGCCCCTTCTTCCTGGCCGGGCCGACCATCCGCTCGCGAACCACCTCGATCACCGTCGCGGGCGGGTCGATCACACCGGCCCCGCACCGGTACAGCTCCGGCTCGCCACCGCCGAGCCGGGCCACCGCCGCGGCGTGCTCGGCGATCTCCTCGGCAGCGGAGGCACCCTTGAGCGCCACCAGCCGGCCACCGGGCACCGCCAGCGGCAGGCACCAGGCGGCGAGCCGGTCGAGCGGTGCCACCGCACGCGCGGTGACGATGTCGGCGGTCAGCGGCTCCCGATCCCGGGAGCCGGCGGCGGCCTCCTCGGCACGCCCGCGGAACACCCGGACCGATCTCGTCAACCCGAGCCGCTCCACGGCCTCGATCAGGAAGGTGGTGCGCCGGGCGAGTGGCTCGACCAGGGTCACGGTGAGGTCGGGCCGCGCGATGGCCAGCACCAGGCCGGGCAGGCCGGCCCCCGAACCGACGTCGATCAGGCTGGCGCCGTCCGGGATCCGCTCGGCCATCGCCGCGCAGTTCAGCAGGTGGCGGTCCCAGAGCCGGGGCGTCTCGCGGGGGCCGATCAGGCCGCGCACCACGCCGTCCGTGGCCAGCAGTTCGGCATACGCGGCGGCCAGGTCGAGCCGATCGCCGAAGAGAGTACGGGCGGCCTCCGCCAGCTCGGGCGGCAGCGTCGCCCCCGCCGGGGAGGGCCCATCGCCGGAGGACTGGTCCTGGGCACCGTCCACGAGGGACGGTCGGACGTCGGCCGGCACATCCTCACGTCGACCACCCTGGAGCCTGCCGCTCACCTCGGCTCCGGCCGACCCACGGCCCGCGGCCGACGCGCTGCCGGCAGGGACCGACTCGCGACCGGCGGGAGCCAACTCGTGGCCGGCAGCCGACACACTGTCAACGGACGCCGACCCACGGCCAGCGACCGACGCGCTGCCGGCAGGGACCGACTCGGTGCCGGCCGTGGGCGGCGCGGCGAACACCGGGTCGACCGCACCCAGCGGGGCCGACGCGTCCGAGCCCGCCGCCAGGGCTGACGGCTCGGGCTGCCCGCCGGGTTCACCGGAGAAGGCCGGCGTCACCTCGGCGGCGGGATCGGCCCCGCCGACGGACCGCTCGGTCGCAAGCGCAGGATCACCCGAGAAGGCGGGATCGGCCTGGGCCGCAGGTGAGGCCGGGACCGAAGGGTGGGCCGGGGAGTCGCCCTCGGAGAAGACCGGGTCGACGGCCGGGTCGGCGTGGACAGGCGACGGCCCGGGCGGCGTACCACCCGGGCCGGCCACGGCACCCGCCGTTGTCTCGTCGGAGGCCACCCCCGTCAGTCCGCCACCGGCCGGACGACGATGCGGCGGTTCGGCTCGACGCCCTCGGACTCGCTCTCCACGCCGCTCATCGCGTTGACAACGTCGTGCACGCACTTGCGCTCGAACGCGGACATCGGCTCCAGGCGCACCGGCTCGCCGTGCTCCTTGACCTTCTCCACGGCGTTCTTGGCGACGGCGGCCAGCTCCTTGCGGCGGGCGGCGCGGTAGCCGCCGACGTCGAGCAGCAGGCGGCTCGGCGAACCGGTCTGCCGGAACACCGCCAGCCGGGCCAGCTCCTGGAGCGCCTCCAGGGTGGCGCCGCGCTGGCCGACCAGGTTCTGCAGGCGACCGCCGACCACCTCGACGACCGGGCGACCGCCGGAGACCAGCTCGTCGATGTCGCCGTCGTAGTCGAGGATGTCGAGCAGGCCCTCGACGTAGTCGGCGGCGATCTCGCTCTGCCGGAACAGGTCGCTGTCGGCGGGAGCCTTCTTCTCCCGGGCCTCGGCCTGGGTCTCCTCGGCCTCCTCCGTGGTGGCGGCCGGCACGGTCTCCTCGTCCAGGGACTGGTCCGCGCTGGGGATGCTGGTGTCGGTCACGGTCTCATCTCCGTACTCGCTCGGCCGGACCGTCGGGTCCGCTGGTCTCCCGGGGCCGGCGGGAGGTTCGCCGGTGCCCTCGGGCACGTCTGTACGGGCCAGTTTCGCCCGTGACCGCGCTCCGCGCGGCGGTTCCGGCCCGGCGCCGACTTCTCAGTGGCAGCTCGGGGGCCGGAACGGGCCGCCACCGGTCTCCGGCGGCGGCCCGGAAGGGCTCAGCCCTGTCGCTTGGCGGGTCGGCCGCCGCTCTTCTTCGGGTTGACCGGCTTGGCACCGGGCTTCGGGCCGGCCACCTTGGGGGCAGCGGCCGGGGCCTTGGCGGCCGGCTGGACGGTCTTGCGGCCGAGCAGGCCACCGGTCTTGGCCGGCTGGGCGGTGGTCTTGCCGGCGGTGCTGGTCTTCTTCGGCGGCACCAGCGGGGGGAACTTCCGCAGCACCCACTGCTGCTGGCCGAGGGTGAAGAGGTTGTTGGTGACCCAGTAGATGATCACACCGATCGGGAAGATCGAGCCCGAGATGAGCAGCGAGACCGGGATGCCGTAGAGCATCAGCCGCTGGACCATCCGCTGCTGCGGGTCCTCGGCCCAGCCGGTCTTGAGGATCATCTGCCGGCTGGTCAGGTAGGTGGTGGCGATCATGATGAGCACCAGGATGCCGGCGACGATCTTGACCGTCGTGCTGTTCGCGCCCAGGTTGGCCAGCTCGTCGGCGGTGGAGCCGAACCGGCCGGAGATCGGGGCGGTGAAGAGCTTCGCGCTGGAGGCGCTGTTGAACTGCTCGACGGTCCAGCCGTAGAGGGTCTTGCCCTGGTTGTCGGGGTTGAGCCGCTTGAGCGTGTGGAACAGGCCGAGGAAGACCGGGATCTGGAGGAACATCGGAAGGCAGCCCATCAGCGGGTTGGCCTTTTCCTTCCGGTAGAGCTCCATCATCTCCTTCTGGAGCGTCTCCCGGTCACCCTTGTGCTTCTCCTGCAGCTCCTTGACCTTGGGCTGGAGCGCCTGCATGGCCCGCTGGGACTTGATCTGCTTGACGAAGACCGGGAACAGGATCACCCGGACCGTGACCACCAGGAAGATGATGGACAGGATCCAGGCCCAGTTCGTACCGATCACGGCGTCGACCGGAACCCCGATGGCGTCCCAGGCCGAGTGCCAGGTCAGCAGGATCCACGAGATCGCGTAGTAGATCCAGTCGAGACTAAACACTCAGGCTCCAGTCACGTCGGAACGGCGGCGGTCGCCCGGCTCCGGCACCGGGTCGTGTCCACCTGGATGGAAGGGGTGGCAGCGCGACAGCCGCCGGACCGTCAGCCAGCCTCCCCGCAGCGCACCGTGCCGGGACACCGCCTCGACGGCGTAGGCACTGCACGACGGGTAGAACCGGCAGCGGGCCGGCAGTGCCGGACTTATCCACCGACGGTACGCGATGATGGGCGCCAGCAGCATGCGGGCACCGGTGGTGGGCCGCGGCGCGGCAGTGTGTTCGGTCACCGGGACCGCCGACCCCGGGGGGAGCGCGCGGCGGCGAGGGCGGCGTCCAGGTCGGCCCCGAGCCGGGCGTACGACGCCTGGGCGGCCGGCGGCAGGGCGCGTACCACCAGGGTGCTGCCGGCGGGCAGGTCGGCCAGCCGCTCGCGGACCAGGTGGCGGAGCCGGCGACGGACGGTGTTCCGGACCACGGCGTTGCCGACGGCCTTGGACACGACGAAGCCGGCGCGGCGGGGTGCGGAGGTCTCCGCACCGCTGCTCCGCGCCGGCTCCGGCGAGGTTGTCGCGGTGGGTCCGGTCTGCTGGGGGAGGGTCAGGTGCACCACGACGGCGCCGCGGCCGACGCGTCGGCCACCCCGGACCGCTGCGGCGAAGTCGCTACTGCGCCGCAGTCGCTCGGCGGCGGCCAGCACGACTGCCCACGTCCCCGGACCGGACCGGTCGGCCTCAGGCCGACAGGCGGGCGCGGCCCTTGGCGCGACGGGTCGAGATGATGGCGCGGCCGGCACGGGTGCGCATGCGCAGCCGGAAGCCGTGGGTCTTCGCGCGCCGGCGGTTGTTCGGCTGGTAGGTGCGCTTGCTCACGTCAGGCTCTCCGTTGTCGTACGCCCCGCGCGGCGGATCGCCCGGGGTCGTGTGGTGGTCCAGGCCACCTCGGCGGTGGCCTCCGATCGGTGCTGCCCGGCGGCGCGGGGCCCCGGCGGTGCGGGGAGGTGACCGCGGACAGCAAGCACCCATCACCCTAGCAGAGGGCGACAGAGCAGCCCCTCCAGCCTACGCAGGGGGGCAATGACCGTCAAACCTCACACCCCGACCGTGACCAGCGCCGGAATCGCGACCGAAGGGGCGGTTTTCACTGATGTTGACAAGGCTGCCCCGGCGTCGACGGTTGATGGCGCGGGGTCCGCGCTGTTAGCGTGCCCGATTGCGGTCAGCGTCGGGGGTCTCGGTTGTCGCTGACCGGCAAGACCGGACAAGGTAGTGAATCGTTCGGCACGGTGAACCCGCTTCAGCGCCTCCGGGAACCAGGGGGCAGGTCCGACCCACGTCCGGTGGGCGGCCACAATCGGTCGGTACACAGGCTGTGGATAACTTGTGGATGACGACCGGTCAGCCGTCCGGGCGGGCGTGAGGAGAGGCGAGGGGGGTGGCACGACGGTGACCGGAGCGACCGACCTTGCCGCGGTGTGGACGGCGACGACCGACGAACTCGCCGACGAGATCATCTCCGCGCAGCAGCGGGCGTACCTCCGGCTGACCCGGCTACGGGCGATCGTCGAGGACACCGCGCTGCTCTCGGTGCCGGACGCCTTCACCCGGGACGTGATCGAGTCCCGCCTCCGCCCGGCCATCACCGAGGCGTTGAGCCGCCGGCTCGGTCGGCCCATCCAGGTCGCCGTCACCGTGCGCGTCGCCGAGGACCCGGGCGGCCGACCGGCCGGCACCGTCTACCGCGCCAACCCGGAACCCGTCGCCGAGCCCGACGGCCATGCGGATCTGCTCACCGGCTTCGACCAGCCCCGTCCGGCCGACGCCCCGCCCGGCTTCCCCGAACTGGGTTTCCCCCCGGCCCGGCCGGAGTCCCCCGCGTACGCCGATCCGCGTCCGGAGCCGCCCGCCGAGGAGCCGGCCCCCCGGCAGCGCACCGCCGACGGCACCCGGCCGCAGCTCATCCCGGCCAGCCGGGACGGGCAGGACACGCTGTTCAGCGCCGCCTTCGCCGAGCCGCTGCGCGCCGCCCCCGAGCGCCGCGCCTTCGACGAGCGGCCCCGGGTCGAGCCGTCCGTCCCCGACTACGAGCCCCGCTACCGCGAGGCGCCACCCGGCCCGGCTGACGCCGCGCCGCTGCGCGGCCTGCCCCGGGACGGCGCCACCGACAGCGGCCCCGGTCGCGGCGGCCCGGACCACCGCCCGGGCGGTCAGGTCGACCGGCGGATGCCCGGTGGGGCCGAGGGCGGCGGCAACCGGCTCAACCCGAAGTACATGTTCGAGACGTTCGTCATCGGCTCGTCCAACCGCTTCGCCCACGCGGCGAGCGTCGCGGTGGCCGAGTCGCCGGCGAAGGCGTACAACCCGCTCTTCATCTACGGCAGCTCCGGGTTGGGCAAGACCCACCTGCTGCACGCCATCGGGCACTACGCCACGACGCTGGGCAACGCCCGCTCGGTCCGGTACGTCTCGACCGAGGAGTTCACCAACGACTTCATCAACTCGCTGCGCGACGACAAGACCAGTGCGTTCCAGCGTCGCTACCGCGACGTGGACATCCTCCTGATCGACGACATCCAGTTCCTGGAGAACCGGGAGCGGACCCAGGAGGAGTTCTTCCACACCTTCAACACCCTGCACAACGCCAACAAGCAGATCGTGATCACCTCCGACCGCTCGCCGAAGCAACTGGCGACGCTGGAGGACCGGCTGCGGACCCGCTTCGAGTGGGGGCTGCTCGCCGACATCCAGCCGCCGGACCTGGAGACCCGCATCGCGATCCTGCAGAAGAAGGCGGCGCAGGAGCGGCTGTTCGCCCCGCCGGACGTGCTGGAGTTCATCGCCTCCCGGGTGTCGAACTCGATCCGGGAACTGGAGGGGGCGCTGATCCGGGTCACCGCGTTCGCCAGCCTCACCCGCTCGTCGGTGGAGCTGTCGCTGGCCGAGGAGGTGCTGCGGGACTTCATCCCGGACGGCGCCGGCCCGGAGATCACCGCCGACCAGATCATGGTCTCCACGGCGGACTACTTCGGTGTGAGCCTCGAGGACCTGCGTGGCCACTCCCGGTCCCGGGTGCTGGTCAACGCCCGCCAAGTGGCCATGTACCTGTGCCGGGAGCTGACCGACCTGTCGCTGCCCCGGATCGGCCAGGCGTTCGGTGGGCGGGACCACACCACCGTCATGCACGCCGACCGGAAGATCCGCCAGCAGATGGCGGAACGGCGCTCGCTCTACAACCAGATCGCCGAGCTGACCAACCGGATCAAGCAGACCACCTGATCCGTACGCGGACGCGACGCCCGGCCGGGTCTCCACCGGCCGGGCTTTTTCGTGCCCTGTGGAGACCCGGCGCTTGACCCTCGACCAGGTTCAGGACCCAGGATCTGAGTCGTGTTCATCCACACCTCGGCCCGGTTGTCCACATCCCCTGTTCCACAGACGGTGGAAAACCACGCTCGGTCTCCGCCCGGTTACCCACAGACTGTGGACAAACCCTGGGGACGAGGCTGTGGACGCCTGGGGATGACGATCCCGTCGTCCACCGACGACGGTCGGCCTGTGGGCGGCCTGTTGAAGGTTCTGGGGATGACGACGATCGACGCCGTCGGCGCTGTCCACAACACTGGGGAGAAACCCGGTGGATTAGCGGTGGACAACCGGTGGACAGCCGTGGAAAACCCGGCGCCCGGCGAGGGCTGTGGACCGCGACACGACTTGTACCCCTGGTTCTCCACAGCGAAACCACCGGTGGATAACCTGTCTGACCTGCGCGGACGCCAGTTCTCCACAGTTTGCACAGGTGCGATGAAGACGATGAGTTATCTCTTCTAAACAACAAAAACCAATCATCACCGTTGGACTTCCTGTGGATCGGGCCGGAGCACTGCCGCCGGCAGTCGCCCGGGCACCTGGATCCACGGGGTCGGGCGCACAGCCGATGCCCACGCGCCCTAAGGTGCGATGGGTACCCGCACGGTCGGGCGGGACGGGTGGCAGCGGTCGGCATGAGAGAGTTGTCGCTGACGTCGACGCGGAGGCATTGATGAAGTTCCGAGTGGAGCGCGACGCGCTCGCCGAGGCGGTCGCGTGGACCGCCAAGAGCCTGCCCAACCGACCTTCCGTACCGGTGCTGGCCGGGGTGATGCTCCGGGTCACCGACGGCAACCTCCAGGTCTCCGGCTTCGACTACGAGGTCTCCAGCCAGGTCACGGTCGAGGTGCAGGGTGACGCCGACGGCGCCGCCCTGGTCTCCGGCCGGCTGCTCGCCGAGATCACCAAGGCGCTCCCGGCCAAGCCGGTGGACATCGCCGCCGTCGGCGCGCACCTGGAGCTGGTCTGCGGCAGTGCCCGGTTCACCCTGCCGACGATGCCGGTCGAGGACTATCCGACCCTGCCGGAGATGCCGGAGAGCGCCGGCACGGTCGACGCGGTCGCCTTCGCCGCCGCCGTGGCCCAGGTGGCCGTCGCCGCGGGTCGCGACGAGACGCTGCCGATGATGACCGGCGTCCGGATCGAGCTCTCCGGCAGCACGCTGGCCATGCTCGCCACCGACCGCTACCGCCTCGCCCTGCGCGAGATGGAGTGGAACCCGGACGACCCGGAGATCAGCCTCAACGCGCTGGTGCCGGCCCGCACGCTGCACGACACCGCCAAGGCCCTCGGCCCGCTCGGCGGCCACGTGACCATGGCGCTGTCCCAGGGCGGCGCCGGTGAGGGCATGATCGGCTTTTCCGGCGGCACCCGCCGGACCACCAGCCGCCTGCTCGACGGGGCCAACTACCCGCCGGTGCGCTCGCTCTTCCCGGCCAGCCACAACGCGGAGGCGCGGGTCCCGGTCGCCACGCTCATCGAGGTGGTCAAGCGGGTGGCGCTGGTCGCCGAGCGCACCACCCCGGTGCTGCTCAGCTTCAGCTCCGACGGCCTGGTGGTCGAGGCCGGCGGCACCGAGGAGGCCCGGGCCAGCGAGGCCATGGAGGCGACCTTCACCGGCGATCCGCTGACCATCGGCTTCAACCCGCAGTACCTGATCGACGGCCTGACCAACCTTGGCGCCCAGCACGCCCAGCTGGCGTTCGTCGACGCCTTCAAGCCCGCGGTGATTTCGCCCGCGGGCGAGGATGGCGAGGTCATCCCGGGGTACCGGTACCTCATCATGCCGATCCGCGTGTCCCGCTGATCGACGGCAGCACCACCCAGACGTACGGAGGTAGGAGCAGATGCAGCTCGGCCTGGTAGGACTCGGCCGGATGGGCGGCAACATGCGCGAGCGGTTGCGCGCCGCCGGTCACGAGGTGGTCGGTTACGACCGCAACGCGGAGCTGAGCGACGTCGCGAGCCTCGCGGAGCTGGCCGACAAGCTGGAGTCGCCCCGCGCGGTCTGGGTGATGGTCCCGGCCGGCGTCACCGACGCCACCATCGACGAGCTCGCCGGTGTCCTCGGCGAGGGCGACATCATCATCGACGGCGGCAACTCCCGGTTCAGCGACGACGCCCCGCGTGCCGAGCGCCTCAACGAGCAGGGCATCGGCTACATCGACGTCGGCGTCTCCGGCGGCGTCTGGGGCAAGCAGAACGGCTACGCCCTGATGGTCGGCGGCGCCCAGGAGCACGTCGGGCGGCTGATGCCGATCTTCGAGGCGCTCAAGCCCGAGGGCGAGTTCGGCTTCGTGCACGCCGGCCCGGTCGGCGCCGGCCACTACGCCAAGATGGTCCACAACGGCATCGAGTACGGCCTGATGCACGCCTACGCCGAGGGCTACGAGCTGCTGGCCGCCTCCGAGCTGGTGACCAACGTGCCGGGCGTCTTCAAGTCTTGGCGCGAGGGCACGGTGGTCCGGTCCTGGCTGCTCGACCTGCTCGACCGGGCGCTGGACGAGGACCCGGAGCTGGCCGAGCTGAGCGGCTACACCGAGGACACCGGCGAGGGCCGCTGGACGGTCGACGAGGCGGTCCGGCTGGCCGTGCCGCTGAACGTCATCACCGCCTCGCTGTTCGCCCGGTTCGCCTCCCGGCAGGACGACTCGCCCGCCATGAAGGCCGTCGCCGCGCTGCGTCAGCAGTTCGGCGGCCACGCCGTCCGCAAGCGCTGACCGGCATCCACAGCCTGTGTACGTCCGCCGGCTTGAACTGGTCGACTTCCGCTCCTACGAGCGGGTCGGCGTCGACCTTGAGCCGGGTCCGAACGTGCTGGTCGGCGCGAACGGCGTCGGCAAGACCAACCTGGTCGAGGCGTTGGGCTACGTGGCGACCCTGGATTCGCACCGGGTCGCCACGGACGCCCCGCTGGTCCGGATGGGCGCCACCTCGGCGGTGATCCGCTGCGCCGTGGTGCACGAGGGCCGGGAGCTGCTGGTCGAGCTGGAGATCGTTCCGGGCAAGGCCAACCGGGCCCGGCTGGGCCGCTCACCGGCCCGCCGGGCCCGGGACGTGCTCGGCGCGCTGCGGCTGGTGCTCTTCGCCCCGGAGGACCTGGAACTGGTCCGCGGTGACCCGGCCGAGCGCCGCCGCTACCTGGACGACCTGCTGGTCACCCGCCAGCCCCGGTACGCCGGCGTGCGCGCCGACTACGAGCGGGTGGTGAAGCAGCGCAACGCGCTGCTGCGGACGGCGTACCTGGCCCGGAAGACGGGCGGCTCGCGGGGCGGGGACCTGTCCACCCTCGCCGTCTGGGACACCCACTTGGCGCACCACGGCGCGGAGCTGCTCGCCGGCCGGCTGGAGCTGGTCGCCGCGCTGACCCCGCACGTGGCGAAGGCGTACGACGCGGTGGCGGCGGGCCGGGGCGCCGCGGGGATCGCGTACCGGCCGTCGGTGGAGCTGCCCGAGTCGACCACCGACCGGGCGGCGCTGGTCGAGGCGCTCGCCGCCGCGCTGACCGCGAACCGGTCGGCGGAGGTCGAGCGGGGCACCACGCTGGTCGGTCCGCACCGGGACGACCTGGCCCTGACCCTCGGCCCGCTGCCCGCCAAGGGCTACGCCAGCCACGGCGAGTCCTGGTCGTACGCGCTGGCGCTGCGGCTGGCCGGATACGACCTGCTGCGCGCCGACGGGATCGAGCCGGTGCTGGTGCTGGACGACGTGTTCGCCGAGCTGGACGCCGGCCGGCGGGAGCGGCTGGCCGAGCTGGTGGGCGGCGCGAGCCAGCTCCTGGTGACCTGCGCGGTGGACGACGACGTGCCGGCGACCCTGCGGGGCACCCGGTACGCGGTGGGCGAGGGGACGGTACGCCGTGTCGGATGAGGTGCAGCTCCCGCCCGCACGGCTGGGGCCGGGACGCGGTGGGCGTACCCCTGAGGGGCCGGAAGCGAAGCCGGGCGGCGAGGCCGGCGCGGACCTGCCGGAGGGTGCGTCCGGGCCGGAGCTGGCCCGGGCGGTGCTGGACGCGGCGAAGGCCCGCCGGCAGGCGGCCGGCACCCGGCGGCGCAGCGCGGTCCGCGGCGACGGTGAGAAGCGGTTGCGCGGCTACTCGGGCCCGGGGCCGGACCCGCGCGACCCGCAGCCGCTCGGCGCGGTGCTGGACAAGCTGGTCAAGGCACGCGGCTGGCAGCAGCCCGCCGCCGAGGCGACGGTCTTCGGCGCCTGGGAGCGGGTGGTCGGGCCGGAGGTGGCGCAGCACAGCCGCCCGGTGAAGCTGGAGAACGGCGAGCTGACCGTGGAGGCCCGCTCGACCGCGTGGGCCACCCAGCTGCGGCTGCTCGCCGC
Source organism: Micromonospora sp. NPDC004551 (assembly GCF_040609975.1). NCBI lineage: Bacteria > Bacillati > Actinomycetota > Actinomycetes > Micromonosporales > Micromonosporaceae > Micromonospora > Micromonospora sp. NPDC004551. The sequence continues at coordinate 62,467 of NZ_JBEXLM010000026.1, read as the reverse complement.
CTCGCTGCTCAAGCAGATCGCCAGCGAGGTGGGCCACAACGTGGTGCGGAAGCTGCACATCCACGGCCCGGCCGCGCCCTCGTGGTCGCGTGGCCCGCGCCGGGTGCGGGGGCGTGGCCCCCGCGACACCTACGGCTGACCGTCGGCGCGGCGTGCCTCCCGCCGGGCGCGCTTGAGCTCCCGCTGCTCGCGGCTCCACTGCTTGCGACGCTCCAGGTCCTGCTTCCACGCCTCGCGGGCCAGCCGTGAGCCGCCCTGCACGGCGCCCTGAACCTGGGAGGGGCCGGCGAGGTTGCGGAACACCCAGCCCATCAGCCGGCCGCCCTTGCCGGAGGCGTCGCCCACCTGCTCGTCGTCGCTCATCCGCCCGCCCTCTCCCTCGCCGACCGCGTACTGTTGGCGTGCAAACAATTGGTACACCAATCATTGGTACGATCGCAACCCGACGACGAGGAGGACGAGCGTGGCCGACCAGCTCGACGGCGATCCCCTGGCGCTGGAGCAGCAGGTGTGCTTCGCGCTCTCGGTCGCCGCGCGCGGCGTCGTCGCGGTCTACCGCCCGCTGCTGGAACCCATGGGGCTGACCCACCCGCAATACCTGGTCATGCTGGCGCTGTGGCAGCACGCGCCGCTGTCGGTGCGGGAACTGAGCCGGCTGCTCCAGCTCGACCCGGGCACCCTGTCGCCGCTGCTCAAGCGGCTCGAAGCCGCCGGTTACGTGCGGCGCGAGCGGGACGCGTCGGACGAGCGCAGCCTCGCGGTGTCGCTCACCGCCAGCGGGCAGGCCCTGCGGGCGCAGGCCGAGCGGATCCCGCCGGCGATCGTGCAGCGACTCGGCCTGCCGCTGGCGGACCTGCGGCACCTGCACACGGTGCTCACCGAGGTGATCGCGGCCGCCAACCGGGCCACGGCGGCGGGGCCCGGCGAGGCCGGGCAGCCGGGTCAGGCGTCGGCGTAGACCGCGAAGCCGCGCTCGGCGCAGCGCCGGTAGAAGGCGGCGAGCACGCTCAGCTCGGCGCAGGTGAAGTTCCACTGCGGCGGCTCGCCGCTCTCGTCGCGCAGCTTGTCCAGCCGGCTGTCGAGCCAGCGGAGCTGCTGTTCGGCCAGGCGCCCGTCGCCGAGCAGCGAGCGCAGTACCTCGCTGACCGACTCGAAGGTCACCGCCTCACCGAACGGGCGGTGCCGGGCGACGAACTTCTCCAGACCCTCCGCGATCCAGGAGCAGCCGTCCGGGTCGATCACCGGGTCCTCGTCCTCGGCCGAGTTCTCCGTGGCGTAGAGCACATTTTCCAGGCCGAGGATGAGGTCGACCAGCTCCGTGTAGGCGGTCGCGCGCACCGTGCCGGTCTTCGCGATCAGCTCGGCGAGCGCGGCGGTGGGTGCGGAGATGCGTGGCATGTCCACGATCTCGCCGAAGTCGACGAACTCGGCCGGCGCGACCGGATCGTAGAAGCGGCCGGTCCGCGGCCAGTGCACCGCGACGTTGTCCAGCCCCATCTGGCGTCACCTCTCAGCAAGCAACTTGTCCGACCGATCGGGTCGATCGTCCCGGTTCCGGCCGTGAAAGATCAAGACCGCAGGTGGCGGCGCCGCAAAAGGTACGGCACGGCAGGTCCCGCCGCGACCCCCGGTCGGTCACCCGCCCCCGCCGATCCGGTGCCGGTCGCGCCCTCGATCAGGCCCGTGTGTGTAGGGGGAGTCGCGGACAGCGCGATTCGGGCTCCTACGGCAATCTCAGCCGCCCCGCAGGGGGTGCCGAGTGGCGGTTTGGTCGGCTCCGCAGAGTAAGATTGACGGCGAGACGAATGACCCGACACGGAGCGGCGGACAGGGGCCCCAGGGCCCTTGATCATTGTCCCGCATCGGGTCGAGCCGATCGCGATCCGCGGGCAACCGCGGCGACCGGCGTGTGCGATCCGTGACCTGGACATCCGGGGACCGGTCCGTGCGCGCCGACGTCGCGTCTGTCCGCCGAACCCGCGCCCCGCGCCCTGGCGCGGCCGGTGCGAGAAAGTGGCCGAGGGTGGCAGCGGAGGACAACAAGAAGTACGGCGCCGAGTCGATCACCGTTCTCGAGGGCCTGGAGGCGGTCCGGAAGCGGCCCGGTATGTACATCGGGTCCACCGGTGAACGCGGCCTTCACCACCTCGTGTGGGAGGTCGTCGACAACGCCGTCGACGAGGCGCTGGCCGGCTACTGCGACACCATCGACGTGGTGCTGCTGGCCGACGGCGGCGTCCGGGTCACCGACAACGGGCGCGGCTTCCCGGTCGACCTCCACCCCAAGCTGAAGAAGCCGGGTGTCGAGGTCGCGCTGACCGTGCTGCACGCGGGCGGCAAGTTCGACGGCAAGGCGTACGCGGTCTCCGGCGGCCTGCACGGCGTCGGCGTGTCGGTGGTGAACGCCCTCTCCACCAAGATGGCCGTGGAGATCCACAAGGACGGCTTCGTCTGGCGGCAGGAGTACCACCACTCCAAGCCGACCCCGCTGGAGAAGGGTGAGCCGACCGACCGGACCGGCTCGGCGGTCTCCTTCTGGCCCGACCCCGACGTGTTCGAGACCGTCGACTTCGACTTCCAGACCATCTACCGGCGCCTCCAGGAGATGGCCTTCCTCACCCGCGGCCTCACCATCCACCTGCTCGACGAGCGGGTCGCCGACGGCGAGGAGGGCAAGCCGCGCGAGGTGACCTTCCACTACGAGGGCGGCATCGCCGACTTCGTCCGGCACCTCAACGCCTCGAAGAACCCGATCCACAAGACGGTGGTCGAGTTCGGGGCCGAGGAGGAGGGCATGTCGGTCGAGATCGCCATGCAGTGGAACGAGTCGTACGGCGAGTCGGTCTACACCTTCGCCAACAACATCAACACCCACGAGGGTGGCACCCACGAGGAGGGCTTCCGGGCCGCGCTGACCAGCGTGGTCAACCGCTACGGCGCGGAGAAGAAGCTGCTCAAGGGCGACGAGAAGCTCTCCGGCGAGGACATCCGCGAGGGCCTTGCCGCGATCATCTCCGTCAAGCTGACCAACCCGCAGTTCGAGGGCCAGACCAAGACCAAGCTGGGCAACACCCCGGTCAAGAGCTTCGTGCAGCGGGTCTGCAACGACCGGCTGGTCGACTGGTTCGACCGGAACCCGGCCGAGGCGAAGACCATCATCCAGAAGGCGTCGCAGGCGGCCCGGGCCCGGATCGCCGCCCAGCAGGCGCGCAAGCTGGCCCGGCGCAAGTCGCTGCTGGAGTCGGGCTCGATGCCGGGCAAGCTGGCCGACTGCCAGTCCACCGACCCGCGCGAGTCCGAGGTGTTCATCGTCGAGGGTGACTCCGCCGGCGGCTCGGCCAAGCAGGGGCGCGACCCGCGTACCCAGGCGATCCTGCCGATCCGCGGCAAGATCCTCAACGTGGAGAAGGCCCGGATCGACCGGGTGCTGAAGAACAACGAGGTCCAGGCGCTCATCACGGCGCTGGGCACCGGCATCCACGACGACTTCGACATCGAGAAGCTGCGCTACCACAAGATCGTGCTGATGGCCGACGCCGACGTCGACGGCCAGCACATCCAGACGCTGCTGCTCACGCTGCTCTTCCGCTTCATGCGGCCGCTGGTCGAGCTGGGGCACGTCTACCTGGCCGCCCCGCCGCTCTACAAGATCAAGTGGAACAAGAAGGGCGACGACGCGCAGTACGCGTACTCGGACCGGGAGCGGGACGGGCTCATCGCGCTGCGCCAGCAGAAGAAGCCCAACGCCCGGCCGGACGACATCCAGCGGTTCAAGGGTCTCGGCGAGATGAACTACCCCGAGCTGTGGGAGACCACGATGAACCCGGCCACCCGCACCCTGCGCCAGGTGACGCTCGACGACGCCGCGACCGCCGACGAGCTGTTCAGCGTCCTGATGGGCGAGGACGTCGAGGCGCGCCGGTCCTTCATCCAGCGCAACGCCAAGGACGTGCGGTTCCTGGACATCTGACGGGCCGCGCCGGGCCGGCCGGAGATCCACCGGCAGGCCCGGCGGTCCACAGAGTTATCCACAGTCTGGCCGGTATCCACAGCCGTTATCCACAGCACGAAAACGACTCTGAGTCTGATAAGGGTTAACAGTGACCGATACTCCCGAGTCCACGCCGAACGAGCCGGAGACCCCGGAGACACTGGCCGCGGTCGTCGCGCACGACCGGATCGAGCCGGTCGGGCTCGAGGTCGAGATGCAGCGCTCGTACCTCGACTACGCGATGAGCGTGATCGTCGGGCGGGCGCTGCCGGATGTCCGGGACGGGCTCAAGCCGGTCCACCGCAAGATCCTCTACGCCATGTTCGACTCCGGCTACCGGCCGGACCGCGGCTACGTGAAGTGCTCCCGCGTCGTCGGTGACGTGATGGGCCAGTTCCACCCCCACGGCGACTCCGCCATCTACGACGCGCTGGTCCGGATGGCGCAGCCCTGGTCGCTGCGCTACCCCCTGGTCGACGGCAACGGCAACTTCGGCTCGCCGGGCAACGACCCGGCCGCGGCCATGCGGTACACCGAGTGCAAGCTCGACCCGCTCGCCATGGAGATGCTCCGGGACATCGACGAGGACACCGTCGACCTCCAGGACAACTACGACGGCCGGGCCAAGGAGCCCACGATCCTGCCGTCCCGCATCCCCAACCTGCTGATCAACGGCTCCGAGGGCATCGCGGTCGGCATGGCCACCAAGATCCCGCCGCACAACCTGCGCGAGATCGGCGCGGCCGTGCAGTGGTGCCTGGAGAACCCGGAGGCCGACGAGGCCACCACCCTCGAGGCGCTGCTGGAGATCGTCAAGGGCCCGGACTTCCCGACCCACGGCCTGATCGTCGGCCAGTCCGGCATCCAGGACGCGTACCGGACCGGGCGCGGCTCGATCCGGATGCGTGCCGTGGTCGAGGTCGAGGAGGACAAGCGCGGCCGGCCGGCGCTCGTGGTCAGCGAGTTGCCCTACCAGGTCAACCCGGACAACCTGGCCGAGCGCATCGCTGAGCTGATCAAGGAGGGCAAGCTCGGCGGGATCGCCGACATCCGCGACGAGTCCTCCGGGCGCACCGGCATGCGGATCGTGCTCGTGCTCAAGCGCGACGCGGTCGCCAAGGTGGTGCTGAACAACCTCTACAAGCACACCCAGCTCCAGGAGACCTTCGGCGCCAACATGCTGGCGCTGGTCGACGGCGTGCCGCGCACGCTCAACCTGGCCCAGTTCATCCGCTACTACGTCGAGCACCAGATCGAGGTCATCCGCCGGCGGACCGCCTTCCGGCTGCGCAAGGCCGAGGAGCGGGCGCACATCCTGCGCGGTCTGGCCAAGGCGCTGGACGCGCTCGACGAGGTGATCGCCCTGATCCGGCGCTCGCCCACGGTGGAGGACGCCCGCCAGGGCCTCATCCGGCTGCTGGAGATCGACGAGGTCCAGGCGACCGCGATCCTGGACATGCAGCTGCGCCGGCTGGCCGCCCTGGAGCGGCAGCGGATCCTGGACGACCTGGCCAAGCTCGAACTGGAGATCGCCGATCTCAAGGACATCCTGGCCAAGCCCGAGCGGCAGCGGCGGATCGTCTCCGAGGAGCTGGGCGAGATCGTCGCCAAGTGGGGCGACGACCGGCGCACCAAGATCGTGCCGTTCGACGGCGAGGTCTCGATGGAGGACCTCATCGCCCGCGAGGACGTCGTCGTCACGATCACCCGCACCGGGTACGCCAAGCGCACCAAGGTCGATCTCTACCGCTCGCAGCGGCGCGGCGGCAAGGGCGTCAGCGGGGCGACGCTGCGACAGGACGACATCGTCAGCCACTTCTTCGTATGCTCCACCCACGACTGGATCCTGTTCTTCACGAACAAGGGCCGGGTCTACCGGGCCAAGGCCTACGAGCTTCCCGAAGCCAGTAGGGTGGCCAAGGGCCAGCACGTGGCCAACCTGCTCGCCTTCCAAGCGGACGAGCAGATCGCGCAGATCATCGAAATCCCGAACTACCAGGTGGCGCCCTACCTGGTACTGGCCACGAAGAACGGCCTGGTGAAGAAGACGCGACTCGAGGAGTTCGACTCCAACCGTTCCGGCGGAGTCATCGCGATCAACCTGCGCGATGAGGACGAGCTGGTCGGTGCTGCCCTCGTCGCCCCGACCGACGACCTGCTGCTGGTCTCGAAGAACGCGCAGGCCATCCGCTTCAACGCCAGCGACGAGGCGCTGCGCCCGATGGGCCGGGCCACCTCGGGTGTGATCGGCATGCGGTTCAGCGAGGAGGATGTCCTCCTGGCGATGGAGGTCGTCCGCGAGGGCATGGAAATGGACGTGCTGGTCGCGACCAACGGGGGATACGCGAAACGTACCCCGATCGAGGAATACCCGGTCCAGGGCCGGGGAGGTAAGGGCGTGCTGACTGCGAAGATCACCGAGCGACGCGGTGGTCTGGTCGGTGCGGTGGTGATCAGCCCGGACGACGAACTGTTCGCCATCACCAGCAACGGTGGCGTCATCCGGACTCCGGTGAAGCCTGTACGCCGTACGCGTGACCGGAACACAATGGGGGTCAAGCTGATGGACCTCCCGGACGGCGTGACTATCGTGGCGATTGCTCGCAATGCCGACGAGCCTGACGAACAGGACTAGTTGATGACGGAGACACAGGCGAAGTCGGGGAACAAGGGGACCTCGGCCAACCCGGTCGACGAGGAGGCCGCACAGGGCGGTACACCAGCGACCGGCCGCGCGGCCGTGGGCCGGGCCACCGTCCCCGCCGACGCGCCTGCCCCGAAGTTCACCCGGGCCCCCGGCATGACTCCGCCGCCGGACAAGCCCGGCGAGGACTCGCGGTCCTCCGACCAGGCCGAGACCAAGGTCGACGCCCCGACGTCGGCCGACGGCCTGGCCGCCCCGGCCGCGGCGAAGCCCGCCACGGCCCAGCAGCCGGCCACCCCGGCGGCGGCCGCCCGGCCGTCCACCGGCACCACCGGCACCCAGCCGCGCGTCGGCGGCGGGCTGGGCACCGCGCCCAAGCCGTCGCCGGACGGCGCCCGTCCCGGCGCCACGGGCCGCCCCGCGAACGGCGGCGGCCTGCCGCCGGGCATCAGCGGCGCGGCGGCCGTCGGAGCCGCCCGCGTGGGTGAGGCGGTACGCGCCGCGCGTACCTCGGTCAGCTCGGCCGCGTCGCGCGGACCGCGCCGGGCCCGGCTGAACCTCAAGCGGATCGACCCGTGGTCCGTGATGAAGTTCGCGTTCGCGGTCTCCGTGGTGCTCTTCATCGTGGTGGTCGTCGCCACCTCGGTGCTCTACCTGGCGCTGGACGCCATGGGCGTTTTCAAGAGCGTCAACGACAGCCTGACCGACCTGGTGAACGCCGGCGGCGGCCAGGGCAGCGGGGGCTTCCGGATCACGGCCAAGGGCGTGATTCTCAGCTCCGCACTGATCGGTCTGGTGAACGTCGTGCTGTTCACCGCGCTGGCCACGCTGGGTGCGTTCGTCTACAACGTCTGCGCCGACCTGGTCGGCGGGATCGAGCTGACGCTCGCCGAGCGGGACTGACCCGAACGACGCCGGGGCACCGCGGAAAGCGGTCGCCCCGGCGTCGCATGTCCGGGTAGTTTCATGGTGGCGCGGGTGAGCGCGCCGCCACGGCCCCCCGATTTGGGAGCCACGGCGGCGATGGGTTAACCTTGCTCGTCGCTACGCGGGGCTATAGCTCAGTCGGTTAGAGCGCAGAGCTGATAACTCTGAGGTCGCTGGTTCGATTCCAGCTAGCCCCACCGCACATCGTCCGACGGTAGTCGAGCGCGAGGGGTCAAAGCCCATGTTCAAGAAGCTCCTGATCCTGGCCGGCGTCGTCGGCGTGGCCGCCGTCGTGGCCAAGAAGATCAAGGCCTCGAACGACGAGCGCGCGCTCTGGCACGAGGCGACCACCGCGCCCGACCTGCGCTGACCGCGCCTCCTCGGACTGCCAGCACCGGGCGAATCCGCCCACCTCGGGGCCCTAGCTCAACTGGCAGAGCACTGCCTTTGCAAGGCAGGGGTTAGGGGTTCAAGTCCCCTGGGCTCCACCAATACCGCCTCTGAACTGCGGCGCGACACGCCGCAAGATCGTCGGGACCACATCGGGACCACATTACCGATGGTCCCGGTGACCGAGGGCGGCCCGCAGCACGTCACCCACGACACCGCGCCGACGCTCTCGGCGTGGCCAGAGATCCGCTCTACGACTCCAGATTCAAACCCAGCGAGCCTGGCAGGCTGCGGATGAAGTCGGCGCGTTCGGGCTGCGCTGCCGCAACGCGCTCCAACAGGTCACGGAACTCTTGGCGTTCGTCGGAGCTCATCTCGCCGAACAGGTATGCGATCTCTTCCAGCGTATTCAAGGCGATGCGCTCTACATCCCGGCCCGACTCGACGAATTCAACCATCGCGACCATTGCTGTCACGAGGGCCCTCGTCAGGTGGTCGACAAGCACTGGTGCCCCTCCGCATTCCGATGCAGCGCCCTCAGCGCTCCCATCGAGGGATCAGAGGGTCTACGTCAGCATGTCGTACAGCCATCGGTACAGCCAAGACAGCCTGCAAGCGCCGACGATGCCCGACAACGACGGACGGGCTGACCAGGAGCGAAGCCACCCGACCAGCCATCCGCGATCTCCTTCCAATCCCAAGGCCGCCGTCTGGCCGTGCAGTCCGCATCCAGTCCGCAAGAGGTCGACGGATGGCGGGGGAGTGATGGGAGATGCCGAGAGGTGTTTCCGCTGCTAAACCCGCATGCCCAGGTTGTCTGAGCCGGAAACTTGATCTCATAATCCCTCGGTCGCCACGCCGAGCCCTGAGGACCACCATTGAGACTCGTCCGGTAGGGCGCTCCACCTGGTCCCCGTCCGGGGCGGCTGGACGGTCTGGCGACTGCCCGACGAGGACATCCGCCAGGACCAACGAACGCCGGCACTTGTCTTACTCTCACCCCATGCCGCAACAGGTCTTAGCCCGCGCCGCCGTAGCAGGGCTGGTGCTTGTCGGTGTTGTGGCGCTGTGTGGTCCGAGGGTGCAGGAATTCACGAAGAAGGCCGGCCCGCTTGAGGAGATCGCGTGCACAGAAAGCGACCACCGGTTGGCCGAGCAGGTGACACGAGATCCTGTGCTGACCTCGCCTCCGCTCGGCACCACCCTCGACCGCATCGGACAGCTCCCCTGCGGCGATGAGAGTGACCGATGGGGGCGTGTTAGTGCGGACATCGGCTTGCCGCCGGGCACGACGATGGACCCGATTCTCACTCACTACCGCACCTTGTTAACAGCGGGTCATTGGAGAATCTCGCCCGAACCAGGACAGACAAACCTGTTCTGCGCCGATCGTGTTATCAACGGGCAACAGGTCCGTCTGCTCCTCGGGTATGGGCGGGCTATGCCAGGTCCTCACACCTACGGGGAGCTTGGGATTGAGATCAGCTTTCTACCCGGTGGTGAAGACCTTGGCTGCCAGAGATGACGACATGCCCCGGCTGTACAGCCATCCGTACAGCCAAGCCGGCTGACCAACCCGGTCATGAGCGGACGCGAGCTGACGTGACGAGCAGGTCAACGGCATCGGTCGGCATCAGCCGACAGCAGTCTTGATCTTTGCAAGGCAGGGGTGGCAGGGGTGCGTCCGACAAGATCATCGGGACCACATTGGGACCACCTGAGGCCGCAAACAGGTGTCAGGCAACGGAAGTCAATCGGACATGACAGCAGGTCAAAGGACGCCTACACCCCCGATGTATCATGATCGCGCTTTCCCCTGGGCTCCACCAGCAATTCCTATCAGCTCTTCATGTTCCGCATGACGATGATCTGAGGGCCACCTTCCACGCCGTAGAACCACCACGTCCCCTTCGGGGCGGACGGAAGGGTTCCGCGGAGCAGGTGTAACACGGCCTGCCCGAGCTCGATCACCGGCGCCGTCTCCACTGTGTCGCGCCGCAGTTCGATCACGTCGTCGCCCAGCGCCGTCCAGCCTGCCACCTCTGACGCTGTGACACGCCCTCGCTGCGCCAGTCTCCGGTTCGCCTCCTCGATCAGGTGCAGAAGCAGGTCGAGTCGAGTACCACGCCAGGCCGCGTCGACAAGGAGGCCGAGGTCCGTCACGACCGCACTCACGCGAAGTTGATGGATCACGTCCGCGAAGGTTGCTGAGCGCCGGTCAGCCGCCATCTCTTCCGCCACCACAACGCTCTGGCCGAGCAGGACGGCAAGGCTGTCGCTGAGCGCCCAGAAGCCGGATCCGTTGAACTCGACGAAACACGTCTTACTCACCGCGCCTCCCTCGTACCAGATACCAGAAGGTACAGCCTCCGATGAATACAGCGGATGCTGTATTGTCACGGAGGTGGAGACGTTGACCCACGGAGAGGTTCTCGCCCGGTTCGGCCACGCACTGTCCGATCCCACCCGAGCACGGTTGCTCCTGGCGCTGCGTGACGCTCCGGGCTATCCGGCGGACCTGGCCGACCTGGTGGGCACGACCCGCCAGAACCTGTCCAACCACCTCGCCTGCCTGCGCGGCTGCGGTCTGGTCGTGGCGGTGCCCGAGGGCCGGCGGACTCGCTACGAGCTGACCGACGTACGGCTGGCGCACGCCCTGGGTGATCTGTTGAGCCTGGTCCTGACGGTCGACCCGATGGTGTGCGCGGACGCCGACGAGAAGGACTGCTGCTGATGTCCGCCCCGCTGCTCCGGATCCAGCCCGGGGGCCTCGCCGCCAGACGGGCTGTGCTCGCGCGCCGGATACGGCTACTGGTGGCCGCGACGATCACCTACAACGTGATCGAGGCGGTGGTGGCGATCACGGCCGGTGCCGCCGCCTCCTCCACCGCCTTGATCGGCTTCGGCCTCGATTCGGTCATCGAGGTGTCCTCGGCGGCCGCCGTGGCGTGGCAGTTCGCCGGCCGTGATCCCGAGGCGCGGGAGAAGGTGGCGCTGCGGATCATCGCCGTGTCGTTCTTCGCGCTGGCCGCGTACGTCACCGTGGAGTCCGTGCGTGCGCTGGCCGGCGACGGGGAGGCCGAGCACTCCACCGTGGGCCTGATCCTGGCCGCCCTTTCGCTGCTGATCATGCCGGTGCTGTCCTCCGCGCAGCGGCGGGCCGGGCGGGAGTTGGGTTCCCGGTCGGCGGTGGCCGACTCCAAGCAGACCCTGCTCTGCACCTACCTGTCGGCCGTGCTGCTCGTCGGCCTGGGCCTCAACAGCCTGTTCGGCTGGTCCTGGGCCGATCCGCTGGCCGCGCTGGTCATCGCCGCGGTGGCGGTCAAGGAGGGCCGGGAGGCATGGCGCGGCGACACCTGCTGCGCGGTGCCGGTCGGCGGTGCCAATTCACTGACCGTCCAGGCGGAGGAGACCGACGCCTGCGGGTGCCGCCCCGGCTGCTCCTGCTGTTCCGGAGCGGCGAAGTGACCTTCCAGCGCATGCCGGAGGCGGTACGGGTGGGTTCATGAGGACGTCGATCGAAACCGCCTTGCCGGGCGGGCTGCCGGCTGCGACGCTCGGGTCGTGATCGACAAGCCCGGCATCGACGAGCGGTTGCTGGCGGCCGAGGTGGCCGCCGCCTGGGCCGTCGACGTCACCGACCTCGTGTTCCTGCCGCTCGGGCTCGACGGGCGCGCGTGGGCGTACCGGGTGGACACCTCCGACGGCGGGCGCTACTTCCTGAAGCTGCGCCATGGCGAGTTCACCCCGGCGGCCGTCCTGCTGCCCGGCTTCCTCCGGGCGCACGGCGTCCGGCATGTCGTGGCGCCGATCGACCCGCCGGACGGCGGGGCCGGTCGCGGGTTCGGGGATCACCGGCTGCTGCTCTACCCGTTCCACGACGGCGGCAGCCTGTGGGGTCACGGCCTCACCGACCGCCAGTGGATCGAGTACGGCGAGTTCCTGCGCCGGCTGCACGCGGTCACGCCGACCGCCGACGTCGCCGCGGTCCTGCCGGTCGAGACCTACCGGTCGAGCGCCGGCGAGCGGCTGCGGGTGCTCGGCGAGCAGGCTGCGGCGAGCGAAACCCTCAGCGCCTTCTGGGGCCGGTACGGTGCCGCGTTGCACCGGTTGTCGGAGACGGTCGACGACCTCGCCGCCCGCGTGCCGCGCGGCCGACACGTCATCTGCCACGCCGACATCCACCCCGGCAACCTGATCGCCGACGGCGACGGTCCCCTGCACGTCGTGGACTGGGACGCCCCGATTCTCGCGCCGCGCGAGCGGGACCTGATGTTCGTCCACAGCCAGGACTTCGGCGACCACCCGATCAACGCACGCCGGGCCGAACTGTTCCGCCGAGGTTACGGGCCGCTGGAACCGGACCCGACCTTGCTGAGCTACTACCGCGCCGAACGGCACCTCGACGACGTCGCCGTGTTCCTGGACAGCATCCTCAATTCCCGAGCAAGCCCGGAATCCCGCGCCAACGACCTGCACTGGCTGACCCGCATAGCCGAGACCGTCGCCGACCCGGGCTACGCGGCCTGACCCCCTGCCCGGACGGGCGCGCGTCTAGTCTGAGCCGATGATCGAGGACCGGAAGCGGCCGTCGCGGGTCAGCGGCTTCCGGGCCTGCCTGATCGGCGGCGCCTTCTTCCTGGCGTTGCTGGCGATCCTCCGGCCGATCACCCGTTTCGAGGACTGCCCGAACTACGGGGGTAACGGCAACGCGAGCGCGTTCGCGAACCCCGCGTGGGACTTCTATCTGACGCTGCTGCTGTTCGGCTGGGTGTCCCTGGTCGTCGTGGAGCAGACGCTGCCGGTCACCTGGCGCGGACGTGGTGGCGCGGATGTCGCGCTCCGGGCGGTCGGCGCGATCTCGCTGGCGACGGTCGCGTCGTGCGGCCTCTTCGTCAACGTGGTGGTGCTGTGCCACTGACCGGTCAGCCCAGCCGATCGAGGAACTCCCGCGAACGACGCAGCACGAGAGCCGTCGCGTCCGCGTCGTAGGACGGCAGCGAGCTGTCGGTGAACAGGTGGACCTCGCCCGGGTAGACGAACAGCTCGCCACGTTCGGGCCCGACGATCCCGACCAGCTCGCGGGCGGAGTCGATGTCGCCCTCCAGCGCGAAGAACGGGTCCTGGTCCATGCCGTGGATCTGCACGGGAACGCCGTCCGGCCACGGGCCGACGGCCCACTCGCCGGTGACCGGCAGGCAGGACTCGTAGAGCAGGGCGCCGCGAGCGCCGGGCCGGGTCTGGGCGAGCCGCTGCGCGGTGGCGGCCCCGAAGGAGAGGCCCGCGTAGACGAGGTCCTTCGGCAGGTCGGCCACGACCCGGTCGGCGCGCTCGTCGAGCACCGCGCCGCCGATGCGCTTCGTCAGCGCGGCGCCCTCCTCGAGGGTCGCCGGCCGCTCGCCGTCGAACAGGTCGGGGGTGTGCACGGTGTGCCCGCCGGAGCGCAGCTGGTCGGCGAAGGCGCGGACGCCGTCGGTGAGCCCCTGGATGTGGTGGAAGAGAACGATCTCGGCCATCTCTAGACTCCTGTCATCGAACCAGAGTGATCGAATGATCCAGAATTCTAGAACGGTCGAGAAATGTCGGTCAATCAGCAGATCCCGGATTACGACCTCGACGAGATGCTCGTGGTCACGGCGCCCGAGCAGCTGCGCGCCCTGGCCGACCCGCTGCGCGGAACCCTGCTGGAGCTGGTCCTGGAGCGGGCCGCCACGGTCAACGAGATGGCGCGGGCGGTCGACCGTCCGAAGAGCAGCGTGGCGTACCACGTGAACCTGCTCGTCGACGCCGGCCTGCTCCGGGTGGTGCGGACGCGGCGCGTACGGGCCATCGAGGAACGGTTCTACGGCCGGGTCGCCCGTACCTTCTACGTGGGCGTGCTCAACCGGCCGGAGGACAAGCAGGTCGTGGCGGGCATGAACGGCCTCGCCCAGGCGGCCGCCGAGGCCGCCGCGGCCCACGCCGCCGACGAGCTGCGGTGCACGCTCGTCCACGCCCGCATCCCGATCGAGGAGGTGCGGACGTTCTGGGCGGAGGTCCAGGCCCTCGCCCGCCGCTTCTCCCAGATCCCCCGCGCCGGCGACCAGGTGTACGGCTTCGCCGCCGGCCTCTATCCCACCGACGCGCCCACCCTGCCCGGCACCGAGCCGGACCCCGCCGACCGGCTCGACGGTCAGTAGTGGTGGGCCGCGTCGTACAGCACGTCGGCGACGAGCTGCCAGGACGGCTGGGCCGGCCCGGCCCGGCCCGCCCGGCGCTGGAGGCGTACCCGGTCGCGGAGCTGGGTGGCGCAGGCCGCCAGGAAGCGGTCGAGTTCCAGGTTCACCACGGCGTCCGGGGCCCGGGCCACTTCGTCGGCTAGCCACTGCAACCAGGTGACCAGATCGTCGGCGCTCTCGACGCGCTTGCGCGGGCGGTCTTCGTCAGTCATCGGTCCCTCCCTCGGGCCCGCCCGTGCCGGCCGAGCACCACCACCGTTTCTACCCGCCGGCGTCGGCGAGCACCTCGCGCAGCGCGTGGGAGGTCTGCCGGACGATCCCCGGATTGGTGTCCCAGTAGTAGGGCAGGGCGACCACCGCCTGGAGCAGCGCCCAGCCCCGGCCGCGCAGCCAGGAGGCGTCGTCCACCGCCAACTCGGCACGGAACCGGGCCCGGCTGGCGCCGGCGAAGATGTTCCAGGCCGGTTGCAGGTCACAGGCCGGATCGCCGACGTTGAGCCCGCCGAAGTCGATGACGGCGGCGAGCCGGCCGTCGACCACCAGCAGGTTGCCGGGCAGCAGGTCGCCGTGCAGCCAGACGCCCGGCCCGTCCCAGGCCGGCGCGTCCAGCGACTCCTGCCAGGCGCGCAGCACCGCGGCGCCGTCGACCCGGTCGCCGAGCCGCCGCACCGCGTCGCGGACCCCCTCGTCCAGTTCCGCGAGGTCCGCACCTCGGGCTCGGGGCCGCCGAGGATACGCCCCGGCGGTGTCGATCCGCCGCATCGCCGTGATGAAGGCCGCCAGGTCGACCGCCGCCGCCTCCGGGTCGTACCGGGCGGTGGCGGCGTTCTCGCCCGGCAGCCACTCGTAGACCGACCAGTCGAAGGGGTAGCCCTCGGCGGGGCGACCCATGGCCAGCGGCACGGGCAGGGCGAGCGGCAGGTGCGGGGCGAGCCGGGGCAGCCACTCGGCCTCCTGGGCCGCCTGCCGCGTGGCCCAGCCGATCCGGGGCAGCCGCACCGCCAGGTCGTCACCGAGCCGGTAGATGTCGTGGTCCGTTCCGTACGAGGGAACGAGGCGGAGCGGGAGGTCGGTCCAGTGCGGGAACTGCCCGGCCAGCAGCCGGCGGACCAGGTCGCTGTCGGTCTGCACCTCGTCGGCGTGCATCTTCATCCGGGTCACGGCGACCATCCTGGTTCGGCCCGGTGGGGACCGCAAACGAGTTCAGTCCGCGCGGCGGCGCCAGGTCAGCGTCATGCCGAGGATCACGAGACCGGCCGGCAGGGCCGCCACCAGCAGTCCCCGCCAGAGCGCCAGCCGCAGGCGCAGGGTGAGGCCGCGGTCCGGTTCTCGGGTGACCGCGTACTGCTGGCCGGGGGCGCCGGGGTCCAGCCGGCAGGTGAGGCGGTAGCCGCCGGTGGCCGGGGCGGCGAAGGTGGCGGTCCAGGTCCAGACCGTGTCGTCGGTGGCCACCTCGGTCCACTCGACCACGTGACCCGGATCGGCGGCCGGGACCGGCCGCCCGTCAGGGCCGGTCACCCGGCACCGGTCGGCGTCCGGGGCGCTGGTCGGCCGGGTGGCCCAGACAGCGTACCGGCCGGGGTGGAGGTCGACCGTGAGGTCGTCGTAGCGCTGGCCGACGAGCCGGACCGGGAGGGGCGCCGGCTCGGCGTGCGGCGAGATGGCCCGCTGGACGGCCGGCACGGCGGTCAGCAGGCCGAGACAGCCGACCAGCACGAGGACGCCGGCCACCGTGAGCGCCACCCGCCTGCCCATGGGGGCAGGGTAGTGCGGGGCCGGCCGTTCCGGCAGGCTAGCGTCGGTGCGTGAGCACCGGATCCCCGCGCGTCCTGCCGGCCGAGAGCGGCGTCGCCGAGGCCGCCGCCGTTCTGCGCGCCGGCGGGTTGGTCGCCTTCCCCACCGAGACGGTCTACGGGCTGGGCGCGAACGCGCTGGACGCCCGGGCGGCGGCCCGGATCTTCGAGGCGAAGGCCCGCCCCGGCTTCGACCCGCTGATCAGCCACCTGGCCGACGCCGCCGACCTGCCCGGTCTGGTCGGCGCGGTGCCGCCCGCGGTGGCCGCACTGGTGGAGCGCTTCTGGCCGGGCCCGCTCACGTTGATCGTGGACCGGCCGGCGGCCATCCCGCCGATCGTCACGTCCGGTCTGGACACCATGGCCGTGCGGGTGCCCGACGAGCCGTCCGCGCGGGCGTTGATCGCCGCCGCCGGGGTGCCGGTGGCCGCGCCCAGCGCCAACCGGTTCGGGCAGCTCAGCCCCACCCGCGCCGAGCACGTGGTGGCCGGGCTGGGCGCCGCCGTGGACGTGGTGCTCGACGGCGGACCGACCCGCTGCGGGATCGAGTCGACCATCGTGGACGCCCGCGGCGAGCGGCCGGTGGTGCTCCGGCTGGGCGCGCTGCCCGTGGAGGCGCTGGTCGAGGCGGCCGGGCCGGTCGAGGTACGGCCGGGCAGCTCGGGCCAGCCGGTGGCGCCCGGGACGCTGGCCGCGCACTACGCTCCGCGTACCCCGTTGCGGCTGGGCGCGGCGGCCGAGGCGGACGGCGGCCGGCGCGGGTTCCTGGCCTTCCGGGAGCCGCCGGCGCGGGGTGACTGGGCGGCGGTGGAGGTGCTGTCGCCCGAGGGTGACCTGACGGCGGCGGCCGCGCGGCTGTTCGACGCCCTGCACCGGCTCGACGCCGCCGGGGTCACCGAGATCGTGGCCGAGCCGGTTCCCGAGGTCGGTGTCGGCCGGGCGATCAACGACCGGCTGCGGCGGGCCGCCGCCACCTGGCACTGACCGGTCAGAGGTCCAGTGCGCCGACCACCTGGTCACCGCTCGTCTCGCCGGTGAGCCGGAAGCCGAGGCGGTGGTAGAAGCGTTCCGGGCCGTGCGGGCCGGGCGCCCAGGTGACGAACATCCGGTCCGTGCCCCGGTGGCGCAACTCGTCCGCGACCGCCGCCACGGCGAACCGCCCGTAGCCCCGGCCCTGCTGGTCGGCGGCGATGTTCAGCCGCCACAGGCCGGACCGGACGTCGGCCGGGTCGTCCGGCCGCCACTGGATGTCGAGGAAGGCCATCAGGAAGCCCACCGGCCGGTCGTCGTCGACGATCAGTCGCGGCCAGGCGACGGCCGGCCGGGCGTACGCCTCGGCGAGCGACCGGGCGACGGGGGCGACCAGCCCCTCCTGGTCGGGACGGACGGCGATCGCGCAGGCGGCCAGGACGTTGTCCGGGGTGATCTGCTCCAGGCGAGGTGACGGCACGGCGGCACCCTAGCCGCCCGGCGGCACCCGGCTCGACCGGTTTAGGCCAGCTCGGCGGCGACCCGGTCGACGTCGGCGCTGAGCGCGTCGTAGCCGGCGGCGGTGAGCTTGCCGCCGCGGAGCAACTCGCTCAGCTTGTCGCGGAGCTTCTTGATCTGCTCCTGTGCCTGCTCGGTGTCCCCCTCGGCGGTCTCCTTGGCGATCGCGTCCACCTTGGCGTGCAGGTCCTTGGCCTCGTCCGGGTTCAGCTGCCCCTCCGCCACCTGCTCCTGGATCGACAGCCGCAGGGCCACGATCGGATCCCGGGGCCGGGTGGCACTCGGCGTCGCGGAGACGGACCGGGGGCTGAGCGTCGGTGTGGCGGCCGGGCGCCGCGTCTGCGGCGCGAGCGTCCGCGATCGTGACGTGGTCGGGGCCACCGTGAGCGGCACGACCGGCGCGCTCGGCGCGGCCGGGGTGGTGGCGGGCGGGGCGACCGACCGGCTGGGCTCCGCCAGCGACCTCTCGCCGTCCCCGTCGAGCAGTGTGACACCGGCCAGGGCGAGCAGCGCGAGGCCGATCAGCCCGGCGACGACCAGCAGCCGCCCGCGTCGGGACCGTGCCGCTCGGTCGCCCGGGTCCGTCGTCGGCGCGGCCGGCACGGGTGCGGGCGGCGGCGGGACCACCGCCCCGGGCTCGGCCGGTGCGGGGTCGACCGCGACGACCGCGAGCGGCGTGCCGGCGCGGGGCAGGAGGGCCGCGAGGCGCTCCCGGACCACGGCGGCGTCGGCGGGCCGGTCGGCCGGGTTCTTCGCGAGCAGTTCGGACACCAGGGCGTCGAGGTCGACGGGTACGTCCGGCCGGCGGTCCCGCAGCGGCGGGGGTGGCTCGTTGATGTGCTGGTGCAGCACGCTGAGCGGGTCACCCGCGAACGGCGGGACGCCGGCGAGCATCGCGTAGAGGGTGCAACCGAGGCCGTACAGGTCGGTGCGGGGGTCCACCGGACCGCCGAGCGCCTGCTCCGGTGACATGTACGAGCTGGTGCCGAGCTTGGTCGACGGGCCGGTGAGGGTGTTCTGCCCGGCCAGCCGGGGTAGGCGGGCGATGCCGAAGTCGCAGATCTTCACGGTGCCGGCCCGGGTGACGATGAGGTTGCCCGGCTTGATGTCGCGGTGCACGACCCCGGCGGCGTGCGCTGCGGCGATCCCGTCAGAGGTCTGGACGGCGATCGACAGCGCCTGGTCCAACGGGAGCGGACCCGCGGTGAGCAGGTCGCCGACCGTCCGTCCCTCCACCAGCTCCATGACCAGGTAGGAGCGGTCCTCCTCGGTGCCGAAGTCGTAGACGGCGACGATGTGCGGGTGGGTCAACCGGGCCGCCGTGCGGGCCTCACGGTCGAAGCGTTCCGCGGCCATCGGCTCCCGAACGCCGGCCGCCGTGAGCACCTTGATCGCGACCGGTCGGTCCAGCCGCAGGTCCCGGCCGCGCCACACCTCGCCCATGCCGCCGGTGCCCAGCAACTCCTCGGACTGGTACCGGCCGTTCAGCAGACGTCGCGACACGACGTCACCTTTTCCAGCCGGGCCCCATCCCACACCGGATGCGGGGGACGGGAGCGGGCGCTGCTCGTCGCGGACCATCCACACAAGGTAGTCAATGCATCGCTCGGCGTCCGTGAATGGCGGGCCGGCCGGCGTGCTGCCGGCCGGCCCGTTCGGGTCACGCCATCTGCTGAGCGACCTCCAGGTTGACGTAGCGGGGTTCGCCGCTGGCGAGCCGGCGCATCCGCTCGGCGTACTCCCCGGTCTCCGGGCGGCCGCTGTGCGCCATGGCCTGCTCGTAGCTGTCGAACTCGGCGACCATCACGAAGTGGCCCGGGCTGTCCCGGTCCTCGGCGAGGGTCACCCGGGCGGGCCCGGGCGACGGGTGCTCGCGTGTCCACTCCTCGCTGAGCCGGCGTACCTCGTCGGGGCGGTCGGTCTGATACTCGACGACCTGCACGAACGGCATCTCCATCACCTCCAACCGGCGGTGTTCCCACCGGTCCGCCGTCCATGTCGCCGGCATGGCTCCGACCGGCCGGGGTAGGAGGTACGGGTAACAACCCCCCGAAAGTGAGGTGTCATGCCAATGCCGACCGCACGCGAGATCATGACCAGCGACGTGAGCTGTGTCCGGGAGCAGGACGACCTCCGGACCGCCGCCCGGCGGATGGCCGAGCTCGGGGTGGGCTCGCTGCCGATCTGCGGCGACGACAACCGCCTCAAGGGCATGGTGACCGACCGGGACATCGTGGTGAAGGTGCTGGCCAAGGGGAAGGACCCGGCCGCGGTGACCGCCGGTGAGCTGGCCCAGGGCGAGGCCGTGACCATCGGCGCGGACGACGACGCGGCCGAGATCCTGCGGACCATGGGCGAGCACAAGGTACGCCGGCTGCCGGTGATCGACGGACACGAGCTCGTGGGCATCGTGGCCGTCGCCGACGTGGCCCGCTCGCTGCCCGAACGCCCGGTGGGCGACCTCATCGAGGCCATCTCCGAGCGCTCCTGACCGAACCCACCGCTCGCCGCCCCCTCCGGCTCACCGGCGCGGGCGGCGAGCCGCGTCAGGGGGTCACCTCAGGCGTCGTGCTCCTTGCCGTACCCCTGGTCGGTATCTGCATGCGGATGGGGGCCGGGCTGGGGCAGGCGCTCGACCAGCCGGGTCAGCGCGCCGTTGGCGAAGGTGGCGCCGAGCGCCGAGCCGGCGGCGATGCCCCAGCCCACCGGACCGAGCGGGGTGCAGCCGAAGAACTGGCTGACCCCGGGCGTCTGCACGACGGCGACCAGGACGCCGACCGAGGCGACGGTGGAGGCCAGCACGGCGGGGCTGGTGCCACCGGCCAGCACGGTCTGGCCGAGCTGGGTGCCGACCAGCGAGGCGAGCGCGACCGTGGCCGCCCGGCGCTCCCGGCCGGTCCACCGGGCGAGCGTCCAGCCGGCGGTCGCGCCCAGCGTGGTGGCCCCGGCCCGGAGCGCGATCTCGCGGGTCAGCGTCTCGCCGAGCGACGTGTCCGGTCCCTCCCGCAGCAGGTGGTCGGCACCGTCGGCACCGTCGGCGGCGGGCGGGCGGACCGCGATGGCCAGCGCCGGCACCAGGTCGGTGAGCAGGTTGACCAGGAGCAGTTGCCGGCCGGTGAGCGCGGACCGGCCGGTGCTCGCGGCGGTCAGGACGCTGAACGCGATCTCGCCGAGGTTGCCGCCGACCAGGATGCTCAGCGCGTGGCGGACCGACGACCACATGGCCCGTCCCTCCACGAGGGTCGCGATGATCGTCTCCAGCCGGTCGTCGGTGACCACCAGGTCGGCGGCGGCGCGGGCCGCCGGAGTGCCCCGCTGGCCGAGCGCGATGCCCACGTCGGCGAGGCGGATAGCCGGGGCGTCGTTGGCGCCGTCGCCGGTCATGGCCACCGTGCGGCCGCGGTGCTGCAGGGCCTGGATGATCCGCACCTTGTGCGCCGGGGTGCAGCGGGCCACCACGTCGGTGGCCATGAGCCGCTCCGCGAGCGCCTCGTCGTCGAGCCGGTCCAGCTCGGTGGCGGTGACCACCCGCTGCTCGCCGTGGTCGGGACTGATGGTGGCGGCGATCGCCTCGGCGGTGGCCGGGTGGTCACCGGTGATCATGATGGTGTGCACGCCGGCCTGCCGGATCCGTCGCACGGCGGGCGCGGCGCTCTCCCGGACCCCGTCGGCGAGGGCCAGGAAGCCGACGAAGACCAGCCCGTCGACCTGCTCGTCGGTCACCGACTCGGCCCCCACGGCGCACTCGGCCACGGCCAGGATGCGGTGCCCGGCACCGGCCCGCTCGGCGAGCATCGCGTGCAGCGCGTCCCGCCCGGCCGGGTCCAGCGGGATGTCGCCCCCGGCGGTCCGCCGGGCGGCGCAGCGCGGCAGCACCGACTCGGGCGCGCCCTTGACGCTCAGCAGCAGCCCGTCGGCGGTGCGGCCGACGGTGGCGTGGTAGCCCCGCGACGGCTCGAACGGCAGCCCACCCACCCCGGTCCAGTCCGGCGCGCCGGTCTGTTCCACGACGCCGGCGGTGCCCGCGCCTCGGCGTACCGCGCGGTCGGTCTGCTGGGGCAGCTCGTCCGGGTCGGCCGCCGCCGGGGTGGCCCGCAGCGCCGCGGCCAGGGTCAGCCGGAGCGGTCCGTCCAGCCGGTCCGGCGGGGCGTACCGGTCGCCGCCGCCGCCCACCCCGGCCAGCAGCAGCTTGCCCTCGGTGAGGGTGCCGGTCTTGTCGAAGCAGAGCACGTCGACCCGGCCCAGCGCCTCGATGGTCCGTGGGTTGCGGACCAGGGCGCCATGCTCGGCCAGCCGCCGCGCCGCCGCCAGTTGCGCCGCGCTCACGAGGAACGGCAGCCCCTCGGGCACCGAGGCCACGGCCAGGTTCGCGGCGGTCGCCGCCGTCTCCACCAGGGGTACGCCCCGGAGCAGCCCCGCCCCGGCCACCGCGACGGCGGAGCCGGCGGCCAGCGGCACGGCGGCGCTCGTGAGGTTCCCGAGCCGGGTCTCCACCCCGCTGGCCGGGGGTGCCTGCCGGGCCAGGGCGAGGCTCCGCCCGGCCTCGGTCTCCTCGCCGGTGGCCACCACCACGGCGGTGCCGTGTCCGGCCGCGACCGTGGTGCCCTCGTAGAGCATCGAGTGCCGCTCGGCGACCGCGGCGGCCACCACCGGCTCGGCGCCCTTGCCCACCGGCAGCGACTCGCCGGTCAGCGACGACTCGTCGGTCTCCAGACCGTCGCTGGTCAGCACCCGGCAGTCGGCCGGGATGGCGTCGCCGGATTCCACGACGACCACGTCCCCGGCGACCAGCTCCTCGGCGGCCACCACCTGCTCGGCGCCGTCGCGCAGCACCCGGGCGGTCACCGCCGAGCGGGACAGCAGCTCGGCGAGGGAGCGCTCGGTGTTGCGCTGGTGCACCGCCCCGATCAGCGCCGAGCCGCCCACGACGCCGCCGACCAGGGCGGCGTCGACCAGCGAACCGAACGTGGCGGAGAGCACCGCCCCGGCGGCGAGCACCGGGGTCAGCGGGTTCGACAGCTCGTCCACGAAAGCGCGGAGCAGCCCGGCCGGCCCGTGCCCGTCCCCGGTCACCGCACGCCGCCGGCGGGCCGCCTCGTCGCCGGTCAGCCCCTCGGCGTGGGTGCCGAGCTGGTCGAGGACGGTCTCCACCGGCATCAGGTGCCAGGCGGTCAGCGTGGGCACCGGCGTGCGGGTCCGGTCCGGCAGGCGCTGGGCCCGCCAGACGCCATGCGCGAAGGCGAGGGCGCCGGCCCCGTTCACGGCGGCCAGGGTCCGTCCGGGGAGCCGTTCCCGGTCGGCGGTGAACGCGCTGAGCGCCCCCAGCCCGGTGCCGGCCAGACCGATCCGGATGTTCTGCCCGGTCATCCGCCGGGCCACCCCGGTCGCGTCGACGAGCAGGGTGGGGATCCGCAGGTCGTCGCCGACCAGCAGGTGCGCTCCCCAGGGCGGCAGGTCCTCCGGCGCGGAGACGCCCAGCCCGCAGTCGGCGGCACCCAGCGCGGCCCGGTCGCCGGACACCACCATGACCACCGCGCCCTCGCGTTGCAGGTCGCGGACCGAGTCGGCGAGCCCGGCCCCGCCGGGCACGAGGGCGTCGGCGAAGTCGTACCGGCCGTCGTCGTCGCCCGCGACCACGAGCCGCAGGCCGGCCTGGCGGGCGGCGGTCGCCAGGGCGTCCACCCCGGGCACGGGCTCCGGCTCGACCCGCAGCACGGCGGTGAGCCGGCCGTCCTCGGCCAGCCCCAGCAGCCGGCCGCCGTCCGCCCGCAGCCGCGCGCTGTCCGGGGTGTCACCGGGGTCCTCGGCGTCGATCCGGTCGAGCGGGCCGAGCCGCCAGCCGTCGGCGTTCCGCACGGCGTCCGGGGCGGCCGGGTCGAACAGGGCGAACGCCCGGCCGGCCACCTGGCCGGTGTCCGCACCGGGCAGCGGTGCCAGGTCGGCCAGCACGCCCCGGTCGGAGCCGAGCACCGCGGCGTCCAACAGCACCGTGTCGATCCGGTCCAGCTCGCGCAGCACACTGCGGTCCATGGCGATGACGCCTCGCCGGGCGAGCATCCGGCCGAGCTGGGCCGCGTACCCTTCGCGGCCGCTGCCCGGAGCCTTCGGCAGCGACGACAGGGCCAGCGCGGCGGCGCGCTTCCCGCCGACCACCGGTAGCGCCGCGGCACCGGCCGCCGCACCCGCGGCGAGCATCCGGCTCACGTAGCGCTCCGCCGGGCCGTCCGGGACCGGGCAGGGCCGCTCGCCGGCCGGCACCCGGGCGACCGCGCGGTCCGGCTCGCCGGTCAACCGCGGCTCGGCCTTCGACCACGCGACGAGCTGGGCCCGCGCCTCGCCCCACTGCACCACCCGCTGCGCCCCGTCGAGCACGATGCCGGTCCAGCCGCCGGCGAGCCCCTGGGCCACCGCCTCGGCGAGCGGGAAGAGCAGATCGGCGCGGGGGTCGGCGCGCAGGCCCCGGTCGGCGAGCGCGTGCAGCTTCGGGTGCAGGTCGACCGCGGCGAGGAAGCCGGCCACCTCGCCGGGGACCGGGGTGAACGGCAGGATCCGGGTGGCCGCCGAGATGGTCAGGCCGAGCGCGTCCGAGGCCAGCGCGCCCAGCGTGCGGGGAGTGCGCGGTCCCTCCTCCGGCGGGTGCGGCGGCGGGATCTCCGGGTCGGGTTCGTGCGGGCACGCCCGCTCGGTCCGCGCCACGGTGGCGATCAGGTCGCGCAGTTTCGGCTTCGGCTCCTCGACCGCCACGACCACCCGGCCCGACGGTGCGTTGACCCGGGCCCACACCACCCCGGGCAGCGACTCCAGCGCCGCCTCGACCTGCCGGGCCAGCCGGTCCCCGCCGTCCTGGCAGACGCCGTGCACTTCGATGTGGTGCCGCCCGTCCCGCGACCAGACCCGGCGCCGGGTCAGCCCGGCGAGGCGGGCCAGCCGGGCCGCCGCCGACCCCACGCTGCCCGCCGCGCCGGCGACGCTGTCCGGCACGGCGTTCCGGGCCGTCTCCGGGAGGGCGGATCCGACGGTACGGGCGGTGTCCGGCACGGCGGTGGCGACCGTACGCGCGATCCGGGCCATCGCGTCGGGCACGGTGGCCGGCGACAGGAGGAGGCCGGCGACGCGGCCCAGCGAGGTCATCGAGGCGTACGGCCGGGCTTCCGGCCCCGCTCCCCGGTGCTCCCACCGCAACAGCCGAACGTCATCTCGCCTCCCGTGCCTGGTCCCGGCGGCCCGACTTCCCGGCGCGGCGTCCGTTATGCCCCTCCGGCGGCGGAAGTTTCCCGCGCTGCCCGGGGCATGGACGGGGAGGTCGGTGGAATGCCGCCCGGAGATGAAGGTCGTCGTTGGAACCCGGGAGGCACGGATGAGCACGCTGACACGGAGCCTCAACGGCTCGCGGGAAATGATCAAGACGTACTGCCGGCGGGTCGAGATCCCGGTGCTGGGCGAGGTGGCGGTGCCGCCGCCCGACAAGCTGACCTATTACGCGGGGCTCGGTGTGCTCGCCGCGCTCCAGGTCATCGAGTGGCCGCTGGCCCTCGTCATCACCGCCGGGCACCTCCTGGCCGACCAGCATTACTCGGGACTGGTCAAGGGAGTCGGTGAGGCGCTGGAGGCCGCGTAACGAGACGGGGCTCACCGTTGACCTCAATCCTGGTTGAGGAACGAAGCTGGAGCCCATGTCGACCGTCACCGCCGCACCGCCGGCCCCGCCCGCACATCTCTGGTCGCCGCGGCTGCGGGCGATGACCGTGGGCAGCGTCGCCCTGGTCTCGCTGCTCGCCTTCGAGGCGCTCGCCGTGGGCACCGCCATGCCCACGGTGGCCCGCACCCTGGACGGGCTCGGCCTCTACGCGCTCGCGTTCGGCGGCCCGTTCGCCTCGGGTGTGGTGGCCATGGTCGCCTCGGGCATCTGGTGCGATGCCCGCGGCCCCCGCCCGGCCATGTGGCACGGGGTGGCCTGGTTCGTGGCGGGGCTGGTGGTGGCGGGCGCCGCGCCCACCATGGAGGTACTCGTCGTCGGGCGGGTCGTGCAGGGCTTCGGCTCCGGGCTGCTCTCCGTCGCGCTCTACGTGATCGTCGCTCAGGCGTACCCGGAGGAGCTGCGGCGGCGGATCTTCGCCGCGTTCGCCGCGGCCTGGGTCGTCCCGTCGCTGGTCGGTCCGGCACTGGCCGGGCTGATCGTCGAGCACCTGGGCTGGCGCTGGGTGTTCCTCGCGGTGCCGGCGGTGGCACTGCCGGCCGTGCTGCTGGTCCAGCCGGGGCTGCGGGCGCTGGGTGCGGCCGTGCCGACCCGGCCGCCGGCCGGTGCGCTGGCCCGGATCGGCTGGGCCTGCGGGGCGGGGGCGAGCGCCGCACTGCTGCACTACGGGGGGCAGCAGCGCGGCGCGCTCGCCGTCGCGTTGATCGGCGCGGCGCTGGCCGGGCTGCTGGCCTGCGTACCGCGGTTGCTGCCGGCCGGTTTCCTGCGGGCCGCGCGGGGACTGCCGACCGTGATCGGCCTGCGTGGCCTGGCCTCCGCGGCGTTCGCCGGGGCGGAGGTGGTGATCCCGCTGATGCTGTCCCGGGAGCGGGGCTTCTCGCCGACCGCGGCCGGGCTGGTGCTGACCGTCGGCGCGCTCTCCTGGTCGGTGGGCTCCTGGATCCAGGGCCGGATCGCCGCGCCGCGGTCCGCCGCCACCCTGCCGCGGGTCGGGCTGGCCTGCATCGCGGTCGGTACGGCCGGTGTCGCGGTGGCCCTGCTGCCGGCCGTGCCGGTGGCGCTCGCCGTGCTCGCGTGGTCGGTCGCCGGTCTCGGGATGGGGCTGCTCTACCCGTCCCTGTCGGTGCTCACCCTGGCGCTGTCGGCCCCGGCCGAGCAGGGCCGGAACAGCTCGGCGCTGCAACTGGGCGACTCGCTCGCCGCCGCCACGGTGCTGGCGCTGACCGGGGCCGTGCTGGCCGCGGGCTCGGCGCCGGGCCCGGCGAGCTTCGCGACGACGCTGGCCGTGGCCGCCGGCTGCGGGCTGCTCGGCGTGCTGCTCGCGGGCCGGGTGGTGCCCGCCGACCGGTGATCCGTCGTCGACGGTGAACTGCCGCACAGCCGGTCACCTCGGGCAGGGCAGCACCGTCGACGAAGGAGCGAGCGCGTGGAGGAGGACGAGATGAGGGTGCTGGTGACCGGGGCGAGCGGACGGCTCGGGCGGGTGGTCCTGCCCCGGCTGCGGGACGCGGGGCACACCGTCCGCGCGGTGAGCCGCCGGCCGCGCAACGACGCCGGGACGGAGTGGGTGGCGGCCGACCTGGCCACCGGTGAGGGGCTGGCCGCGGCGGTCGATGGGGTCGAGGCGGTGCTGCACCTGGCCTCCTCGCCGAACCGGCGCACCCACCAGATCGACGTGCTGGGCACCCGCCGGCTGGTGCTGGCCGCTGGCCACGCCGGGGTGGGCCACCTGGTCTACGTCTCGATCGTCGGCGTCGACCGGGTGCCGCTCGGCTACTACCGGCACAAGCTCGCCGCCGAGCAGGTGGTGGCGGCCGGGCCGGTGCGGTGGAGTGTGCTGCGGGCGACCCAGTTCCCGGATTTCCTGGAGGAGTTGCTGGGGACCGCGAGCCGGCTGGGCCCGGTGCTCGGGGACTCGGCGGTGCTGGCCCAGCCCGTCGACCCCGGCGAGGTGGCGGACCGGCTCGTCGCGCTGCTGGCCGCCGGCCCGTCCGGGCGGATCGAGGAGTTCGCCGGCCCGGAGGTGCTCCGCTACGACGAGGCGGTCCGCGCCTGGCGGGCGGCCCGGCGGTCCCACCGTCCACTGCTGCCGGTGCGGATCCCGGGGCGGCTCGGCCGGGAACTGCGCGCCGGTGCGCTCACCACCACCGCCACTCCCACCGGCACCCGCACCTGGGCCGACCACCTCGCCGACACGTACGGGGGAACCGGCCGGAGATGAAACCTCTTGCGGTTCCGGGTCGCCCTACCGTGGCCGCATGCTGGTCTTCGTCACCACCGTGATCCTGTACGTCTTCGGCTTCGTCTTCCTCTACGGCGTGATCCGGCTCGGGGTCCGGCACGGCATCGAGGACGTGGAGTCCCACCGTGCCCAGGCCCTGCGGGCCGAGGAGCTGGCGGCCCACCAGGACCGGACGTTCGCCCGCGAGAACGCCTTCCTCACCGGCAGCTGACCCTCGGGCCGCCCAGGATTCGGGCCGGCCGGCACGTCGGTCAGCGGAGCCGCCTCATGGGTGCGAGGATCGCATCCGTGATGGGGACGCTGAAAACCGAGCCCGCCCGTACCCGACTGGACCTGCTGGCGCCGCCGGTGGCCGCCGCGATCGAGCGGTGGCCGGACGAGGCTCCGGTGGACGTGGACGAGGTGCTGGTCGCCGCGATCGACGCCGAGCTGGCCGACACGGCGGCGTTCTGTGCGGCGTACGAGGTGGGGCTGGAGGAGTCGGCCAACTGCGTGGTGGTCGCCGGCAAGCGGGCCGGCGAGACGCGGTACGCGGCCTGCATCGTGCTCGCCACGACCCGCGCCGACGTGAACGGCATGGTCCGCCGGCTGCTCGACGCCCGCAAGGCGAGCTTCGCGCCGATGGACGACGCGGTCGAACTGACCGGGATGGAGTATGGCGGGATCACCCCGATCGGGCTCCCCGAGGGCTGGCCGATCTTCGTCGACTCGCGGGTGATCGCCACGCCGCACGTCATCATCGGATCGGGCGTACGCCACAGCAAGATCGCGTTGCCCGGGCCGGCGCTCGGCGCGCTGCCCGGGGCGACCGTGGTGGAGGACCTGGCCCGGCCGGCCTAGGCCCTCACCCGCATCGATCTTGTTCCACGTGAAACATCACGCGGACGCCTCGCGCTGGGCCACCTCGTGGAGGGCGGCCAGCATGGTCTCCGGCTCCTGGGCGCCGGTCACGGCGTACTTCCCGGCGAGCACGAAGGTCGGCACGCTGGAGACGCCGAGCTGGTGCGCGGCGCTCAGGTCGGCGGCCACCTCCCGGCGGCCGAGGTTCGACTCCAGATACTCGCGGGCCTCGGACTCGTCCAGGCCGACCTCGGCGGCCAGCTTGGCCAGCGCGTCGGTCGACCCGACGTCGATCCCGTCCTGGAAGTGCGCCCGGTAGAGCCGCTCGACCAGCTCGGCGGCCCGGCCCCGCTCCGTGGCGAACCGGACCAGCCGGTGCGCCTCGAAGGTGTTCGCGGCCACCGCGCGGTCGAAGTGCATGTCGATCCCGGCGCCCCTGGCGACCTGGGTGACGTGGGCGGCCATGCCCTCGGCCTTGTCCCGGCCGCCGAACTTCGCGCCCAGCGCCTCGATGAGCGGCTTCGGCTCGGTCACCGGCGTCGGGTCGAGCTGGAACGGCCGGAACCGGACGGTCACCTCGCCGTCGTACCGCTCCAGGGCCTGCTCCAGGCGGCGCTTGCCGATCCAGCACCAGGGGCAGACGACGTCGGCGTAGATCTCGATCTCCATGACCAGCGACAACCCGTCGATCAGGAGATCTGTTCCCGGACCTGGCGCTTCAGCCGGGCCAGGATGGCGGTGCCGCCGCGGATCCGCAGCGGGCTGATGGCCTGGGCCAGGCCCATCCGTTGGTACAGGTCGTCCGGCACGGCCAGCACGTCCTCGGCGCTGGCACCGGCCAGCCCTTCCGCGAGGATGCCGGCGAACGCCCGGGTGGTCGGCGCCTCCGGCGGGCAGTCGAAGACGGTGCTCACCGTCCTGTCCGGGTTGACCTCGGCGCGCAGGAAGAACGCGGTCTGGCACTCCGGGACCTGCTCCAGATCCTCGCGGTCCACGCCCTCGGGCAGCGGCGGGATCACGTCGGAGAACTCCAGCAGCATCTCCAGCACCACGTCGCGCGGGGCGGCGGCGAACTCGTCGACGATCTCGGCCAGCTTGCTCGGCATCTCGGACATGACCGCCAGGCTACCGCCGGTGGCCCAACGCCCTCCCGGGTCGGCCGGGAGGGCACCGGGTCGGGCGGATCACAGGTTCGGGGCGGCCTCGCTGATGTCGCTCAGGGCGGAGTCCGGGTCGAGCTGCATGGCTAGGTCGCCGAGGGAGACGATGCCGACCAGCTTGCGGTCGTTGTCGCAGACCAGCACCCGCCGGATGTTGCGCTCGCGCATCAGCGCGGCCGCCTCGCTCGCGGTGCAGTGCTGCTCGATCATCACCACCTCGCGGGTGACGATCGACCCGATGGTGGTGCTCGCCGGGTCGGCCCGCTCGGCCACGGCCCGCACCACGATGTCCCGGTCGGTCAGCATGCCCGCCAGGGTGGCGCCGTCGGTCACCACCACATCGCCGATGTCCGACTCCTTCATCACCCTGGCCGCCTCGTCCAGGGGGGTCTCCGCGGGCAGGTAGACCACCTGCTTGGTCATCACGTCACTGACCCGGTACATGAGAGCCTCCGAAACACCTCGGTCGATCCGTCTGCGGTACCCCGTGGCGCGTCCGCTACACCCGGTCGCGGCGCGCCCCACGCGCCTCGTCGAGCAGGCGCTCGACCAGGCCGTCCAGCGGCAACTCGATCCGCTCGCCGGAGGCCCGGTCGCGCAGCTCGACGTATCCCTCGGCCAGGCGGCGGCCGACCACGGCGGCGCGCGGGATGCCGATCAGCTCGGCGTCGGTGAACTTCACCCCGGCCGAGACGTGGGTGCGGTCGTCGACCAGCACCCGCAGCCCGGCGGCGGAGAGGCGCCCGCCGAGCTCCAGCGCCGCGTCGAGCTGCGGCCCCTTCCCGGCCGCCACCAGGTGTACGTCGCACGGCGCCACCTCGGCCGGCCAGACCAGCCCCCGGTCGTCGTGGTGCTGCTCGGCGACCGACGCGACGGCCCGCGAGACCCCGATGCCGTAGCAGCCCATGGTGGGCCGGACCGGCTTGCCCGCCGGGCCGAGCACGTCGACCGCGAACGCGTCGGTGTAGCGGCGGCCGAGCTGGAAGATGTGCCCCACCTCGATGCCCCGGCGCATGGTCAGCTCGCCCGTGCCGCAGGCCGGGCAGGGGTCACCGGCGCGCACCTCGGCGGCCTCGATGGTGCCGTCCGGGGTGAAGTCCCGCCCGCAGACCACGTTCGTGGCGTGCCGGCCCAGCTCGTTGGCGCCGGTCAACCAGGCTGTGCCGGTGACCACCCGCGGGTCGACCAGGTAGCGGACGCCGTGCTTGGCCAGGACCTGCGGCCCGATGTAGCCGCGGACCAGCTCCGGATGTGCCGCCCAGTCCTCGAAGACCGCCACAGCGGCCGGAGCCAGGGCGGCTTCGACCCGCTTCAGGTCCACGTCGCGGTCGCCGGGCAGGCCGATCACCAGCAGCTCCGCCCGTTCGGCGCCCGGCCGGCGCACGGCCAGCACCACGTTCTTCAGCGTGTCGGCGGCGGTCCAGTCGGTCCGGCCGCCCAGCGCGCGGGCGTTGGCCAGCTCGACCAGGGACGCGATGGTCGGCGTCTCCGGGGTGTCGTGCGCCTCGGTCGCCGGGTGCGCCTCCGGGTCGCCGGCTGCCGGCGCGCGGGTCAGCACGGCCTCGGTGTTGGCCGCGTAGTCGCAGGTGGTGCAGCCGACGTACGTGTCCTCGCCGACCGGCGTGGCGGCCAGGAACTCCTCCGACGCCGAGCCGCCCATCGCCCCGGACATCGCATGCACGACGGTGAAGTCGAGTCCGAGCCGGGTGAAGATCCGCTGGTACGCGTCGCGGTGCCGGTCGTAGGCGGCCTGGAGCCCCGCCTCGTCCAGGTCGAAGGAGTAGGCGTCCTTCATGAGGAACTCGCGACCGCGCAGCAGGCCGGCCCGCGGCCGGGCCTCGTCCCGGAACTTGGTCTGGATCTGGAACAGCGTCACCGGGAAGTCCCGGTACGAGCTGAACAGGTCCCTCACCAGCAGCGTTGCCATCTCCTCGTGGGTCGGGGCGAGCAGGTGCTCGGCGCCCTTCCGGTCCTCGAGGGTGAAGATGTCGTCGCCGTACTCCGTCCACCGCCCGCTGGTCCGATAGGGCTCGGCCGGGAGCAGCGCCGGGAAGTGCACCTCCTGGTCGCCGATCGCCGCCATCTCGGCGCGGACGATCTCGGCGACCCGGTCCAGCACGAGCTTGCCCAGCGGCAGCCAGGTGTAGCCGCCCGGTGCGGCGCGGCGGATGTAGCCGGCGCGGAGCAGCAGCCGGTGGCTCGGCACCTCCGCGTCGGCCGGGTCCTCGCGCAGGGTCCGGAGCAACAGGGTCGACATGCGCAGCAGCATTGCCGCAGCGTACGGCGGGCGGGGTCGGCAGGCGATCGTATTCATCCTCGTGTGGGTAGGAGAGGGGGATGGACGAGCGACCTCGGCTGACGATGACGGCGACCGTGCTGGACGCGCCCGACGCGCGGGAACTCGCCGCGTTCTACGAACGGCTGCTCGGGTGGTCCCGGGGGGAGGACGAGCCGGACTGGGTCACCCTTGTCGCGCCCGGGGGCGGCGCCGGGCTGTCCTTCCAGACCGAGCCGGCGTACGTGCGGCCGGTCTGGCCCGCCGGACCGGGTGACCCGCCGATGATGGCGCACCTCGACATCAAGGTCGACGACCTCGACGCGGCGTCGGCGTACGCGGTGTCCGTGGGCGCCTCGGTGGCGGAGTTCCAGCCGCAGGACGATGTGCGGGTGCACCTGGACCCGGCCGGCCACCCGTTCTGCCTCTACCTCTGAACCCGCGTCGATCGGCCTACGCTGCCGTCATGACTGTCACTCCGTCGACCCGGGCCGCCAGCCAGTACGCGACGACGACCGGCAACCTCACCGCCCGAATCGCCCTGCACGACCACGGCACGAACCCGCAGGGCTGGTTCGCCTGGCTCGACGAGCGGTTGCCGCTGGCCGGTGACGTCCTCGAAGTGGGCGCCGGCACCGGGAGACTGTGGAGCCAGGTGGACCACCGCGGCCGCGGACTCCGGCTGACCCTGACCGACTTCTCGGCGGCGATGTGCGTGCGGCTACGCGGCGTCCCCGGCGCTCGGGTCGAACGGTGCGACGCCAGCCGGCTGCCGTTCGCCGACGCCAGCTTCGACACCGTGGTCGCCAACCACATGCTCTACCACCTGGACGATCCGGCCGCCGCGCTGCGTGAGTTCGCCCGTGTCCTTCGCTCCGGCGGCCGCCTCGCGGTCGCCGTCAACGGCGCCGACCACCTCGCGGAGCTCAACGCTCTCGCGGTGGCCATCGGCCGCCCCGATCTGATGCTCGGCTTCTGCCAGAACAACGTCACGGCGGAGACCGGACCGGGGTACGTGGCCGACGCCTTCACCGGTGTCGCCGTCGAGCCGTACCCGTGCGACCTGGAGGTTCCCGACGTGGAGCCGGTCCTCGCCTATCTCGCCAGCATGGCCGACGAGCCACTCACGCCCGCGCAGCGGTCAGCCGCGCGGGACCTGGTCCAGGCCCGGATCGACGCCGAGGGCGGTTTCCACGTGAGCAAGCACACCGTGCTCATCACCGCTTCGCGCTGACCGGTCGATCGCCGGCTCCGGCCGGGGAACGCCGTTCAGGTCTCCTGGTGGCGGCGCCGCCGGGTGGCCGAGTCGATGCCGGGTGACCTGCCCGAGCCGCGCGGAGGCGACTCGGCTCCCGACCACGCCCAGCAGACCACGCTCCGGCTGACTCTCCGGGCCGCGCTGGCGAAGCTCTCCGCCAAGCAGCGGGCCGTGCTGGTGCTGCGGTTCTTCGAGGACCGCAGCGGTCGGCTGACCCGGCTCGACGTGAGGGGCGGTCCACCGGGGCCGCCCCTCACTCAGCGCAGCACGGTGATCGCGCGGTCCGCCACGACGTGCTTCCAGGGCACGATCACCACGACCCCGTCCCGCTCCAGGACCTTGGCCTCCTCGCCCTCGAAGCCGGCCGACAGTGGCCCCTCGGCCACCGCGCTGACCGCACCGGTGGCGGGGTCGATGCGGACCAGCCGCGGCGGCAGCTTCCGCCGGTCGCCGGTCTCCCAGGCCAGCAACCCCTGCTCGTCGCGGCGGATCAGCTCGACCTTGCTGGCGCTGTGCCCGGACGAGATCCAGCGCTTCTTCCCGGTGGCCAGGTCGATGGCGATGATCTGGTTGGCCGCCCGCCCCGAGTTCGGCACGTTCTTCGGGAACGTCGGGTAGTAGAGCGTGTCGTCGTCGGCGAGGTACTGGTAGACGGCCGGACCGTCGATCGCGTTGGACCGGTTGGGTGGCACGTCCCACAGTTCGGTGCCGTCGATCGGGTCGGTGAACGACCCGGTCTCGCGGCCGGTCCTCGGGTCCCGCACCGTGTAACTGTCGTGCCCCAGCCCGGGCAGGCCGATCAGCGGCCGTACGCTCAGCGCCCCGTCGGTGACCTTCGCCTCCGGCAGCCGCTGCCGCCAGCGCACCTTGCCGGTGGCCGGGTCGACGGCGTCCACCTCACCGCCGATCGAGCAGCCGTAGGTGACCACCACCAGGTCGTCGGCGGCCCGCATGTCCTTGAACCCGCATTCCCGTCCGGGCAGCAGTTTCTCCCCGGTGGTGCGCCACAACTGCTTCCCATCGGCCAGGGAGAATCCGATCATGGTGTCGCCGGAGCGGACGACCACCTGCTGGCCGGCGACGGAGAGGTCCGGCGCGGCCAGCGCGCCCCGGCCCTCGCGGGCGGGCGCCGGGAACTTCGCCTGCCAGGTCAGCTTGCCGCTGCCCAGGTCGAAGCCGGCGACGGTGTTGCAGGACTGCTCGGAGCCGACCGCCACCGCACCCCGGCCCTCGGTCACCGCCTGCGCGGCGACGCAGAGCGAGGTGCCCTCCGGCGCGGGCGCGCCCCACGCCTGCCCGCCGTCGGAGAGCCGGTAGGCGAGCAGACCGTCTCCCTGTGCCCGGACCACCGTGTCGCCGGCGAGCCAGGCGCCGAACATGTCCTGCTGGTCGTAGGTGGTCAGGCCGGTGTCCTGCCGTTCGGGGAAGTCCAGCACCCACGCGGTCTCCAGTTCCCCGTCACCGCCCGAGCCGCCGCCGACGAGCCGGGAGACACCCCAGGCGGTGCCGGCGCCGACGGCCAGCACGGCGACCAGGCCGCCGGCGACCAGCAGCGCCACGCGCCCGCGCCGCCTGGGCACCGCCGCCGGCTGCGGGGCCGCCCCCGGCCATCCCTGCGGCGGGTACGCCGGCTGACCGGCCTGCGAATACGTCGGCTGACCCGCAACGGGGTACGCCGGGTGGCCCGCTTGCGGGTACGCCGGGTGAGCCTGCGGGGCCGAGGGCCAGCCCGGGTGACCACCCTGCGTCGGCGGGACCTGCGCCGGCTGCGGCCAGGCCGGCTGGGGAGCCTGCGGCGCTCCTCCCACCGGCACCTGCGGTGGGACGGCTGCCGGCGGGTGTGGTGGCTGCCAGGGGGACTGGGGGTTCGTCATCGTTTCGCTCCTCGGGTTCCCGCTCAGCGCGCCTGCGCCCGCACGTACGCCGCCCAGCCGGCCTGGAACCGGTCCAGCGGGACGCCGAGCACCTGCTGGCTGGCCTGTTCGGCGGTGGCGCCCTGGTAGCGGGCGGTCACGAACTGGAACAGCTTCTGCTCGCCGTACTTCTCCGCGAGGTGGGTCATCGCCGCGTGCCCGAGCCAGTAGTGGAAGCTGACCCGCCCCGGCGAGTCCCAGTCGCCGTTGCTCGGCAGCGTGCCGTCCCAGTCGCCGGAGCGGACGAGCGACCGGGCCTGTGCCGTGCGGCCGCTGGACCGCAGCGGCTCGCCCCGGTGGCCCAGGTACTCGGCGAAGCCCTCCACGATCCAGTTCTCGATGCCGTCGAAGAAGTCCTGCTTGTCGGCGTCCTCCAGGCTGGCGACCAGGGAGTGGCCCACCTCGTGCCGGAAGATCTCGCGGGGACCCTTCCGGTCGCCGGCGGTGAAGAAGGACCGGTCGGCCACGTCGATCACGATCCGGCTGCCGCCGATGTCGACACTCTGGCCCCGGTCGGCGGAGACCATGCCGATCGAGACACCGGCCTCGGTCGTCTCGTCCTTGTTGACCCGGTAGAGCGAGCCAAGGTCCTGCTTGCCCTTGACCAGGCTGATGACGAAGCCCTTCGGGATGTTCGCGGTGACACCGCCGGCCTGCCACGCGGCGAAGTCGTCGGCCACCGCCGCCTCGGCGACCGGCGCGTAGCGCTTCGCCTCGGCGGCCAGCGTGGCGTCGGTGATGAGCAGGGTGTGCGAAGTGCGCTCGACGTGGATGTCGCGCCACTTGTCCCATGGGCCGGGGTAGTAGACCGTCTTCGAGCTGCCCAGCGCGGCGGGCGCTCCGGTGACCGCGGTGACCTTGAGCGGCGCGCCCTGGCTCTCGCGGACGACGGTCCAGCGGTACCACTCGGCGACCGGGGTGAGGTCGTACCCCTCGAACTGGTGCACGAAGGAGACGTCGAGCTGGAAGCTGACCCCGCGGCCGAAGCTGTCGGTGGTCCGCCCCTGCTGGGCGACGGTCCGGTACTCGCCGACCGCCAGCGGCAGCTTGCCCAGGTTGGTGAAGAGGCGGGTCTGGCCGGCGACCAGGTCCTTGCGGGCCGGGTCGAAGGGGGCCAGGTAGCCCTTCAGGTCCTTGTCGGCGAGGGCCTTGCTGTGCCGGGCCAGCAGGTCGTCCAGGTCCTGCTGGGTGACGGTCACGCCGTTCGCCGCGGCGGCGGCCTTCGGGGTGGCGTCCTCGCCGCGCTCGCTCAGCCCGACGCCCACGCCGATCGCCGTGCCGGCGCAGAGGGTCAGGGCCAGCGCCCCGGCGCCGAGCCCGATCCACAGGCCACGCCGGGACTTCGGCCGCGGCGGCGGGGGCGGCGGGTAGGGCCCGAAACCCGGCGGCACCGGCCCGTTGGGGTACGCCCCGGGTGGCCCGTAGCCGGGCGGGGCGGGGAGACCCGTGCCTGCGGCCGGGTACGCCTGGCCCGGCGGGTGCGGCTGACCGTCGGCCGGGAAGGCGGCCGGGTGTCCCTGGGTCATGCGGTCCTCGTTCGCGCTGTCGCTGACCAGCCGCAGCGGCGGGCGCCGCCCACCCCCCGACCGGATGACGGGCAACATCATCCACGGTCCGGCGGACGGAATCTGCCCCGGATCCATCAAGCGGGATATTTGTCCCGATGACCTCCGCCACGTACCGCGCGGGGGTCGGGCGGCGGGAGACCGGTCGGTGCGAGACTGGCCGACGCAGCTCTGCCGGGTCAGTCAGAGGGAGGCGCAGTGCGCTGGCGCAGCTTCGTGGCGGTGGGCGACAGCTTCACCGAGGGCATGGACGACGCCTATCCGGACGGCACCTACCGGGGGTGGGCGGACCTGGTCGCCACCCGGCTCGCCGCCGAGGCCGGCCCCGATTTCGGTTATGCCAACCTGGCCATCCGGGGCCGCCTGTTCCCGAACATCGTGGCCGAGCAGGTGCCGGCCGCGCTGGCCATGCAGCCCGACCTGATCAGCTTCGCGGCCGGTGGCAACGACGTGCTGCGCCGTACCTTCGATCCGGATGCCTTCGTGCCGCGCTTCGACGCGGTGATCGGCCGGCTGCGTGCCGGCGGCGCCGACGTGGTGCTGTTCCGGTTCGCCGACGTGATGGCCCGGCTGCCCGGCCAGCGGCTGGTGGCCCCGCGGGTGAACCTGCTCAACCGGGTGGTCGGCGAGGTCGCCGAGCGGCACGGCGCCATCCTGGTCGACCTGTACGCCGACGACACCTACCTCAACCCGCTGCTGTGGAGCACCGACCGGCTGCACCTGTCCGCGGCCGGGCACCGTCGGGTGGCCGGGCAGGTGCTCGCCGCGCTCGGCGTGGCCTGCGACGAGGAGTGGCTGATGGTGCCGCCGCACCCGGCGCCCACCCCCTGGCTGGCCGCCCGGGCCGCCGACCTGCGCTGGGCGGGTCAGCACCTGGCCCCGTGGATCAAGCGCCGGCTGACCGGCCGCTCCTCCGGCGACCTCATCACCGCCAAGCGGCCGGTGCTCGGGCCGATCACCCTCGACTGACGGTGCGGACCCTGCACGTCGCGCCCCTGCTGCGGCTCACCCTGGACGACGAGCCCCGGCCGGGTCAGGCCGTGCTGGTGACCGGCGACCGGGTCGCGGCCGTCGGGCCGGTCGACGAGCTGACCGGGGCGTACCCGGAGGTGCGGGTGCGGCGCTGGGCCGGCGTCCTCGGGCCGGCGCTGGTGCACGACGGGCCCCTGCCGCCCGCGCCGACCCCGCGTGAGCGGGTGCACGCCCTGTTCCGGCTCGGTGCCGCCGCGGTGCTCGCCGACCACGTCACCGACCCGGCGCTGCGGGCCGCCGCCGCGCGCAACGAGGTGGTGGTGCTCGCCGCCGTCCGGCCTCCGGCGCTGGTGGCCGGCGGCCGCGCCGACCTGGCCGTGTTCGGCCCCGACGGTTCCTGTCTGGCCACGGTGGTGGCCGGGCGGCTGGTGCACCGCCGCGCCTGACCGGTGTTGGCCCCACCACACGGGATGGCCGGTCCGGAACCCGCGATCCGGCGTAACTTGGGGCTCATGCCTGTGCCGAGCGATCCGAACACCCACCTCCAGTCATACGCCGACCCGCAGCGCCTGGTCACCACGGAGTGGCTGGCCGAGCACCTGGGCGACGACGGCCTCGTGGTGGTCGAGTCCGACGAGGACGTTCTCCTCTACGACACCGGCCACATCCCCGGGGCCGTGAAGGTCGACTGGCACACCGAGCTGAACGACCAGGTGACCCGCGACTACCTCGACGCCGAGAGCTTCGCCGAGCTGTGTGCCGCCAAGGGCATCGGCCGCGGCGACACGGTGGTCTTCTACGGCGACAACTTCAACTGGTGGGCCGCGTACGCCCTCTGGGTGTTCGAGCTCTTCGGCCACGCGGACGTCCGGCTGCTCGACGGCGGCCGGATGAAGTGGGTCGCCGAGGGGCGCGAGATGTCCAAGGACACGGTGACCCGGCCGCGCGCCGACTATCCGGTGCCGGAGCGGAACGACAAGCCGATCCGGGCGTTCCGCGACGACGTGATGGCGCACGTGACCGCCGGCCGGCCGCTGGTCGACGTGCGGTCGCCCGGTGAGTACACCGGCGAGATGCTGCACATGGCGGCCTACCCGCAGGAGGGCGCGCTGCGCGGCGGGCACATCCCGGGCGCGGTGAGCAAGCCGTGGAAGTCCGCCGCGAACGACGACGGCACCTTCAAGCCGGTGGAGGAGCTGCGGGCGATCTACGTCGACCAGCTCGGGCTGAGCCCGTCCGACGACGTGGTGGCCTACTGCCGGATCGGCGAGCGGTCCAGCCACACCTGGTTCGTGCTGCACCACCTGCTCGGGTTCCCGCAGGTTCGCAACTACGACGGCTCGTGGACCGAGTGGGGCAACCTGGTCCGGGCCCCCGTCGTGCGGGGCGAGGAGCCGGGCAGCTTCAGCGGCTAGGCCGGCCGGTCAGGTAACGCTGGAGGGTCGGGGCGACCCAGTCGACCAGATCCTCCGGCGTCATCTCCACCACCGGCGGCAGCCGGACGATATAGCGGGTGAAGGCCAGGCCGAGGATCTGACTGGCCACCAGGCCGGCCCGGTGGGCGGTGCTCGCCGGCCCGGTGCCGAAGCCGGCCACGGCCGTGGCGAGCTGGTTGGCGAAGAGCAGGCGCATCCGCTCCGCCGCTCCCGCGTTGGTGCTGGCCGCCCGGAGCAGCGCCGCGAGCGTCTCGTCGCCCTCCCAGCGGGCGAGGAAGTGACGCACCAGGGTCTCGCCGAGGCGGTCCGGTGGCACGGCGGCCAGGTCGGGCAGGCGCAGGTCGAACTCGGCCGCCGCCGCGAACAGCCCCTCCTTGCTGCCGTAGTAGCGCATCACCATCGACGGGTCGATCCGCGCGTCGGCGGCGATGGCCCGGATGGTGGCCCGCTCGTAGCCGT
The DNA here is from genome assembly GCF_040609975.1 of Micromonospora sp. NPDC004551. NCBI lineage: Bacteria > Bacillati > Actinomycetota > Actinomycetes > Micromonosporales > Micromonosporaceae > Micromonospora > Micromonospora sp. NPDC004551. Next base: position 23,200 of record NZ_JBEXLM010000026.1, on the reverse strand, counting down.
CGGCGGCGAAGCGTTCGCGGGCGGCGCGGAGGATGGCCGCCCGGGTGGCGTCCGAGCGGCGGGCGCGGGGTGCCGTGTCGGTCATGCCCACAACTGTAGGCCAACAAGCGTTGACATCGAAACGGAGGCGCGCCTACCGTTGTCAACACCTGTTGGCAAACAGTTGTTGGCAACCCTGGAGGTGGGGCCATGCTTCCCGAGCGCACCGACGTCCTCGTGGTGGGGGCCGGGCCGACCGGTCTGGCCGTGGCCGCGACCCTGGCCGGACACGGGGTGACCGCCACCGTGGTGGACCGGCTCGCCGCCCCGCCGGTCACCTCGCGGGCCGCCGTGGTGCACGCCGGCACCCTGGAGGTGCTGGACCGGATCGGCGTCGCCGCCCCGCTGGCCGCCCGCGGGCTGGCGTCGACCCGGTTCAGCGTCCGCGACCGCGACCGGGTGCTGCTCACCGTCCCCTTCGACCGGTTGCCGTCCCGCTATCCGTACGCGCTGCTGGTCTCCCAGGCCGAGACCGAGGCGGTGCTCGCCGACCGGCTCACCGCGCTCGGCGGGCGGGTGCTCCGGCCGTACGAGCTGACCGGCCTCGACCTCGACGGCGACGGCGCCACCGCGACGTTCGCGGGCGGCGAGAGGGTCCGGGCCCGCTGGGTGGTCGGCGCGGACGGCATGCGAAGCCCGGTGCGCGAGCTGGCCGGCATCGACTTCGGCGGGCCGGCCGACCCGGGCGAGTCGTTCCTGCTCGCCGACGTCCGGGTGGACAGCGCGCTGCCCCGCGACCAGGTCAACCTCTTCCTGGCCCGGCAGGGGCCACTGGTCTGGGCGCCGCTGCCCGACGGCATGGTTCGGTTGGTGGCCGCGGTGGCCGACGCGCCCCGAGAGCCGGAGGCGCGGCACTTCCAGGCGCTGCTCGACGAGCGCGGGCCCGCCCGGCGGCCGGACCAGCTCACCGACGTGCGCTGGAGTTCCCGGTTCCGGATCCACCACCGGATCGCGAGCAGCTACCGGTCCGGCCCGGTGCTGCTCGCCGGGGACTCGGCGCACGTGCACAGCCCGGCGGGCGGGCAGGGGATGAACCTCGGCCTCCGCGAGGCCGTCACCCTCGGCGACACCCTCGCCGCCGTGCTCGCCGGGGGTTCCGACACGCTCCTCGACGGGTATGCGGCCGCCCGCCGCCCGCTCGCCGAGGAGGTGCTCGGCTTCGCCGCCGGGCTCACCCGGCTCACCGCCGTCCCGCCGGCCGCCCGGCCGCTGCGCGACTTGGTGCTCCGGTTCGGCTCCGCCCTGCCGCCGGTCCGGCGGCGGCTCGCCGTGCGGCTGGCCGGCTTCGAACCGGGCGGCCGCTGACCGTCATCCCGTGCCGCGCAGCGTTCCCCACGCGGCGGCGGTGACCAGGGCGAACACGACCGCCGCCGCGCTGACCACCGGACCCACCCCGTACGCCTCGCCGGCGAACCCGGCCAGCGCCGCGCCGAGCGGTGCGGCGGCCAGGCCGAGGACGCGCTGCGCCGCGCCGACCCGCCCGAGCAGTTCCCCCGGCACGTTCCGCTGCCCGTACGCGGACCAGAGGCTGTTCCAGATCGTCGTCCCGGCCGCGAACACGGCCAACGTCACGCCCCCCGTCAACGGGCCGCGGGCCAGGGCGAACCCGGCCAGTGCCACGGTCTGCCCGAGCAGCACCGCGCGCAGCGCGGGCAACGTGCCGAACCGGGTGGCCACCCGCCCGGCAACCAGCGCCCCGAGCAGCCCACCGACCACCACTCCCGCGGCGAACAGCCCGTATCCCTGCGGCGGCACCCGCAGCGCCCCGAGCGCGTAGAGCACCAGGACCGCCATCAGCCCACTGATCGCCAGGTTCGACCCCGCGGAGGCGAGGGCGATCCCCCACAGCACCCGGTCTCGGCGCACCCACCGCATCCCGGCCCACGCCTCCCGCCACACGCCCGGCCCGGCCGGCCGGGCCGGGGCCGCCGGCAGCGGGCGGAGGGCGAGGGCGAGGGCGGCCGCGATGGCGAAGGTGAGCGCGTCCACGGCGAACGGGAGCGACGCGGCCAGGGCGAAGAGGAGACCGGCCAGCGGGGTGCCGAGCAGGCCGCCGGCCACCGCCGTGCCGGCCTGGAGCCGGCCGTTGGCGCTGGCCAGGGCGGCCGGCGACACCAGTGACGGCAGCAGCGCGAAGGCGGACGCGTCGAAGAGCGTGCCCAGGGTGGCGAGCAGGAACGCGGCGGCGGCCAGCGCGGCGATCCCGGCCCGGCCGCTGGCGACCAGTCCGGCGAGCGCGGCCACCACCACGGCCCGCGCCCCGTCCACCGCCGCCATCGTCCGGCGCCGGTCCCACCGGTCGGCGTACGCGCCGCCGAGCAGTCCGAACACCAGCGGCGGGAGCTGCCCGGCCACGGTCACCGCGGCGATCGCCCGGGGGTCGCGGGTGAGCGCGGCGGCGAGCAGGGCCAGGGCCGGCGTACGCAGCGCGTCGCCGAACCGGGAGGAAACGGCGGCGGACCAGAGCAGCCGGTAGTCGCGGCCGAGTACGGAAGCGGTCATGCCGACGGACCCTCCGGCCTGAACCGGGTCGAGGGTCAAGCGGCGCGGGGTGTGAGGCGACCGACGGGTAACCGAGGCTCCACCAGCCCGGGCGCGCGGACTAGGCTGGCCCGGTGGCGGTGGAACAGCAGGCGCGGGGCGCGGCGAACGGCGCGGGTGCGGGCCGGCGCCGGTCCCGGCGCGACGAGATCCTGGAGATCGCGGTCGGGCTCTTCGCAGCGCGGGGCTACCACGGGGTGTCGATGGACGACATCGGCGCCGCCGCCGGTGTCACCGGTCCGGCCCTCTACCACCACTTCGCCGGCAAGGAGGCGATGCTGGTCGCCGCGCTGATCCCGGTCAGCGAGGGGCTGCTGGCGGGCGGCCGGGAACGGTCCGCCAACCACCCCGACGACCCGCGCGGCACGCTGGAGTCGCTGATCGACTTCCACGTCGACTTCGCGCTGGCCAACCCGGCCGTGATCGCCCTGCACCTGCACGAGCTGGATCGCCTCCCCGACGAGCCGCGCCGCCGGATCCGCCGGCTCCAGCGGATGTACGTCGAGGAGTGGGTGACCGTGCTGACCGCGCTGCACCCCGGGCTGCCGGACGGCGAGGCGCGGGTGCTCGCCCACGCCGCGTTCGGCCTCATGAACTCCACGCCGTTCCTCGGGGGCGAAGTGGACCGCCGCCGGCGGGCCGAGCTGCTGCGGGGCGCGACCCTGGCCGCCCTGCTCGCCCCCACCGATCCGGCCTGACGCCCGGCGGGCCTTAACGCCCGTTAAGCACGCGCGCCCTCCGCGTGTTAAGAAGGGGCCCCTGCTATGCAAGAAGCGTCAAGAAGGGACCCTTCCTTGTTCGAATCGCTGTTGGTGGCCAACCGTGGCGAGATCGCGCGCCGGATCATCCGCACCGCGAAGAGGCTCGGGATCCGTGCGATCGCCGTGCACTCGGAGGCCGACGCCGGGCTGCCCTTCGTCACCGAGGCCGACGAGGCGGTCTGCGTCGGCCCCGCCAATCCCGCGCTCAGCTACCGCAACGTCGACGCGATCCTGGCCGCCGCGAGGGACACCGGCGCCCAGGCCGTCCACCCCGGCTACGGCTTCCTGTCGGAGAACGCCGACTTCGCCCGTACGGTCGAGGCCGGCGGCCTGATCTGGGTCGGGCCCGGCGCGGACGCGATCAGCGCGATGGGCGACAAGATCAATGCCCGGAACCTGATGGCGGCGGCCGGGGTGCCGGTCGCGCCCGGCACCACCGACCCGGCGGCCGACCTCGACGCGGCGGTCACCGCCGCCGCGGAGATCGGCTACCCGGTGATGGTCAAGGCCGCGGCCGGTGGCGGCGGCATGGGCATGGGCGTGGCGACCGACGAGGCCGCGCTGCGCACCGAGTACGACAAGGTCCGCTCGTTCGCCGAGCGGATGTTCGGCGACGGCTCGGTGCTGATCGAGCGCTACTTCCCCCGGGTACGCCACGTCGAGGTGCAGATCCTCGGCCTGGCCGACGGCCGGGTGGTGGCCCTCGGCGAGCGCGAGTGCTCGGTGCAGCGGCGCAACCAGAAGCTCGTCGAGGAGTCCCCGTCCCCGGCGGTCTCGGCCGAGCTGCGGGCGCGGTTCCTGGCGGCGGCGGTGCGGGCGGGCGAGGCGGTCGGCTACCGCAACGCGGGCACGGTGGAGTGCCTGCTCGATCCGGCCACGAACGAGTTCTTCTTCCTGGAGATGAACACCCGGCTCCAGGTCGAGCACCCGGTGACCGAGTACGTCTACGGCGTCGACCTGGTCGAGGAGCAGCTGCGGGTGGCCGCCGGCCTGGCCCCGACCTTCGACCCGGACGCGCTCGCGCCGCGCGGGCACGCCATCGAGCTGCGCGTCAACGCCGAGGACCCGAAGCGGTTCCTGCCCGGCCCGGGCGCGATCAGCACCTGGAACGAGCCGGCCGGCGAGGGCGTGCGGGTCGACTCCGGCTACGTGGCCGGCAACACGGTCACCCCCTTCTACGACAGCCTGATGGCCAAGCTCATCGTCAGCGGCGCCACCCGGGACGAGGCGGTGCGGCGGGCGAGGGCCGCGGTGGCCCAGTTCGAGATCGCCGGCCCGAAGAACAACCTCCCCTTCTTCGCCGAGCTGCTGGAGAACTCGGAGTTCCTCTCCGGCGACTACGACACCGGCATCGTCTCCCGCATGCGCTGACGCCGCCCGGCCCCCGATCCCGTTGATCATGAGGTTGGCGGCGGCAAAACGGACGAAATCTGCCGCTAATCTCATGATCGGCGGGGCGGGACCGGCGGGTGGGATGCTGGGGGAACCCATCACGTAACACCGTCACAGTGAGGTGACCCCTTATGGCGGAACTGCCGGACTTCGTCTCCATCCGGGAGGTCGGGCCGCGGGACGGGCTCCAGAACGAGGAGCCGATCCCCACCGACGCCAAGGTACGGCTGCTCGACGCGCTCTCCGGCACCGGCGTGCGGCGGATCGAGGCCGTCTCCTTCGTTCATCCGAAGGCGATCCCGCAGATGGCCGACGCCGACGAGGTGTGGCAGCGGGCCGCGAAGGCCGACGGGGTGCGCTACTCCGCGCTGGTGCCGAACACCCGCGGCGCGCAGCGCGCCCTGGCCGCCGGCTTCACCGAGATCGAGGTGGTGGTCTCGGCCAGCGACACCCACAACCGGCGCAACGTCAACCGGTCCACCGAGGAGTCGCTCGACGACATCGCCGAGCTGATCGACCTGCTGCACGGCGCCGGTGCGACCGCCGAGGTGATCGTGGCGACCAGCTTCGGCTGCCCGTACGAGGGGGATGTCGACCCGCGCCGGGTGGCCGGCATCGTCGACCGGGTGGTCCGGGACGGCGCCGACCGGGTGGCCTTCGGCGACACCACCGGCATGGGTACGCCCCGGCGGGTCCGCGAGCTCGTCACCGCGGTCCGGGACCGCAACGCCCACGTGCCGGTCCTGCTGCACTTCCACAACACCCGGGGCACCGCGCTGGCCAACATGCTCACCGCCATGGAGCTGGGCATCACCGAGTTCGACGCCAGCGTCGGCGGCCTCGGCGGCTGCCCGTACGCCCCAGGCGCCAGCGGCAACCTGGCCACCGAGGAGGCCGTGCACATGCTGCACGACATGGGCATCGACACCGGCATCGACCTGGCCGCCCTGATCGAGGCCGCCGAGCTGGCCGAACACCTGGTCGGCAAGAAGCTCCCGTCGGGCGTCCTCCGCGCCGGCCCCCGCACCCGCCTGACCCCCCTCCCCGCCTGACCACCGCGCCCACCCGGCCCCACCCACCCGCAGAGTTGATCAAGAAGTTCGCGTCAGGATCCGGCCGGATGCCGACGCGAACTTCTTGATCAACATCGACAGAGGGGGCGGCGGGCGGGTAGGTCGCCGGAGGGGGCGGGAATGCGCTAGCCTAACGATCGTTCAGGTCGGTCGGCGCGCTCACGAGGCGGCCGGTGGCAATGGGAGTCGGCGTGACGCTCGACGGTGAGGCTCTGGAGCAGCTGCGCAAGCGCGCCAAGGCCGGCGGTGCGGACAAGTACCACGCGGCGAACGCCGCCAAGGGCAAGCTCTTCGCCCGCGAGCGGGTCGCATACCTGGTCGACGAGGGCTCCTTCGTCGAGGACGGGCTCTACGCCAACGCGATGGCCGAGGGGCTGCCCGCCGACGGCGTGGTCACCGGCACGGCCACCATCGACGGCCGGCCGGTCTGCCTGATGGCGAACGACTCCACGGTGAAGGCCGGCAGCTGGGGCGCGCGGACCGTCGAGAAGATCATCCGGATCATCGAGCGGGCCTACTCGACCAGCGTGCCGATGGTCTACCTGGTCGACTCGGCCGGGGCCCGGATCACCGACCAGGTCGACCTGTTCCCCGGCCGGCGGGGCGCCGGCAAGATCTTCTGGAACCAGGTCCGCGCCTCGGGCTCGATCCCGCAGGTCTGCGCCCTGTTCGGGCCGAGCGCGGCGGGCGGGGCCTACATCCCGGCGTTCTGCGACGTGGTCGCGATGGTCGAGGGCAACGCCAGCATGTACCTCGGCTCGGACCGGATGGTCGAGATGGTCACCGGCGAGAAGACCACGCTGGAGGCGATGGGCGGGGCGAAGGTGCACTGCGCCGAGTCCGGCGTCGGGCACTTCCTCTGCAAGACCGAGGCCGAGGCGCTCGACGTGGTCCGGCGCTACCTGTCGTACCTGCCGACGAACTGGACCCAGATGCCGCCCGCCGTCGAGGCGACGCCCGCGCCGGAGAAGGCCGACCTGGCCGCCCTCGTCCCGGCCAGCGAGCGGCAGGCGTTCGACATGCGCCGCTACGTCAAGGGCCTGCTCGACGAGGGCAGCTTCTTCGAGATCCAGGCGCTCTGGGCCAAGGAGCTGACCATCGGCTTCGGCCGGCTGAACGGCGAGGTCGTCGGCGTGGTCGGCAACAACTCGATGTTCAAGGGCGGCGTGCTCTTCGTCGACTCGGCCGACAAGGCGACCCGGTTCGTGCAGCTCTGCGACGCGTTCAACGTGCCGCTGCTGTTCCTGTCCGACGTGCCCGGGTTCATGGTCGGCAGCGCGGTGGAGAAGCAGGGCATCATCCGGCACGGCGCGAAGATGATCACCGCGATCTCCGAGGCGACCGTACCCAAGATCTGTGTAGTGGTCCGCAAGGCCTACGGCGCCGGCCTCTACGCGATGGCCGGCCCCGGCTTCGAGCCGGACGCGACGATCGCGCTGCCCACCGCGAAGATCGCGGTGATGGGGGCCGAGGCCGCGGTCAACGCCGTCTACGCCAACAAGATCGCCGCGATCGAGGACGAGGCCGAGCGGGCCGCCTTCGTCGCCGCGAAGCGCGAGGAGTACGAGCGCGACATCGACATCGTCCGGCTCGCCAGCGAGCTGGTGGTGGACGCGATCGTCGAGCCGCACGAGCTGCGCGCCGACCTGGTCCGCCGGTTCGCCGCCGCGCGGGGCAAGGAGCGGCACTTCGCGAAGCGCCGGCACGGCGTCACCCCGGTCTGACCCACCCCGACCCGCATCACCCGACCCCGGCGCCACGAGCGCCCGGGGCGGCCCGTCCACAGGGGCATCCCACAGGAGGATCAGATGGACTTCCGGCTCAGCGACGAACAAGAGGCGCTGCGGGAGAGCGTGCGGGACTTCGCCCGCGAGGTGGTCGCGCCGGCCATCGCCGAGCACTACGAGCAGCACACCTTCCCGTACGAGATCATCCGCCAGATGGGCAAGATGGGCCTGTTCGGTCTCCCCTTCGCCGAGGAGCACGGCGGCATGGGCGGTGACTACTTCGCGCTCTGCCTGGCGCTGGAGGAGCTGGCCCGGGTCGACTCCAGCGTGGCCATCACCCTGGAGGCGGCGGTCTCGCTCGGCGCGATGCCGATCTACCGGTTCGGCACCGAGGAGCAGAAGGCCCGGTGGCTGCCCAAGCTGCTCAGCGGCGAGGCCCTCGCGGGGTTCGGGCTCACGGAGCCGGGCACCGGCTCGGACGCGGGCGGCACGCAGACGCGGGCGGTCCTGGACGGCGACGAGTGGGTCATCAACGGCTCGAAGGCGTTCATCACCAACTCCGGCACGGACATCACGTCGCTGGTCACGGTCACCGCGGTCACCGGCACGCGGCCGGACGGCACCAAGGAGCTGTCCACCATCATCGTCCCGTCCGGCACGCCGGGCTTCACCGTCGCGCCGGGCTACTCCAAGGTCGGCTGGACCGCCTCGGACACGCACGAGCTGACCTTCGACGACTGCCGGGTGCCGGCGGCGAACCTGCTCGGCGAGCGCGGCCGGGGCTTCGCCCAGTTCCTGCGCATCCTCGACGAGGGCCGGATCGCCATCGCGGCCCTGGCCGTGGGGCTCGCCCAGGGCTGCGTCGACGAGTCGATCAAGTACGCGAAGGAGCGCCAGGCGTTCGGCCAGCCGATCGGCGCGTACCAGGCGATCCAGTTCAAGATCGCCGACATGGAGATGAAGGCGCACACCGCCCGGCTCGCCTACTACGACGCGGCCGCCCGGATGCTGGCCGGCGAGCCGTTCAAGCGGCAGGCGGCCATCGCCAAGCTGCACGCCAGCACCATCGCGGTGGACAACGCCCGCGAGGCCACCCAGATCCACGGCGGCTACGGCTTCATGAACGAGTACCCGGTGGCCCGCTTCTGGCGCGACTCGAAGATCCTGGAGATCGGCGAGGGCACCAGCGAGGTGCAGCGCATGATCATCGCTCGCGATCTCGGCATGTGAGCGGCGCCCGCCCGGGCCGGTCGCGCCCGGGCGGGTCCACCGTCTGTCGGATATCGGCACTGGACGGTCGGCTGCCCGACGATGGGCTGTGGAGCGTCCGACCCGATCCGTACTCTTCGTGCCCATGACTCCCGATCATGATCGTTCGCGGAGCCCGGGCGGCCGCGCCGCGCTGCCCGACCTGTTGCGCGGGCACCGGCTCGCCGCCGGCCTGACGCAGGCCGAGCTGGCCACCCGGGCCGGCGTCGGCGTGCGGACCGTCCGCGATCTGGAGCGGGGCCGGGCCACCCGACCCCAGCGCACCACCGTCGACCTGCTGGCCGACGCTCTCGGCCTGGCCGGTCCGGCCCGGCAGGCGTTCCTCGCCGCGGCCCGTCCGGCCCAGACCCACCTGCCGGCCGGCGGTACCGACGCCGCCCCGCACCTCACGGTCAGCGGTCCCGACGCGGCCGCCGCGCCGCGCCCGGCCGCGCGGCACCTTCCGGTCACCGGCTCCGCCGCCACCGATTCGGGTACGCCCATCGCGCTGCCCCAGCCGGTCCCGCTGCTCGGGCGGGACCGGGACGTCGACGAGGTGGCCTCCCTGCTCTCCGAGCACCCGGTGGTGAGCCTGGTCGGGCTGGCCGGTGTCGGCAAGACCGCGCTCGCCCTCACCGTCGCCTATGCGGCGGCCGCCGACCATCCGGCCGGCGTGACCGGGGTGCTGGTCGGCGAGGGCTCCGACGCCGCCGACGTGCTCGCCGCCTCGGTCGCGGTGCTCGGCGTGAATCGCTTGGCCGATCTTCCCTGCCGGCTCGGCGGACGGCCCGCGCTGCTGCTGGTGGACGCCGTCGAGCGGGCACCCGGCCCGGTGGCCGAGGCGCTGCGCACCCTGGTCGCGGCGGCGCCGACGCTGCGGGTGCTGGTCACCGGCCGGCGTCCGGTGGGGCTTCCCGGCGAACTGGTGCGGCCGGTCGCGCCGCTCGACGTGCCGCCGGCGGGACAGGAGCCGGCCGACCCCGCGGAGCTGGCCCGCTGGCCCGCGGCGACCCTGTTCCTCGCCCGGCTCGCCCAGGCGCGCCGGGAGCCACCCACGCGGGCCGAGCTGCCGGCGCTCGCCGCGCTGGTACGCCGCCTCGGTGGGCTGCCACTGGCCATCGAGCTGATGGCCGCACGGGGCCGGATCCTCGACGTCACCGAACTGCTCGACCGCTACGGCGACCGGGTCCTCGACCTGGCCGGCGTACGCCCCGGCTGGGAGCCCGCCGACCCGGCCGCCGGCACGGTGACCCTGCGCGAGGCGGTGGCGACCAGTTACCACCTGCTCGCGCCCGCCGAACGGGCGGCGCTGCGCCGGCTCTCCGCATTCCGCAACCGCTGGTCGGTGGAGCTGGCCGAGGACCTGCTGGCCGACGGTGGGCAGCGGCGGGACGCCGTTCCCCTGCTGGACCGGCTGCGCGAACTCGGGCTGCTCAGCGTGCGGGGCACCGGCCCGTTCCGGTTCCGCCTGCTGGACGCGGTGCGCGACTTCGCCACCGAGCAGGCCGCCGTCGAGGGGGAGCTGACCGCGATCCGGCGCCGGCACGCCCTGGTCGTCGCCGGTCTGGTACGCCGTACCGCCCCTAACCTGGTCGGCGCGGACCTGCCCACCGCCGTGCACCTCCTCGACGAGGCGACCAGCGACATCACGGCCGCCCTGGCGCACGCGGCCGACGACGATCCGGCGACCGGGCTGCTCCTGGCGGCGGCCCTGCCTCGCTGGTGGCGGCTGCGCGGACGGGACGTCTCCGGGCGCCGCTGGCTGCGCCGCCTGCTGGCCGATCCGCGCACTGCCGACGCCACACCGGTGCTGCGGGCCTGGGCGCTGCTCGGGTCCGCGCGCCTCGCCGCCGAGCATGGTGCCGGCGGGGTGGAGCTGCCGGCGGCCCGGGAGGCGCTGGAGATCTTCCGGGCGGCCGGCGAGGTGACCGGTGAGCTGTCGACCCGGTCGGTGCTCTGCACGCTGCTCAGCGCCGCCGGTGCGCATCGGGAGGCTCGGGAGCAGGCCGAGGCGGCACTGGAGCTGGCCACCCACCACGGCCGGGCACGCGAGATGGCCGTCGCCCACCAGCACCTCACCTGGCACGACGTACGTGTGGCGGACCTGGCCGGCGCGCGGCGCCGGCTGGCGACGGTCGACCGGCTGGCCGCCCAGTGCGGGGAGCAGCGGCTCCGCCTGCTGGCCCGGGCCGACGCGGCCGAGGTGACCCGGCTGGAGGGCCGCTACGTCGACGCGGTGGAGCAGGGGCGGCGGGTGGCGGGCGCGCTCGTCGAGCTTGGCGAACCGGGGCGATGGCGGCGGGTGCTCGGCACGGTCGGGCTCGCGCTCGCCCTCGACGGGCGGGCGGCCGAGGCGGCGGAGGTGCTGGCCGAGCTGCGCCCGGCGCACCCGGTGCCGGCGCAACGCCGGCCGCCGGGCGTGGAGGCCCTCGACCCGCGCGGGGAGCGGCGTGACGTCCCGCCGGAGGAGGTGGTCTGCGCGCTGATCGAGGGCCATCTCGCGCTCCACCGGGGGGACCGGGAACTGGCCGCCGAGTGGTTCACCGCGGCGGCCGAGTCGACGGCCGGCGGCGGGGAGCGGCGCGACCTGGTCGAGGCGCTGGTCGGGCTCGCGGCCAGCACCGGCGAGGTCGCGGTGCTGGACCGGCTGGACCGGGCCTGCCGGGCCACCGGGATCCGGCTGCTGCCGCGGGAGGAGGCCCTGCTCTACGCGCTGATGGCCAATCGGGAACGCGCCCGGGGCGACTGAGGCCGGCCGGGGAAGGCGCGGGGGTGGCGCGAGCGAAGAAGCCCCCTGGTGCTGCCCCTCGCTCATCGCTCGCGCCGGCACCCCCCGGTGCCCCCCCGCTGCCGGGAAGCCTAACCAGCCGGCGCGGCCGTTTTAGGGGCTTATGCGGGGCTATGCCCGCGTGCTTAGCCGGTTCTGCCGGTCTTTCTGCCGGTGACCCACGAACGCGCCCGAGCCTGCGGCGATCAGCAGTCGGCCGGCCCTCCGGCAGGCACGGGCTCGGTGCTGCCGGCGGTCGCCCCCGGGTGCACCGCGTCGCGGACCCGGCGCAGGCCGTCGAGGAGCGCTTCCAGCTGGGCCGGAGCGAGCTGACCGGTGAACCACTGCTCGATGATCCGCAGGTGGCCGGGCAGGGTCTCGTCCAGGCGGCTGAGGCCGGCGGCGGTGACCACCGCGTACGAGCTGCGCCGGTCGGACGGGCAGGCCCGGCGACGAAGCAGGCCGTCGCGCTCCATCCGGTCGACCACGCGGGTGACTCCGCTGGTGGACAGGGAGGTCTGCGCCGCGAGGTCGGTCATCCGGAGCTGGTGGCCCGGCGACCGGCTGAGCCGCATCAGCACCTCGAACTCGACCGGGGAGAGGCCGTGCTCCTCGAACTGGGCGGCGAACCGGGCCGACAGCCCGGCGCTGGCCTCGAAGAGGAGGCCGATGGCGGTGATCCGGGGATCGTCGAACACGTTCTGGTCCACGCTGACATCCTAGCAGTCCTTGACACAGGGAATATTGCTATGCCTATAGTTGCTCAGTCAGTCGTTGGGTTACTAAACAATCTTCCCTGGAGGGCACCAGCATGACCAGCAGCATCGAAGCGGTTACCCGCGACTGGGAGGGTCTCACCATCCCGACCGCCGGCACCTACCTGCTCGACGCGGCTCACAAGCGCGTCGGGTTCGTCGCGCGGCACATGATGGTCAGCAAGGTACGCGGTGAGTTCGCCGAGGCTACCGCCACGATCACCGTTGCCGAGGACCCGACGCAGTCGTCGGTGACCGCCACCATCCAGGCCGCCAGCATCAACACCGCCCAGGCCGACCGCGACGCGCACCTGCGCAGCCCGGAGTTCCTCGACGCCGAGCAGTTCCCCACCCTGGAGTTCCGCAGCACCGGCGTGAAGTCCCGCGACGGCAACGAGTTCGTGCTCACCGGTGAGCTCACCATCAAGGGCGTGACCCGTCCGGTCGACCTGGACGTCGAGTTCGAGGGCGTCGGCCGCAGCCCCTTCGGCCAGGACATCTTCGGCTTCTCCGCGTCGACCGAGATCGACCGGGAGGACTTCGGCCTGACCTGGAACGTCGCCCTGGAGACCGGCGGCGTCCTGGTCGGCAAGAAGATCAAGATTGAGATCGAGGGCGAGGCCGTCCGCCAGGCCTGATCCTCCGCGTACGACCCCACGGGCCCGCGCCGTCACCCGACGGCGCGGGCCCGTCGTCGTACGCCGCTGGGTGCGAATTGTCACGTGTTGTTCGCAGGTCGATCGCGGTGCGGCGCGCGGCCGCTGGGTAGGAGTGCAGACCTGCGCCCAGCCGCCGATCCGGCGGACCGGGCGCACTTACGCACTCAACGTGAATGGTTCACAATGCGTTGCGGAACCGTACGGTTCCGTGGCCCCGGCGCCGGGAGGACAGATGGGCAGAGACGTCGAGCAGGGCGCCTTCTCCCGGGAGGATCGGGTCCGCTACCGGCAGAAGGTCCGGCGGTGCCTGGACGTCTTCGCGCTGATGCTGGACGACTTCGGCTTCGACGCCGACCGGCCGATGACCGGGCTGGAGATCGAACTCAACCTGGTCGACGCCGCCGCCGAGCCGGCCATGCGCAACGACCAGATCCTGGCCGACATCGCCGACCCGCTCTTCCAGACCGAGCTGGGGCAGTTCAACCTGGAGCTGAACGCCTCGCCCCGGCTCATCGAGGGCAACGGCTTCGCCGACTACGCACACGACCTGCGCAGCAGCCTGAGCCGCGCCGACGAGCGGGCCGCGAAGTCCGACGCGAAGATCGTGATGGTCGGCATCCTGCCCACGCTCACGGAGCGGCACCTGGTCGCCGACAACCTCTCCACCGACGAGCGCTACCGGGTGCTCAACGACCAGATCGTCGGGGCCCGGGGCGAGGACATCGAGCTGGACATCCGCGGCGTCGAGCGGCTGCGTACGCACACCGACTCGATCGCGCCGGAGTCCGCCTGCACCAGCCTCCAGTTCCATCTCCAGGTCGCGCCGGACAGCTTCGCCGACTACTGGAACGCCTCCCAGGCCATCGCGGGCGTGCAGGTGGCGATCGGCGCCAACTCGCCGTTCCTCTACGGCCGGCAGCTCTGGGCGGAGACCCGGATCGCCCTGTTCGAGCAGGCCACCGACACTCGCCCGGACGAACTGAAGGCCCAGGGCGTACGCCCCCGGGTGTGGTTCGGCGAGCGCTGGATCACCTCGATCTTCGACCTGTTCGAGGAGAACGTCCGCTACTTCCCGCCCCTGCTGCCCATCTGCGAGGAGGAGGACCCGGTCGAGGTGCTGCACGCCGGCGGGGTGCCCCAGCTCGGCGAGCTGCGGCTGCACAACGGCACCGTCTACCGCTGGAACCGCCCGGTCTACGACATCATGGACGGCCGCCCGCACCTGCGGGTGGAGAACCGGGTGCTGCCGGCCGGGCCGACCGTGGTCGACATGCTCGCCAACGCGGCCTTCTACTTCGGTCTCGCCCGCGGCCTCGCCGAGGCGGACCGGCCGATCTGGAGCCAGCTCACCTTCAGCTCGGCCGAGGAGAACTTCCACGCCGCCGCCCGGCGCGGCATCAACGCGGTGCTGCACTGGCCCCGGCTCGGCGACGTGCCGGTCACCACGCTCGTCCTCGACACGCTGCTGCCCACCGCCGCCGAGGGGCTGGACCGGTTCGGTGTCGCCCCGGCCGAGCGGGACCATCTCCTCGGCGTGATCGAGGAGCGCTGCCGCACGGGCCGCAACGGCGCGGTCTGGCAGACCGAGACGGTGTGGGCCGCCGAGCGGCACCGCGGCATGGACCGGGAGGCCGCGCTGCACCACATGGTCCAGCGCTACGCCGAGCTGCAACGCGCCAACGAACCCGTACACACCTGGCCGGTCGACTGACACCGCTACCGGCGAGGGTCAGCGGTTGCGGCGGCGGGCCTTCGGTCCGGTGGTCGGCGCGGTCGCGCCGCCCTCCGGTGCGCCGTCCGGCTCGCTTCCGCCCGGCGTCTCCACCGCAGCCGGGGCCGCCACCGGGTCGTCACCGGTCCGGATCGGCTCGGTGCGGTCCGCCGGGGTGGACTCCGGCCGCCGCTGCGGCGGCACGGCCCGGCCGCGCCGGCCACCCGCCACCTCCCGCGCGGGGTCGTCCGGCGCCTCGGCCGGCGCGGATCCGCGCTGTGGGCCGGTGGGCGCCAACGCGGTCTCGGCGGAGCCGCTGACCGGCGCGTCCTCGTCGGGGGCCGCCAGCTCGTGCGGCTCACCGGTGCGCTGGCGCGGCAGGCGCACGTCGGCCGGCGCGATCTGCTCGGCGGCGTGACGGTCGGCCCGCTGGGCGAGCGCGGCCATCAGGGCCGAGCCGCCGATCCCGGCGATCACCGCGTACGGAGCGATCAGGTGGGCCGACACCTGCTCGGCCGCGATCCCGGCGAGCCTCGGCACGGCGAGCAGGTAGGCCAGCGCGACCAGCAGCGGACCGGCCGCCCCGGAGGCCGCCGCCCCGACCCGTCGGTCTGGCGCGCGGACCGCCCACCGGGCGGCCAGCACCCCGATCACCAGGGCCGAACCGAGCGAAAGCAGCGCGCCCGGCCAGTAGAAGTAGTCCCGGATCCAGAACCGGCCGCTGTCCGCGCTGATCTGCCAGATGCCGAGCTGCGCGGTGGTGAGGCCTCGGCCGGAGAGCACCCCGTCGACCACCGACACCACGGCGAGCAGCCAGAGCCAGCCGGTGGTGGCGATGAGGTTGGTGGCGGCGGCCCGGGTGTGCAGTGCCCAGGTCGCGAGCAGCACGCCGAGCACCAGACCGGCGGCCGCGTATCCGGCGGCCACGGCCTGCGGCGAGGACGTGTCCGGCACGTGGGCGGCCCGGGCCGGCACGGCCACCAGCAGGACGGTGATCAGCGCACCCACCCCGGCGGCAAGCGCCAGGCCGAGCCGGGGCAGGGCGCCCGCCGGCTCGTCGTCGTCCGCACCGCGCAGCCGCTGGGCGCAGACCGCGCCGGCGATCACCGAGGTCGCGGAGATCCAGGTGGCCCAGGCGAGGCTGGCCACCCAGGCCGCGTCGACCCGGTCGGCACCGGCCGGCGCCCAGTTGATGATGCCCAGCCCGTAGCCGAAGCCGAGCTGCGCGGCGCCCGTACCGGCGGCGACGCCGAGTGCGGCGGCGGTCGATCCTCCCCAGCCTCGTCTGGCCATGCCGGGGAGCGTAGCGTCCCAAGGTCGACGCGGCGAGTGCTGGCGGAGGCCGGATCGGCCGCGAGGAGCTTGGTGGCGCCGGATACGGTCGCCGGTGACTGAGGCGGGGGACGCGATGACGGACGACGGGTACCCGGACCGGCAGCCCGAGGTACGCGAAGCGGGGCCCGACCGGACCCGGCTGCTCCTCGGCGGCGGTCTGGCGGCGGTCCTGCTGGCGGTGATCGGGGCGAGCGGCGGCTGGGTCCTGGCCGGGGAGCCGGACCGGCCGGCCGTGCCGCCCGCCGCCGCCCCCACCAAAGCGGACGTCGACCCCGTCCCGCCCACCGCCGCGCCGGCGAGCACGGCCGCCGACCGGCCGACCGGTACGCGCACCACGACCCCCGCCGGCCTGACCGTGCCCCAGCTGGTGGGCACCGACTTCGAGCAGGCCCGGCGTGAGCTGCGGGACCGCCGGCTCGGCTGGCGGCTGGTGTTCGGCAGCGGCTCCGGCCGTTCCGTCGAGCGCACCTCGCCCGCCCCCGGTACGCCGGTGAAGCGCGGCGTCACCGTCACCCTCTGGGTCGCCGGCCCGGCGCCGGCCGTCGCCGTGCCCGACCTGCTTGCCCTGGGCTGTGCCGACGCGGCGGACGATCTGGTGGCCGCCGGCCTCTACCCCCGCTACCGCACCGGACGGCAGGGTCCGGTCACGGCGCAGGACCCGGCCCCCGGCAGCGCCGCCCGATGGAACGACCCGGTCGCCCTCACCTGCGGCGGCGAGCCCGCCACCACGCCGACCGCCGGCCCGCTCCCCTCGCCCTGACCGGCCCCGGCGCGCTGATGCCTGCCGATGGTGGGGCGGACCGCTACCGTGGACGATCGAGGGCCAGGCCGCCCTGCCCCGGTGGGGAAAGGACGTGCGATGAGCGACGACCGTCAGGAACCACCCGCCGAGGAGCCGGACGCGACAAGGGCGCTGCCTCCCGACCGGAACGGGCCCGACCCGGACCCCACCCGCCCCCTGCCACCCGAGCGCCCCACCGAGGACGCCGACACCACCCGCGCGATGCCACGGGAACCGGGCGGCGGTCAGCACGCGGACGAGACCCGCCCGCTGCCCCGCGAGGAAAGCGGTGCCGGAGCGCGGCGGCCGGCCGACGCGACCCGCCCGGAGCCGGTCAGCCCCGCGTGGTCCGGGCGTGCCGGGGTGCCTCCACCGCGCCCGGCCGGGTACCCGGAGCCCGGCGGCGAGTGGTACACCGAGGAGCAGGCGAGTCGCCGCTGGTGGATGCCGATCCTCCTGGGCATTCTTGCGCTGCTGCTGGTCGCGTTGATCGGCCTGGGCGTCTGGCTCGCCCTCCGCGCGGCGGACCGCGACGCCGAGCCGGGCCTGTCGCCCTCAGCGGTGCCGAGCACCGCACCGCAGACCAGTGCCACGCCGACCACTGCCGCGCCGAGCAGCTCGCCCCCGAGCAGCCCGCCGACCACCACGGCGGCCGCCGAGGTGCCGATGCCACCGCTGACCGGGTTGCCGGAGTCCGCCGCCCGGGCGGCGCTCGACCGGCTGGGCGTGGACTACCGGGTGCGGTACCGGACCTCGGACCAGCCGGCGGGAACGGTGATCGACACCGACCCGCAGGCCGGCGAGCCGGTCGCCGAGGGGGATCGGGTCACCCTCGTGGTGGCCCGGGCCGCGGCGCCGACGACGGACGCGGCCACCACGACGCCCCCGCCGACGGCCACCGCCACGCCGTGAGCGTTCACCACTGGCGGCGGCGGGTGCCGACGAGGCCCAGTCCGGCCAGCGAGATGGCGAGGCCGAGCAGGCCGGAGTAGAACAGCGACCGGCTGAGATCGGTGACGGCCGACGGGCGCTCGGCGAGCGTGGCCTCCCCGGCCCCGGCCCCGCCTGCGGCCTGCCCGGGAAGAGACGTGGCGGAGTCACCGTCCCGCGTGCCGGCGGCCGGTGGGTCGACCCAGTCGGGCTCGTCCTCCGGATCGGTGGCGGGCCGGTTGCCCTCCCCGGCCACGGTGATCTCCGGAG
Organism: Micromonospora sp. NPDC004551; assembly: GCF_040609975.1. NCBI lineage: Bacteria > Bacillati > Actinomycetota > Actinomycetes > Micromonosporales > Micromonosporaceae > Micromonospora > Micromonospora sp. NPDC004551. Next base: position 5,211 of record NZ_JBEXLM010000026.1, on the reverse strand, counting down.
CCGGGACCGGCTCCGTCAACTCCTGGGTGGCGGAGAAGGCGGGATGGCGGACCACGAGCGCGAGTGCGGTCGCGGCACCGAGGAAGGCGAGAAGCCCGAGGGCGTAGCGGATACGGGACCGGTGGTGCCGCCGCGCGGCGGGCAGATTGACCATGACCATCCCAGGTTCAGGGTCCGGAGCGCGCGGGGTGGAGCTTGCCGGGGTGGGCGTACCGATTCTATGGCGGCGGCACGCCCCCCGACCGGGATTCGTGAGGTCAGCCGACCTGGACCGGGGTCCGGGCCACCGGACGGCGGGCCGTCCGGACGGTATGCGGACGCGGGGCCGGCGCGGCCTGGAGGTGCCGCAGGCCCTCCTGCTGTACGAAGATCGACCGCCGGCTGACCGCGTCCCCCGCCGCGTTCAACTCGTAGCCGTCGAGCCAGAGCCAACCGTCGTAGGTCGGCCAGTCGAGCACCCGGATCACCCGGAACATGATCGGTCGGAGGAACTGGACACTCGCCGCGCGAGTCACGTGCAGTACGTCACCGGAGCGGGGAAGCACATGGGCTCCTGGGAAGGATCGGCCGGCGGACGGGCCGGCGAGGCTGATCGGGGGGACAGGTCTGTCCGGTGACGGGGGATCTACCTCGTGGACCGGCTGATCAGTGGGTCGGTGCTGGTCGGGCCGTACCCGCGGTGGCGGACCGCCACCCGACCATCACCCGGCTGCTCCCGGTTACCGCTCCCGCCGCCGCAGCCGAGCCGGCGTGCAGCGGCGGGGTCTTCATCCCGGGGCAGGTCGCAGGGCGCGGGACGGCTCCCCTCCTGCCGTCCCGCGGCCCGTGGTGCGACCACGCCCGGAGATCATGCGAAGACGGTGAGTAACCCGTGCCATACCGACAGAGTGCATCAGCGACGTGCTTCATGCAAGTTGCACGTCGACTTTTGCCGATACGCGAGCACGACACGTGAACGGGACGCTTGAAGCCTCAGGTCTCCGGACGGCACACTGGACGCCGGTTTCGCCCGTCGCGGCCGGTCGACGACCGGCATCACCCCCCTGCCGCGAACGCTCGCCCGCCGTACGCCGGTCGCGCCCCGGCGGGCGTGTAGCCGGGCGCGACCGACCGGAGGTAGCCGGGTGCGTGCGAGGAGCGGGAATCCCCGTCCATCGACCCGTGGGGTGCCGTCGTGAGCGAGCGGCGCAGCCCGACCATCCGGCGTCGGCGCCTGGGGGCGGAACTCCGCCGGCAGCGTGAAGCCGCCGGCATCACCATCGAGACGGTCGCCGAGCAGTTGGAGTGTTCGGCCTCCAAGATCTCGCGTATCGAGACCGGTCACACCACCGCGACCCCGCGGGACGTGCGGGACATGCTCCGCATCTACGGGGTCGTCGGCGCCGAGAGCGACGAGCTTGTGCAGATCGCTCGCGAGGCCCGGCAGAAGGGCTGGTGGCATCCGTACAGCACGGTGCTGGTCGGGGCGTACGTGGGGCTGGAGGCGGCGGCCAGCTCGATCCGGGCGTATGAACAGCAGGTCGTGCCGGGCCTGCTGGAGACCGAGGAGTACGCGGGGGCGATGATCCGGGCCGCTCGGCCCGACTTCTCCGCTGAACAGGTCGAACAACGGGTGCGTGTCCGACTGGGCCGTCAGTCGTTGTTGACCCAGGACGATCCGGTCGATCTGTGGGTGGTGCTCGACGAGGCGGTGCTGAGCCGGCCGGTTGGCGGCGACGCGGTGATGCGTGGCCAGCTCAGACGGCTGGTGGAGATAGCCGAACTGCCGAACGTGACGTTGCAGGTCCTGCCCTTCGAGGTGGGCGCGCACGCCGGCATGGACGGCACCTTCACGATCCTCAGCTTCCCCGAACCGAGTGATCCCGATGTCGTGTACGCGGAGAACGCCACGGGTGGGCTCTTCCTCGAGAAGAGTGACGAGCTACAGAAGTACAGCTTCATCTTCGATCACATTCGAGCGGCGGCCATTCGCCCGGAGGAATCCATCGCACACATCGCAAAACTGGCAGAGGAGCCGTTGTGGAAATGGCGACCAAGGAGTTCCCCGTGGACCTGACGCAGGCGACGTGGTTCAAGAGCTCGAAGAGCGGGCCGAACTGTGACAACTGTGTGGAGGTCGCGTATGTGACCGGGGCGGTCGGCGTCCGGGACTCGAAGGACAGGACGGGCCCCGCCCTGGTCTTCGCCCCTGGTGACTGGCACGCCTTCGTCGCCGGCGCCAGAGGCGGTACGTTCGGCCGGAGCTGAACCGGCGTCCCGCCCCATGAGCGTGGTCCCGCCCGGCAGCGTCGCCGGGCGGGATCATGTCGTCCGCGCCCCGGCCGGATCCGGGCACCCGTCGCCAGTTCGATCCCGCCTCGTTGAACCGCACAGATCGGCAACCGAGCGAGGCAGGCGAGACGGATGACGACGATCGGTTCAGAGAATCTGACCAACGGCCCGGGCAAGCCCGAGCGGTTCGGTGGCAAGTACCGCGGAGCACGCCGGGACAGCGTCCTCACCGAGGTGGGCTCGGGCGACACCGAGATCGGTGGCCGTGACACGGCCGCTCCGGACCAGGCCGGCCCGCCGCTCTCCCTGCCGTCCCTCGACCCGAACCCGCTCACCGAGCCGTCCTTCCCGCCGACCGGCTGGCCGATGGAGCAGCCGGAGTCCCTGGTGGACCACCCGCTGCTGCGCGGGCTCCTCATGGAGTTGCCGCCGAAGGGCAGCGTGCCCCCGCCGGGGTGGCTGGACCGCTGGTTCGAGGCGACCCGGGCGATCCTGGAGCTGCTATACGTGCAGGGGACGGCCCGCCCGCGCTGACACCGCGACCGCCGGCGGCAGCGCCCGCTCGGCGAGGCGGTTGTGCCGCAGGGCGTGGCGTACCCCGATCGCGATCACGCCGAGCACCGCGACGGTGATCGCGGGCCCGGCGACGGCCGGCGTCGCGAGCAGGTCGACGCCCGTGGCCGGCAGCACCGCGCCGACCGCCGCCACTGCGGTCACCTGGAGCGGCAGGCCGATCAGCGGGTGCGCCGCGGCGGCCCGCAACCCGTGCGGAGCCGGGGTGTCCGGCGCGGCGGCGAACGCGCCCGCGCCGGCCCGCAGCCACCGGACCCGGCGGACCGTGCAGACCGCGACGACCAGCGCCGGCGCCGCCGCGAGGGCGAGCCCGGAGGCGGCCCGGTCGAGCGCCGTCGTGCCGGCGCTCTGGAGGCCCGCCGCCAGGACGGCCGCGGTGAGCGCCGGGCCGGTCAGGACCAGGGCGGACAACCATCCGGTACGCCGCCGCAGCGCGCGGGCGCGGTCCAGCCGGGGCAGCCCGTCCGCCAGCACGCCGGCGGCCAGCCAGACGGCGGCGACGGGGAGCAGCACGGTGAGAGGCTCGTCCATGGTGTCCAGCCTGGCCTGGATCGACGTGCGCCGAATCCGGGACGGCACCCCGGTTCCCCCCGTACGCCCTCCCGTAGGGGTCATCCCACCGGCGTTATGGCGGTTCCGACATGTTCACAGTCTTTCCACCGCTGACCTAGCCTCTTAATGATCGGTCAGTGTCGATCCGCTCGCGCCTCACCGGGCGGACGGTCCTGTGCCGGTCGGAGGGAGGTAGGGAGATGGGTCTCCCACACCGGTCCGTACTCGTCGGAATGGCCGCCCTGACCATGCTCGCGGCCGCGTCCCCCGCCTCGGCCGCCGAACCCACCGGCACCATCCGCGCCGCCGGTGGTCCCACCGCGGTGGCCGACAGCTACCTCGTCGTGCTGAAGGACAGCGCCGTCGCCCCGAGCCGGGTCACCGAGACCGCGCAGCGGCTCACTGCCCGGCACGGCGGCACGGTCGCCCGCACCTGGCGCGCCGCGTTGCGCGGCTTCGAACTCACCGTCGGCGCGAAGGCCGCCGCGCGGATCGCGGCCGACCCGGCCGTGGCGTACGTCGAGCAGAACCACACGGTCTCCATCGCCGGCACCCAGACGAACCCGCCGTCCTGGGGCCTGGACCGGATCGACCAGCGGAACCTGCCCCTGAACAGCTCCTACACCTACCCGAACACGGCCGGGAACGTGCGCGCGTACATCATCGACACCGGCGTGCTGTTCGGGCACAACGACTTCGGCGGCCGGGCCGTCTCGGGCTTCGACGCGGTGGACGGCGGCTCCGCCGACGACTGCAACGGCCACGGCACGCACGTCGCGGGCACGGTGGGCGGCTCGTCGTACGGGGTGGCGAAGGGCGTCCAGATCGTCGGCGTCCGGGTGTTGAACTGCCAGGGTAGCGGCACCAACGCCCAGGTGGTGTCCGGCATCGACTGGGTCACCGCGAACGCGGTGAAGCCGGCCGTGGCCAACATGAGCCTCGGCGGCTCCGCCAACAGCTCCATCGACACCGCGATCACCAACTCGATCAACTCCGGCATCACGTACGCCGTGGCGGCCGGTAACGGCGACATCCTGGGCAACCGGCAGAACGCCTGCAACTACTCGCCGGCCCGGGTCGCGCCGGCGATCACCGTCGGGGCGACGCAGAACAACGACGCCGCCGCGAGCTTCTCCAACTACGGCACCTGCGTCGACATCCTGGCGCCGGGCGTCAACATCACCTCCGCGTGGTACACCGGCACGTCCGCCACCAACACGATCAGCGGCACCTCGATGGCGTCGCCGCACGTGGCCGGCGCGGCAGCGCTCGTGCTCTCGGCGAATCCCTCGTGGACCCCGCAACAGGTGCGGGACAGCCTGGTGAACAACGCCACCCCGAACGTGGTGACGAACGTGGGCACGGGCACGCCGAACCGGCTGCTCTACGTGGTGAACGGCACGACTCCGCCACCGACGAACGACTTCTCCGTCTCCGTCTCACCCACCTCCGGCTCGACCGCGCCGGGCGGCTCGGTGACCGCCACCGTGGCCACCGCCACCACCAGCGGGTCCGCCCAGTCCGTCAGCCTCTCGGCGAGCGGCCTGCCGACCGGTGCCACCGCGTCGTTCAGCCCGTCCTCGGTGACCTCGGGCGGCTCGTCCACGCTGACCATCGCCACCACGGCGAGCACCCCGGCCGGCACCTACCCGGTGACGATCAGCGGCACCGCGGCGTCGGGCACGAAGACGGCGACGTACTCACTGACGGTCACCGGGACCGGTGGCTGCACGGGCGCCGGTCAGAAGCTCGGCAACCCGGGCTTCGAGTCGGGTAACACCGTCTGGTCGTCCAGCTCGGGCGTCATCGGCCAGT
>NZ_JBEXLM010000025.1:93265-105547 GCF_040609975.1 Micromonospora sp. NPDC004551 | reverse complement strand
CCCTGGCCTCCTACGCCGGCCAGACCGTCACCCTGAAGTTCACCGGCACCGAGGACATCTCCCTGCAGACCTCGTTCGTCCTCGACGACACCGCGGTCAACGTCTCCTGACCTGACCGCCCGATCCCCGGGGCCCGGCGGCCACCCCACGCGGGTGGTCACCGGGCCCCGCCCGTTACGGTCGCCGGCAGGACCGGCGGCGCGAGGGGGAGACATGTCGGACGCGGAGCTGACCGTCACGGTGAGCGGACCGGTGGCGACCGTGGTGATCCGCAACCCGGCCCGCCGCAACGCCATGACGCCGGCCATGTGGCGGCAGCTCCCGGTGCTGCTGGACGGCCTGGAGGCCGACCCGGCGGTGCGCGTGCTGGTGCTCACCGGAGCGGGTGGCACCTTCTGTGCCGGCGCCGACCTGGGTGACCTGGACGAGTTGCTCGAGGCGGGGGACGGCAGCATCGCCGTGGCCGCCGAGGAGCGGCTGGCCGCGTTCGGCCGGCCCACCGTGGCCGCGATCGAGGGCGCCTGCGTCGGCGGCGGCTGCCAGCTCGCCGTGGCCTGCGACCTGCGCCTCGCCGCGGCGGACGCCCGGTTCGGCATACCCCCGGCGCGGCTGGGGCTGGTCTATCCCGCGCCGACCACCCGGCGCCTGGCCCGGCTGGTGGGGCCGTCCGCGGCCAAGCACCTGCTGTTCACCAGCGAGCTGGTCGACGCCGAGCGGGCGCTGCGGATCGGGCTGGTCGACGAGGTGCTGCCGGCCGACGCGCTCGCAGCGCGGGTGGCGGCGATGACCGCCACCATCGCCGAGCGCTCCCGGCTCACGGTGGCGGCGGCCAAGGAGATCGTCGACGGTCGCGCGGACGCCGACCGGATCGCCTGGTGGCACGGGCAGGTGCGGGAGAGCGGCGAGGCCCGCGAGGGGATCGCGGCGGTCAGCGAGCGCCGGCCGCCGAACTTCGGCTGGACCCCGCCCGCCGCCGGCTGACGGAGGGACCGGCGGGCGCCGCGCCGGAGGCGTACCTCCGACGCGACCCCCTGTGCCCGCCGGCCGCCCGTCACCGCGCCAGCGAGGCCCAGCTCGGCGTCACCGGCTCCCGCCGCAGCGGCATGCCCGCCTCGGCCGGGGTCCGGTCGCCCTTGCGCTGGTTGCACCCGTAGCAGGCGGCGGTGGTGTTCCCCCAGGTGTTCCGGCCGCCGCGCGAGCGGGGCAGGATGTGGTCGATCGTGCTGGCCGGGCCGTCGCAGTAGGCGCACCGCCGACCGTCCCGGCACAGCACCCCGCCCCGGGACCAGGCCGGGCCGGCGTTGAACCGCCAGCGGGTCACCACGTACCGGACGAGGCGGACCACCCGCGGCATCGGGAAGACCCCGATGACCTGGTCCGGCTCGGCCTCGTGGATCTCGGCGACCCGCCGGCAGAGCATCCGGATCGCGTGCTGAACGGTGACCCGGTGCAGCGGGCCGAGGTCGGCGTTGATGACGAGGACGGCGTCCACCGGGCTCTCCCTTCACGATCGGTGGTACGGCAGCAAAAAGCCGCCCGGTCCGTGGCGGACGGGCGGCGACGACGTGGACGCGCGGGCGCGTCAGTCGGGCCACCCGGCCCGGGGACCTTCGGCTCGGCAACCGTCGCTGAGCAGCCACGACGGCATCGTGGTGGCGTGTCGCAGCGACATCGACGGCTCCCGGAGCGGTGGTTGACCTTGCGCGCTCACGGTAGATCCGCGCCGGAAACGCGGGCAACGTATTTCGATCCACCGTCCGGTGAGGGCCGTTGCCGGCCGGCCCGCCCGGCGGCCCGCGCCGCGGCGAGCGGGCGCCCGAGCCGGGCGGCCATCTGCACCACCAGCTCGCTCTCCAGCAGCGGCCGGTTCACCTGGGCGGCCACCGAGAGGGCTGGCGTGGACACCGACCGCCAGATCGCGGTGAGCCCGGCGCCCAGGCCGACCAGGGCCACCGCCGCCCGGGTGGTGGCGGAGCCGGCCGCCGCCGCGGCGCTCGCCCCGACCACCGCCAGCAGCACCACCAGCAGGGGTACGAGCACCGGCCAGAAGATCCCCCGGGCCGCCTGCACCACCAGCTTCCGGTCCCGGATGATCAGGTTCCGGGCCACCACCGCCCAGTTCTCCTCGTCCAGCAGGTCGCGCGGGTGCAGGCCGCCGGTGAGCACACCCCGCCACAGCTCGCCCTGGTTGCGCAGTTCGCGGGCCAGCTCCGCCAGCCCCGCCTCGCCCGGGTCGCCGATCGCGGCCCGGGTGACCGCCGCCGCCCACGTGGCCAGCGAGTGGCGCACCACCGCCGCCGAGTACGGGGGCAGTACGCTCGCCAGCTCGTCCAGCCACCGGCTGATCTGGATCTGCCGCCCGCCGAACCGCCCGACCAGCTGCTGGGCGTCGCCGTGCCGGACCGTGTCGGCGAGCGACCGGCCGAGCCGGTAGGCCAGGCCCACCCGGTGGTTGGTAGCCATCGTCCAGCGCAGCACGTTCACGTTCAGCTCGTCGAGGGTGAGCAGCAGCGGCTCCCGATCCGCCCCGGCGGCGGCCCGGGCGGCCGCGGTGGACGGCGCCGGCCGGCCGGGCGCGGTGAGCGCGGCGATCTGGGCGAGGGCGACCTCCACCCCGTCCAAATTCATCCCGAGCCGGAGCCGTCCCGGCAGCTCGGTGACGTTGGAGAGCTTCGGTGGGGCGGCCGCGGGTCGGTTCGCGTCGTCGACCAGGTCCGTGGTCTGCGCGTGGTGGTAGGTGTCCGCCATCGACCAGCCCAGGCGCAGCGCGGTGACCACGCACGCCCGCTCGTCGCGGAGCAGCCCGTACGCGTCGTCCCGCTCGTCGTCCACCCGCAGCGCCGTACTCACCCTCCCGACCTCCCGTCCCGGCGGAGTCAGTCGAGACTAGTGCAGCTTTTGAGGGCTTATGACCCGTTTCGAGGTCAGTGCCGGCCGGCCAGCAGGCCGCGCGGGCGGACCGAGTGGACCGGCTCGGCCGCCGCGCCCTCCGCCCGCAGGATGTGGTTGGCGGCCACGATCCCGGTCGCCGCCGACCGTTCCATGAGCGCGCTCGGGAACGCCGTGCGGATGCCGTCGCCGGCCAGGTAGAGGCCGGCCGCGTCGGTGCGCACCCCCGGCCGCCACGCGTGGCTGCCCGGCGTGAAGGCGGGGGCCTGCGCCTCGACCCGGGCGCGCAGCGCGCGTACCCGCAGGCCGGCCGCCTCCGGCCACAACGCGGTCAGCTCCGCCCGCATCCGCTCGGCCAGCTCCTCGGCCGGCACGTCCGGCTCGCATGCGTACGCGTGCAACTCGACCACCGAGCCGCCGGTCCGCCGCGCCCAGCGCCGCGGCTCGTCCTCCAGCCGGTGGTAGAGGGTCACCGAGTCCAGGGTGGGCTGTCGCGACACCCCGCTGAACACCGCCCGGTCCGGCCGCACGTCGCCCTCCAGCCAGTAGCGCGCCACCGCGTACGGCGGGCCGGGCCGGCCGAACGCGGGCATCCGCGCCACCAGCCCGGGCGCGGCCGCGAGCAGGCCGGGGGAGGCGGCGACCAGCGCGGCGAGCGCGGGCGGGTCGACGGCGAGCACCACGTGCCCGGCCTCGTGGATGTCGCCGGCGGCGGTGGTCACCCGCCAGCCGCCGGGCGTGCGGTCCAGCCGGGCGGCGGCCGTGCCGGTGCGCACGTGGGCGCCGTGCCGCTCGACGTGCCGGGTGAGCGGCTCCCAGATCGCCGTGGCGTAGTCCCGGTCCGGGCAGTCGAAGGCCAGCCCCTCCGGGTTGCCGAGCAGGTAGAAGTGGAACTGGGCGATCATCTCGGCGGCCGACATCTCCGCCTCGTGGTTGAAGAACGAGTGCGAGAAGACCTCGAACAGCATGGCGCGGGCCCGGTCCGGCAGCCGCAGCGAGGTGAGCAGCTCGTCGGCGGTCCGGGTGTCGAACTCGGCGTAGGTGCCCACCGGGTCGTAGGCCAGCAGTGGCAGCGCCGCGTCCCGGTCCATGGCCCGCAGGTCGGCCGCGCGCAGGCTCGGGCTGCGCAGCAGCAGGGCCAGCAGGTTGGCCGGCGGCGCGGGCGGCAGCTTCCCGAACTCCTCGGCCGGCCACCGGGCGGAGAGGATCGGGTAGCCGGGGACCGGCTTCAGGAAGCCCAGGGCCGGGTCGGCCCGGCGCAGGATGTTCCGCCAGTTCCAGTACTGCCGGAAGAAGGCGTGGAAGCCGTGCTCGTTGCGCTGGACGCCGCCGGGCAGCTTCTCCGGCCAGGCGCCGAGCCGGCCGCCCAGGTGCGGCGCCGCCTCCAGCACGGTCACCGCGACGCCGCGCTCGGCCAGCACGACCGCCGCCGACATGCCGGCGATGCCGCCGCCCACCACCACGGCCCGCACCGGCCGCGGCACGCGCGGGGCGCCACCACCGCCCGGGTCCACCACATGACGGCGTACGCCGATGAGCCGGCCGACCACTCGCGACAGTGCCACGTGCACCTCCGCCCGACGGGTGCCTCCAGTCTGCCGGGTCACCCGGCGGGCGGCAGCAGACAGCGGCGTGGCCGGTCGGAGGCCGGCCAGACGTACTCCAGGTCGGGCGGGACGTCGCCGAACTGCGGGCCGTAGTGCGCGGGGTCCTTGCGCAGCAGCGACGACCGGTGGCTGCGGTGCAGGTCGTCCCGGCCCAGCCAGGGCGGCAGTTCGCCGGCCGAGGCCAGCTCCGCCTGGGTGCGGATGAGCGCGATGCCGCAGGCGGAGGCGAGGTCGGTCGCCATGGTGGCCGCGCAGGTGTCCGCCCGCCCCGGCTCGCACCACACGGCGCACATGTCCAGGCCGTACCGGGTCAGCGCCTCCTCGTACCCGGCCCACATCTTCACCGCCGGGTGGTTTCGCCAGCCGTAGTCCGGGCGGGTCAGCCCGCGCAGCACCTGGATGGTCTCCACCCGCTGCTTGCCCAGCCGCTTCTGGTCCAGCGTCCGGGCGCTGGCCAGGAAGTCCGGATACGGCAGGAACGTCTGCATGCCGCTGCTCTACCCGTACTGGCCGGCACCATGCGTTCATGATCGAGGGGGCTGCGCGGACTGCGAGCGACTGACTACGATCCGGGCATGGCCGAGCCCCTCCGCGACCGCGCGCGCCGGGCGACCGGATGGCGGCTCAAGATGAACGGCGACGCCCGTCCCCACTACGTGGTCTGCGGCTCGGACCCGTTGGCCTACTGGGTGGTCCGGGCCCTGCTCGCCACCGACCCGCCCGCCGGCCGGGTCCGGGTGACCCTTGTCGTGCCGGAGCGCCGCCGCTCCGAGGGGCCGGACGGGCGGGACCTCCCGGGCGTCCAGGTCGTCCGCGCGGACCGGCTCGACGAGACCACCTTCCGCCGGGCCGGGCTGGCCGGGGCGGACGGGCTGGCCCTGCTGCACCAGGACGACGTGGGCAACATGCACGCCGCGCTCTGCGCCCAGGAGGTCGAGCCGCGGCTGCGCCTGGTGGTCCGGATGTTCAACACCAGCCTCGCCAACGGCCTGCGGCAGCTCTTCCCCGACTCGGCGGTGCTCTCCGACGCCTCGATCTCCGCACCGGCCTTCGTGGCCGCCGCCCTCGGCGAACTGGCCCCGACGCACTTCCGGCACGCCGGCCGCACCCTCTACGTGGCCCGCCGCGCCGACGTACGCCCGCAGGACGTGCTCAGCGGGCTGGCCGTCACCACCGACCCGGAGCTCGTCCGGGTGCTGCCCGCCGACGAGGCATCCGCCGACGTGGTGCTGGCCGAGGCGACCGGACAGCCGCCCGGCACCGAGTTGGCCGCCCGCCGGCTGGTCCGGGCCCGCCGTCGCCGGCAGCCGGTCGCGGTGCTGCTCCGCGCCATCCGCAGCTTCGCCACCCGCAAGATCGGCCTGGCCGTGCTGGTGCTGCTGGCGGTGATCGCCGTGCTCGGCTGGCTCAACGCCCGGGCCGCCCACGTCAACTGGTCCGACGCGCTCTACCTCACCCTGGTGACCACGCTGAGCGGGCAGGATCCCGACCTCGCCAAGCCGCTCGCCGCCCAGGTCATGCAGGTGGTGCTCAACCTGGCCGGGCTGGCGCTGATCCCGCTGATCACGGCCGCCGTGGTCGACGGCATCGTCAACGCGCGGCTCGCCCTGCACGCCGGCCGGATCCAGCCCGACCGGTCCGGGCACGTGGTGGTGGTCGGGCTGGGCAACATCGGCACCCGGGTGATGGCCCAGCTGCACGACTTCGGCGTCGAGGTGGTGGCCATCGACAAGAACCCGGAGGCGCGCGGCGCACCGCTGGCGCACCGGCTCGGCGTGCCGCTGATCATCGGGGACGCCGGCCAGGAGGAGACGCTGCGGGCCGCCTCCGTCGACACCAGCCAGGCGCTCGTGGTGGTCTCCACCGACGACGGGGTCAACCTCCGCGCCGCGCTCAACGCCCGCTCCCTCGACCCCGACCTGCGGGTGGTGCTGCGCCTCTTCGACGGCGACTTCGCCGAGCGCATCCAGCAGGCGTTCGGCATCGGCATCTCGCGCAGCGTGTCGTACCTGGCCGCCCCTGCGTTCGCGGCCGCCATGCTGGACCGCGCGGTGATCGCCACCATCCCGGTCGACCGGCACGCGCTGCTGGTCACCGAGGTCCCGGTGGTGGCCGGCTCCCCGCTCGACGGCCGGACGCTCGCCGCGGTGGCCCGCCCCGGCGAGGTGCGCCTGCTGGCCTACACCCGGGCCGGGCAGAAGACGGAGTGGTCCACCGACCCGCGCATGGTGATCCAGGCGGGGGACCGGCTGACCGTGGTGGCCCGGCGGGCCGGGCTCACCGCCCTGCTCCGGGAGACCACGCCGGCACCGCCGCCCGCCCCGACCGGCGCCCCGGCCCCCCGCCAACCCGACGAGTGACCCTGGTCAGCTCGTGCGGGTGGTGTGGCGGAGGGCGTACCAGAGTGCGCCGAGGGCGAGCACGCCGAAGCCGCTGAGCACGCTGCCGACCGGCAGGTTCACCGCGAGCAGCAGGCAGCCGACCAGCCCCAAGGCGGCCAGAAGCCGCACCGGCAGCTTCCGGGCCGGATCCCGGCCCAGGGTGAGCGCCGAGGCGTTGGCGATCGCGTAGTAGACCAGCACCGTGCAGCTGGAGAAGCCGATCGCCCCCCGCACGTCGGCCAGGGACACCACCACGATCACCACGGCGGCCACGGCCAGCTCGGCGCGGTGCGGCACCCGGTACGTCGGATGCACGGCGGCCAGCGCGCCCGGCAGGTCCCGGCGGCGGGCCATCGCCAGCGTGGTCCGGCCGACCCCGGCCAGCAGGGAGAGCAGCACCCCGGTCACCGCCACGGTCGCCCCGGCCCGCACCAGCCAGGTCAGCCCGGGCAGCCCGGCGGCGGTCACCACCTCGGCCAGCGGGGCGGACGCGGCGGCCAGCCGCGCCTGGCCCAGCACCCCGAGCGCCACCACGGCGAGCACCAGGTAGATCGCCAGCACCACGCCGAGTGCCAGCGGCACGGCTCGCGGGACGGTGCGCTCCGGGTCGCGGACCTCCTCGCCGAGGGTGGCGATCCGGGCATACCCGGCGAAGGCGAAGAAGAGCAGGCCGGCGGCGGTCAGCACGCCCCGGACGCCGGTGTCGGCGAAGCCGGCCAGCCGGTCGGGCGCCACGTGCGGCGCGCCGGTCACCGCCACCACGGCGAGCACGACGAGCACCACGCCCACCAGCACCCGGGTGGCGGTCGCGGTCTTTCCCACCCCGCGCAGGTTCACGGCGGTCACCGCCACCACCGCGAGAACGGCGACGAGCCGCGCACGCTCCGGCCAGAGGTACGCCCCGATGGTCAGCGCCATGGCCGCGCAGCTCGCCGTCTTGCCGATCACAAAGCCCCAGCCGGCGAGGAAGCCGGCGAACGGGTGCAGCCGCTCGCGGCCGTAGACGTAGGTGCCGCCGGACTCCGGGTAGCGGGCGGCCAGCCGGGCCGAACTCGTCGCGTTGCAGAAGGCGATGAAGCCGGCCACGGCCAGCGCGACCAGCAGGCCGGCACCGCCGGCCGCCGCCGCGGCGGGGGCGAAGACCACGAAGACGCCCGCGCCGAGCATCGACCCCAGCCCGATGACGACCGCGTCGCGTACGCCCAGCCGGCGCGCCAGTTCTGCCACGAACGCAGGCTAGGGGACGGAGGTGAACGGCCGGTCCCGGTCCCGCAGCGGGCCGGGCAACGGCAGGTCGTCCCAGGGCACCCGGCGCAGCAACCGGTCCAGCAGGAGGCCGAGCAGCAGCCCGGCCACCGAGTCGGTCAGCCAGTGCCAGCCCAGGTAAATGGTGGTGCAGAGGACGACCAGCGGCGGCACCACGCGGACCACGGTGACCAGCCGGGGCGGGACGGTCCGGCCGAAGGTGCGCAGCAGCGGGGCCAGCAGCAGGGCGAGCACGCCGTACCAGACGATGGCGTTGGCCACGTGCCCCGACGGGTACGACTGGGCGAAGCGCACCGGCAAATCGTGCTGGAACAGCGGGAGGGTCTGCTCGGGCGCCAGGAACGGTTCCTTCACGCTGGCGCTCGGCGCGGGCCGCGCGGTCCACACCTTCAGCGGCCCGATGGTCAGGTAGGTGAGCACGAACGCGGCGACCGGCGGCAGCACCGGGCGGACCGAGCGGAGCCGGACCGCCAGCAGCACGCCGAGCCCGGCCGCGAGCAGGGTCAGCGGGGTGCCCTGGCCGAGCAGGTTGAGCCCCATGGCGGCCCACCGGGCGGCGGTCGGCCGGTGCGCCTCGGACCAGTCGGCGACGGCCCGGTCGAGCCCGAAGAGGTGCCCCTCGGCAAGCGCCACGGTGAGCGCCACCAGGGCGGCGAGCAGCAGCCCGTCCCACCACCAGCCGGCCGGCCGGACGGGCCGGAGCCGCGGCGCCCGGCGTACCCCGGTTGTCTCCCGCACGCGACCACGCTACCGGCCGCCCGCGGCGCGGGACCGGCCCGGGCATCGGCGGCTGTGGGCCCAACCACGAAGGGAAGCGCTTCCCGGGGGTCAGCGGTCACACTGGTCCCCGTGCGGATCACCTCGGCCCTCGTCGACCCGGCGCTGCTCGACCTTCCCTGGTCGACCCCGCTGGAGGAGTGGCCTGCCGAACACCTGGTCGCGCTGCCGCAGGGGATCTCGCGGCACATCGTGCGTTTCGTCCGGCTCGGCGGCTACGTCTACGCGGTCAAGGAGACCGGCGAGCGGGTCGCCGAACGGGAGTACGACCTGCTCCGGGCGCTGGAGCGGATCGACTTCCCGTCGGTGGAGGCGATCGCGATCGTGGCCGACCGGCAGACCGACGACGGCGAGCCCCTCGACCCGGTGCTGATCACCCGGCACCTCCAGTTCTCGCTGCCCTACCGGGCGCTGTTCTCCCGGACCCTGCGCCCGGAGACCATGAACCGGCTGCTCGACGCGCTGGCGGTGCTGCTGGTCCGGATGCACCTGACCGGCTTCTTCTGGGGCGACTGCTCGCTGTCCAACACGCTGTTCCGGCGGGACGCGGGCGCCTTTGCCGCCTACCTGGTCGACGCGGAGACCGGCGCGCTGCGCCCCTCGCTCTCCAACGGCCAGCGCGGCGAGGACCTGGAGATCGCCCGGGTGAACATCTTCGGCGAGGCGCTGGACCTCCAGGCCGCCGGGCTGCTGCACGAGTCGATCGACCCGGAGGAGGTCTGCGAGCAGGTCGTGCAGCGCTACGAGCGGCTCTGGCACGAGATCACCTACGAGCAGCAGATCGAGCGGGAGGCCCGGCACGACATCGAGGGCCGCATCCGCCGCCTCAACGACCTGGGCTTCGACGTCGCCGAAGTGGCCATGTCGACGGTCGACAACGGGCGCTACCTGGTCCGGCCCAAGGTGGTCGACGCCGGCTACCACACCCGGCGGCTGCTCCGGCTGACCGGCCTGGACGCCGAGGAGAACCAGGCCCGCAAGCTCCTCAACGACCTGGACGCGTACCGGGTGGAGAGCGACCTGACCGACGAGCAGCAGGCCGCGCACCGCTGGCTGACCGAGGTGTTCGAGCCGGTGGTCCGGGCGGTGCCCGCGCACCTGCGCCGCAAGCTGGAGCCGCAGGAGCTGTTCGCCCAGATCATCGAGCACAAGTGGCTGTTGTCCGAGCGGGCCGGCCGCGACGTCGGGATGCGCCAGGCGGTGCAGTCCTACCTGGCCGACGTGCTGGTGCACCGCCCGGACGAGCAGGCCGTGCTCGGCGTCGAGGTGCCCACCGCGGGCTGAACCCGGCCCGCGGCGTCACTCCACCCAGGCGCCGGCGCGCATCACCCGGACCACGTTGAGGTCGTCGTCGAGGACGACCAGGTCGGCCCGCAGGCCGGGCTGGAGCGCGCCCACCCGGTCGCCGAGGCCGATGGCCCGGGCCGGGGTGGTGGCGACCATCCGGCAGGCGTCCGGCAGGGCGATCCCCGCGGCGACGGCGTGCCGCAGCGCGGCGTCCATGGTCAGGGTGCTGCCGGCGATCGCGCCGTCGCGGCTGAGCCGCGCCACCCCGTCGGCGACCGTGACGCCCTGGCCGCCCAGCTCGTACTCGCCGTCGGGCATGCCGGCGGCGGCCATCGCGTCGGTGATGAGGGCGGCCCGGTCCGGACCGGCCACCGAGGTGGCGAAGCCGAGCATGCCGTCGTGCAGGTGCACCCCGTCGGCGACCAGCTCGCAGACCACGTTCGGCGCGTCCAGCAGGGCCACCACCGGCCCCGGCTCGCGGTGGTGCACCGGGCGCATCCCGTTGAACAGGTGGGTGCCGACGCTCGCGCCGGCCGCCACGGCCGCCCGGGTCTGCTCCCAGGTCGCGTCGGTGTGCCCGACGGCCGCCACGACGCCCTGGCCGACCAGCAGCTTGATCGCCTCCAGGGCGCCGTCCCGCTCCGGGGCCAGGGTGACCATCCGGACCGCGCCGCCGCCCAGCTCGATCAGCTCGGTCAGCTCCTCGGTGGACGGGTCGCGCAGGAACTCCGGGTTCTGCGCGCCGCACCGGGCCGCCGACAGGTAGGGCCCCTCGAAGTGGACGCCGGCCAGCACCCCGGCCTCGACGAGCGGCCGGTAGGCGGCGGTGGCCTCGCGCATCAGCGGGAACGGGGAGCTGACCAGGCTGGCCAGCAGGGTGGTGGTGCCGTGCCCGAGGTGGAACTCGGCGGCCTGCCGGGCCGACTCCGCGTCGCCGGTGGTAAAGGTGTGCCCGCCTCCGCCGTGGGTGTGCATGTCGACGAAGCCCGGCACGATCCAGTGTCCGTCGCGGACCGTCGGGTACTCCGCGACGGCCCGGATCCGGTCGCCGACGATCTCGACGCAACCCTGCCGGAACACGCCGGTCGGGGTCACGACCTTGCCGGTCACGCGCAGGGTCATCGGGGCTCCTTCGCCAGGGTGTCCAGGGCCAGCAGGGCGGCGCCGAGGCAGCCGGCCTCGTCGCCGAGGGCCGCCGCGACCAGGCGCGGCTCGCGGTGGAAGGTCAGGCGCTCGCGCAGCGCCGCGCGCAGCGGGTCGAACAGCCGGGGGCCGGCCTGGGCCAGCCCGCCGCCGATCACGACGGTCGCCACGTCGAAGAGCGCCTGACCGGTGGCCAGGCCGTCGGCGAGCGCCTCGACCGCATCCGCCCAGACCTCGCCGGCCAGCGGTTCACCGGCCGCCGCCCGGTCGGCCACCTCGGCGGCGGTGGCGGGGGCGCCGGACAGCTCGGCGTACCGGCGGCCGATCGCCGAGGCCGAGGCCATCGCCTCCAGGCAGCCCGGCCGGCCGCAGCCGCAGCGCGGGCCGCCGGGGCGTACCAGGATGTGGCCGATCTCCCCGGCGGCGCCGTGCGCGCCGGCGGCGGCCGACCCGTCGACCACGTGGGCGGCGGCGATGCCGGTGCCGATCGCGACGAAGAGCACGTGGCCGGCGTCCCGCCCGGCGCCGAGCCGCGCCTCGGCCAGGCCGCCCACCCGCACGTCGTGGCCGAGCGCCGTGGGCAGGCCGAGCCGCGTCCAGGCCAGCTCCCGCAGGGGTACGTCCCGGAAGCCCACGTTCGCCGACCACACGGCGACCCCGCGGGCCTCGTCCACCACCCCGGGCACGGCGATGCCGCAGGCCACCGGGGTGAGGCCGTCGGCGCGTGCCTTGTCGGCCAGCCCCTCGGCCACGTCGAGGATCGTGCCCACCACCGCCTCCGGGCCGCGCGCCGCGTCGGTGGCGTGCCGCTCGGCGTGCACGGTGGCGCCGTCCGGGCGGACCAGGGCGCACTTCATCCCGGTGCCGCCCACGTCCAACGCGACGACGACCTCGCCGCCTGGAGTCACGGTGTCTCCTGTGTTCGCGACTGC
>NZ_JBEXLM010000025.1:0-93165 GCF_040609975.1 Micromonospora sp. NPDC004551 | reverse complement strand
GGGGCTCGCAACCCCGGCTCACTCCTCGCGCTCACGGTGTCTCCTGTGTTCGCGACTGCGGGGCTCGCAACCCCGGCTCACTCCTCGCGCTCACGGTGTCTCCTGTGTTCGCGACTGCGGGGCTCGCAACCCCGGCTCACTCCTCGCGCTCACGCAAGCACCACGGAGCGGGTCAGGTGCCGGGGCGCGTCGGGGTCGAGGCCGCGGCTGGTGGCCAGCGCGACGGCGAAGCGCTGGGCGAGGATCAGGTCGGCCATCGGGTCCACCGGGTTGCGCCCGGCCGCCCAGCTCGTGAGCACCGTGTGGCAGCCGTGCGTTCGGCTGTGCACGAAGGCGGCGCCGGTCGCGGCCACGTCCTCCGGCAGCCCCTCCGGGATCCCGCCGAACGCCCAGACCAGCCGGCCGGGGGCGGCGATCGAGATCGGGCCGTGCCGGTAGTCCATGGCCGGGTACGCCTCGGCCCAGAAGGTGGCCGCCTCGCGGCACTTCAGCGCGGCCTCCTGGGCCAGCCCGACGGTCCAGCCGCGGCCCAGGAAGGTCACCTGCTCGATGGTGGCCGGGTCGATGGGCAGCGGGGCCCGGACGGCCACCTCGGCGTCGGCGGCGAGCCGGCCCAGGTCCTCGCCGAGGTGGGCGCGGAGCAGCGCGAGCGCGGTGGTGGCGAAGCGGGTCTGCACCACCGAGCGCTCGTCGGCGAAGGGCAGCGGCACCGCCGCGTCGGCCAGTTCGACGGCCGGGGAGGCCGGATCGCCGACCAGGGCCGTGGTGGGCAGCTGCCCGCGCAGCGCGGCGAGCAGGTCCAGCACCTCGGTGGTGGTGCCGGAGCGGGTGATCGCGATGACCCGGTCGTAGCGGCGGCCGGTGGGGAACTCGCTGGCCTGGAAGGCGTCGGTCTCGCCCTGGCCGGCGCGCTCGCGCAGACCGGCGTACGCCGCCGCCATGAACCACGACGTGCCGCAGCCGACGACGGCGACCCGCTCGCCGGGTCGCGGCAGGCGGTCGGCGACGCTCGGGGCGAGCCGCGCAGCCTCCCGCCAGCAGTCGGGCTGGCTCGCGATCTCCGCGTGCACGTACGCCATGACAACTCCTCGCCAGGGGGAGACCTTGCGCAATACGGCGCGATATGGCCGCCTTTCGCGCGCCATTCTGCGCGATTCAGGGTGGCCGTGGCAACCGGCTCCCACATCGCGCAGGGCGTGGTTTTGCGCCTCGCCAGTTTCGCGCACTACTGTGCACGCAATCAATCACCGTTCGTGCAGAGTCAGTGGAGGCCCCGCGGTGGACCGCTACGCCCGATGGAACGCGCTGCTCGAGATGCTGACCGACAGCGGCCGGGTCAGCGTCGAGGAGGCGGCCGAGCGCCTGGACGTCTCCCAGGCCACCATCCGGCGTGACTTCGACCAGCTCGCCCAGCAGCAGATGATCACGCGGACCCGGGGCGGCGCGGTTGCCAACGGCGTCTCCTACGACCTGCCGCTGCGCTACAAGACGGCCAAGCACTCGGCCGAGAAGCAGCGCATCGGCACGGCCGCCGCCGCGCTGGTCTCCCCGGGCACCGTGGTCGGCCTGAACGGCGGCACCACCAGCACCGAGGTGGCCCGGGCCCTCGCCGTCCGCCCCGACCTGAACACCAGCGCCGAGGGCGCCCAGCTCACCGTGGTCACCAACGCCCTGAACATCGCCAACGAGCTGCTGGTGCGCTCGCGGATGAAGGTGGTGGTGGCCGGCGGCGTGGTCCGGCCGAAGTCGTTCGAGCTGGTCGGCCCGTTGGGCGGGGCGCTGCTGCGCGAGGTGACGCTGGACGTGGCGCTGCTCGGCGTGGACGCCATCGACCCCCAGCTCGGCGCCGCCGCCCACCACGAGGGCGAAGCGGCCATGAACAGCCTCATGGTGGCCCGGGCCAAGCGGGTCGTGGTCATCGCCGACTCGTCCAAGCTGGGCGGACACGCGTTCGCCCGGATCTGCCCGGTGGACCGGGTGGAGACGTTGGTGACCGACTCCGGCGCGTCGCCGGCCGTGGTGCAGGCGTTCCGCGACGCGGGCGTGCACGTCGTCTGCGCCTGACGCCACCTTCCTCCGTCCCCGGCGCCACGTCCCGGCGCGCCTGACCCGAATCCGGGAAAACCCCGATGCATACCGGGTATTGTCACCGGCTGCATACCGCGTATGGTGTCGAGCTGACACCTACTCATCGGGGGAGGTCAGCTTGTCGGCTGTCCTGGAGATCGAGGGTCTCCGCAAGACGTACCGGAGCCGGAAACGCGGGGTCCGCCACGCGCTCGACGGCTTCGACATGCGGGTCGAGGCCGGCCAGGTGCACGGCTTCCTCGGCCCCAACGGCTCGGGCAAGACCACCACGCTACGGACGCTGCTGGGGCTGATCCGGCCCAACGGCGGCCGGATGGCCATCCTCGGCCAGGAGCTGCCGCAGGCGCTGCCCGCGGTCGCCGGCCAGGTCGGTGCCATCGTGGAGAGCCCGCAGTTCTTCCCGCACTTCTCCGCCCGGGACACCCTCGGGCTGCTCGCGCAGGCCGGTGAGCTGCCCCGGCAGCGGGTCGACGAGGTGCTGGAGCTGGTCGGGCTGCGCGACCGGGCCGGAGAGCGGGTGAAGACCTACTCGCTCGGCATGAAGCAGCGGCTCGCGGTCGCCTCCGCGCTGCTGAAGAACCCGACGCTGCTGATCCTGGACGAGCCGGCCAACGGCCTCGACCCGGGCGGCATCCGGGAGATGCGCGGGCTGATGCGCGACCTCGCCTCCGCCGGGATGACCGTGGTGCTGTCCAGCCACATCCTCGGCGAGATCCAGCTCATCTGCGACTCGGTCACCATCATCTCGCTGGGCCGGCGGGTCGCGTTCGGGCCGGTCGACGAGGTGCTCGCCGCGCACTCGCAGGGCGCCGTGCGGGTCCGCCTGGAGGCGGTCACCGACCTGCCGCAGGCGGCCGAGACGCTGACCCGGGCCGGGATCCGGGTCGCCGCCGAGCCCGACCACCTGATGCTGTCCGGCGTCGACAAGCCGGCCTCGGTCAGCCGCGTCCTCGCCGAGCAGGGCCTCTACGTCAGCGAGCTGACCCCGGTCGCGGTCGACCTGGAGAGCGTCTTCCTCGAACTGACCGCCACCGCGCCGGTCCCCGGCCAACACCGGCAGGTCGACCAGTCCACGAAGGTCGGTGAGCCGGGCAGCGGCGCCACCACGGGAGGTTGGGGCGCATGAGCCTGTACGTCACCGAACTGCGCCGGCTCAGCAAGCGCCGGGTCACCCGGCTGCTGCTGGTCCTGCTCCTGCTCGGCCTGGCCACGGTGGCCACCGCGTTCAGCTTCTCCAGCCACCAGCTCTCCAAGGAGACGGTCGCGGCCGCCCAGGTCGAGTCCGAGGCCCAGTACCAGCGGGCCTTGTCGGACTGGAAGAAGACGGTCGCCGACTGCGACGCCGCCAAGGCCCGCGGCGACCAGGACACCGAGGAACGGTACGGCCCGAACTGCGGCCGGGACTGGCAGCCGCAGCCGGAGATGTTCGACCCGAAGTGGAACCTGCCCTACCAGTTCGACTTCCGGGCCGAGTTCCCCATGTTCATCGCGGTCTTCGCCGGGGCGGTGGCGCTCTTCGCGTTCATCGTGGGCGCCTCGTACGTGGGTGCCGAGTGGAGCACCGGCGGAATGATGAACCTGCTGCTCTGGCGGCCGAAACGGCTCGCCGTGCTGGGCACCAAGCTGGCCGCGCTGCTCACCACGGTGCTCGGGGTGAGCCTGGTGCTCGGCGCCTTCTGGACGCTCGCCTTCTGGCTCATCGGCCGCTACCGGGGGACCACCGCCAAGGTGACCGCCGGCGTGTGGCAGTCCATCGGCCTCGACGGGCTGCGGGCGGTCGGGCTCATCCTGCTCGTCGGCGGGGTCGCCTTCGCGCTCGCCTCGCTGGGACGGCACACCGCGATGGCGCTCGGCGCGGCCGTGGCGGTCTTCGCGATCAGCGAGATCGGCATCCGGATCGCGGTGGCCGTGCTCTCCGTGCCGTTCGGCGACCGCTACGTCCTGTCCACGTACGCCCAGTCGTGGTTCATGAAGCAGGTGGAACTCTTCGACTACGACACCTGCCAGTTCGCCAAGGGCGCGTGCGAACCCGCCAAGCTGGTGGTGACCTGGCAGCAGTCGGCGCTGGTGTTCGGGGTGGGTGCCGCCGCCGTGCTGATCGGCGCGTTCTGGTCGATGCGCCGGCGGGACATCACCTGACCGGCGCGCACCCCGCGTCCGATGCGGGCCGGGCGGACCCTGGTTAGGCTGGGGTCCCCCGGCCGGCGTCGTTCGCGCCGGCCCTCCCCGTCCTGCTGAGGAGCGCCATTGCCCGCCGACGCCACGGAGCGGGCCGCCACCGACCGGCCCGAGTCGTCCGGGACCGCCGACGTCGCGCGCCGGGAGGCCGGCGTCACCGTCCCGCCACCCCGCTCCGCCCCCGCGGTCGAGGCCGCGCCGCCGGACGACGGGCCGGCGACGGCAGCTCCGGCGGAGCCCGGGGAGACCGACGGGCTGACCGAGCGGGAGCGACGGATCCTCGCCTTCGAGCAGCAGTGGTGGAAGCACGCGGGCGCCAAGGAACAGGCCATCCGGGACACCTTCGGGCTCTCGGCGACCCGCTACTACCAGCTGCTCAACGCGCTGCTCGACCAGCCGGCCGCGCTGGCCGCGGAGCCGGTGCTGGTCGGCCGGCTGCGCCGGCTGCGCTCGTCCCGGGCCCGGAACCGGCGGCGCTGACCGGCCGCGCCACCCTCGGGTCCGCCCGCCCCGGCATGGGCTCCGGCGCTCCGGGTAGGCGGCGGACGGCGACGGAGGGAGCAGACGGATGGGGGCACCAGACCGCCGGTACCCGATCGGCAGCCGGGCGGCCCGGCCGGTCGGGACGGCGCCGATGATGCGGGTACGCTCCGCCTCCGATCCGGCCCCCGGCCGGCTGGAGAACGAGGACGTGGTCTTCCGGTTCGGCCCGCTGGTCGGTGTCCTCGACGGGGCCACCGTGCCGGAGGGCTTCGACACCGGCTGCGTGCACGGCCCGGCGTGGTACGTGCGGCACCTGGCCGCCCGGATCGGCCTGGCCGTCGCGGCCCGCCCGGCGGCCACGCTGATGAGCAGCCTGGCGGCGGCGATCCTGGCGGTGCGGGCGGACCACGGCGGCGACTGCGACCTGGACCACCCGGGCACCCCGTCCTCCACCGTCTGCCTCCTCCGGGAGGGCGGCGACCAGGTGGACTACCTGGTGCTCTGCGACAGCCCGCTGGTGCTCGACACCGGCGACCGGATCGGTGCGGTCTCCGACGACCGGCTGGACGCGGCACTGGCGGACCTGCGTCGGACCGCGGCCGCGCTCCCGGACGGGGGCGACCCGGCCACCCGGTTCCGCCATGCGGTCACCCTGCAGCGGACCCGGATGAACCGGACGCACGGCTACTGGGCGGCCGCCACCGACCCGGACGCGGCGTACCACGCGGTGACCGGAACGCTGCCGCTGCGCGGGCCGGGGGCGGTGCGACGGGCCGCGCTGCTGAGCGACGGCGCCTCCTGCGCGGTCGATCAGTTCGGCCTCTTCGACTGGGCCGGCCTGCTCGATGTGGCGACGGCCGAGGGCCCGGGAGGGCTGATCGACCGCGTCCGGGCGGCCGAGCGGGACCATCCGGACCGGTTGCGCCGGCGCAAGCGCACCGACGACGCCTCGGTGGTGCTCTGCGAGTTCGCCCCGCCCGAGTGAGCACCCTCACCGCCAGAACGGACCGGTCGGCTGACAACGGAGCGTGAGGTCGGAACACCCCGGGGGTACGACCGGTCGACCCCCTCGGCCGGACCGGCAGTCCGGGCCCAAAGGGGTGGACTTGGGCCGGTACGACCGGCAGACTGCGCCTCGTGAGGGGTGCCGTACGACTGGAGCCGGTGGACGAAGGCAACCTGGAGCCGTTGCTCTCCGTAGCGGCTGCCGAGGCGGAGCCAGAGGATGTCATGCCCCCGGTGCAGGCACCGGCGGGCTGGTCGCTGGCCCGCCGGGAGGCTTTCCGTGAGTTCCACCGGGCGAGCTTCGGCGGGCTGGACGGCCCGACCCGCACCCGCATGTACGCGATCGTCGCCGGCGGCGAGGTGGTCGGCATGGTCCGGATGACCCGGTGCGACGAGCCGGGGACCGTGGAGACCGGGATGTGGCTCGGCCGCTCGGCGCGCGGCCAGGGGCTGGGCGCCGCGGCCCTGCGGGAGCTGCTGCACGCCGCCGCCGCGGCCGGCATGCACACCGTCGTGGCCGAGACGACACCGGACAACCAGGGCGCCGTTTCGGTCCTTCGTAAATGTGGTGCGGAATTGCGCGAGGAAGACGGAAAGCTGCGCGCGAGAATGTGTCTCGATTCCGCTCTGCCGACGCACTGAATTGCTAATTGCCCTGAGTAAACTGTTTTGAGTTCTCCCTGGCCTGCGCGGTCCGTCTGCCCGCTTTGTGCTCTTCGTCCCGTCTCTCTCCCGGTTATCCAATTCCGTAGTTAACCGCGTCTCCCTGGCTCCGCCGGAATGTTTTGCCGGTGGGGTGACGGGTACTGCCCGCCGGGTCCGCTGATACGGAACGTCGGTCGCAGGCCCCTTTTCCGCTGATCCCCGGCAGCTGTCTTTCCGGGCCTGCTCCAGATGAGGTGTCCGCTTCCGCCGGGGAAGCGAAGGAGAACTGATGAAGAGCGGAGCACGGGTAGCGCTGGCGGTGGGCTTCGGCTACCTCCTCGGGCGCCGGAAGAAGATGCGTACCGCCCTCACCCTGGCCGCCGCGGTGGCGGCCGGGCGGGCCAGCCAGCGACCGGGCGGGCTGATGCAGCTCGGCACGGACCTGCTGAACGTCCCCCAGCTCGGCGGCCTCGGCAAGCTGGGCGCCCCGCTGGCCACGGCCGGCAAGGCCGCGGCGACCGCGGCGGCGGGCAGCGGCATCGACGCCATCAGCGGCAAGCTGCGCGGCAGCGCCGACGCGCTGCGCCGGAAGTCCGGCGGCGGCCGGCCGGACGAGGAGCCGGCGGAGGACCAGCGCTCGGCCGCCGACGACGAGGAGGAGCTGGACGAGCAGCCCACCGCGGAGGACGAGACGGACCGGGGCGGGCGCCCGGTCGTCGCGCGACGGCAGCGGGGGCGGTGACCATGGCGACCAGCAACCTCACGGACAAGGCACGGGAGCAGCTCGGCGGCGAGCTGCGCAACCTGGCCTCGGCCATCGGTGAGCGGGCCATGCACGTGGTCACCGAGCGGATCACCGGCGCCACCGGGCGACTGAGCGACTACGCCAAGCAGGGCGGTGGCCCCGGCCTGGTCGCCGCCGCCACCGGCGCGCAGAAGCTCGCCGAGGGCAGTTCCCCGGTCAAGGCCATGTTCCATGCCGGCCTGGCCGGCGGTAAGGAGAAGTTGATGTCGGCGTTCGGCGGCGGCAAGGGAGGCAAGGGCGGCGGCAAGAAGCTCAAGGTCACCAACATCGTCGAGACGATCGAGGTCGGTGTGCCGGTCCGGGTCGCGTACAACCAGTGGACCCAGTTCGGTGACTTCCCGAGCTTCATGAAGAAGGTTGAGCAGGCCGACTGGGACTCGGACGGGAAGATGACCTGGAAGGCGCAGGTCTTCTGGTCGCACCGGACCTGGGAGTCCACGATCGTCCGGCAGATCCCGGACCGGCTCATCCACTGGCGGTCCAAGGGCGAGAAGGGTTCCGTCGACGGCACGGTCAGCTTCCACGAGGTCGCTCCCGAGCTGACCAGGATCCTGGTCGTGCTGGAGTACCACCCGCAGGGCCTCTTCGAGCACACCGGCAACCTGTGGCGCGCCCAGGGCCGCCGGGTCCGGCTGGAGCTGAAGCACTTCGTCCGGCACATGATGACGCAGACCGTGCTCGACCCCGACTCGGTCGAGGGCTGGCGCGGTGAGATCGAGGACTCCCAGGTGGTCAAGGACCACGAGACCGCGCTCCGCGAGGAGCAGGAGGC
Organism: Micromonospora sp. NPDC004551; assembly: GCF_040609975.1. NCBI lineage: Bacteria > Bacillati > Actinomycetota > Actinomycetes > Micromonosporales > Micromonosporaceae > Micromonospora > Micromonospora sp. NPDC004551. The sequence continues at coordinate 85,189 of NZ_JBEXLM010000025.1, read as the reverse complement.
CCGCGAGGAGCGGGAGGGCCGCGAGGAGCGGCAGGCCCGGGGCCGCGCCGAGGAGCCCGAAGAGGAACCCGAAGAGGAGCCCGAGGAGGAGCCGGAGGAGGAGCGCCGGCCCGCACCGCGCGGCCGCCGCAGGCCGCCGCAGCGTCGCCGTCCCGCTCCCGAGGAGGAGTACGCGGACTACGACGAGGGCGACGACTTCGACGACGACGAGTACGCCGAGGAGCCCGAGGAGGAGGAGCCGCCGCGCCGCCGCGCCCCCGAGCGGGCGCGCCGCCCCCAGCCGCGCGAGGAGCGGGAGGCACGCCCCGAGCGCCCGCGCCCGGTCCGGCGGGCTCCCGAGACACCACGACGGCCGGTGGTGCGCCGCCGGCGGGAGGAGCGTGAGGAATGACCGTGGCCACCACGACGGGACAGCCGGGCAGCGCCCTGGAACGCACCAGCGGCGGCGGTGGAGGCACCCTCGCCGACGTTGTGGAGACCGTGCTGGACAAGGGCGTGGTGATCGACGCCCAGGTGTCGGTCGCCGTGGTCGGTATCCAGCTCCTGGAGATCAACGCACGGATTGTTATCGCCAGTGTCGATACGTACCTGCGGTTCGCCGAGGCGGTCGACCGGCTGAGCATCGTGCCGAAGGACCAGAAGGGCCTGCCGGACCTCGTCGGTGACGCGGCCGGCGCGGCCACCAAGGGCAAGGCGGTCTCCGGGCTCGGCAAGGCGGCCCAGGAGATCAGCGGCGCGGTGGCCGACTCGATCCGGGACCGCGGTTCGGAGCGGGAGCGGGAGCGGGAGCGGCCGCGCCGACGGCGGGACAGGGAGCTCTGAGATGGCCAAGGAGAAGGGACTGTTCATCTACGGCATCGTGCCGTCCGACGTGGAGCCGACCCCCGAGGCCGAGGGGGTCGGCTCCCCGCCCGGCGAGGTCATTGCGATCCGGCACGGCGAGCTGGCCGCGCTGGTCAGCGAGGTCGGGCTGGAGGAGCCGCTGGGCCGGCCGGCCGACCTGACCGCGTACGAGCGGCTGCTCGACGGGACGGCCGTGGTCGCGCCGGTGCTGCCGGTCCGGTTCGGCACGGTGGTGACCGGCGAGGACGCGGTGGAGGATCTGCTCGCCGCGCACCACGACCGGTTCGCCGCCGCCCTCGACGAGGTCGAGGACCGGCTCCAGTACACCGTGCACGGGCGCTTCGACGAGCAGGAGTTCATCAGCGGGCTCCTGGCGGAGAACGCCTCCGCCGCCGCCCTCGCCGACGAGGTGCGCGGCCGGCCGGAGATGGAGAGCCGGGAGCAGCGCATCCGGCTCGGCGAGATGATCAGCCAGGCGGTGGAGCTGCGCCGGGAGGCGGAGAACCGCGACCTGATCGACGCGGTCGGCGGGCACGTGGTGGCGGACACCGCCCTCCCACCCAGCCACGAGCTGGACGCGGTGCGCGTCTCGTTCCTGGTGGACGGGGACGACGAGGACGAGTTCGTCCAGGCCGTGGAGGACTTCGCCGAGCGGCGGCGGGACCTGATCCGGATGCGGCTGATCGGTCCGCTCGCCCCGTACGACTTCGTCAGCGCGCACCGGCTGGTGGAGTGACCGCGTGGACATCCTGTGGACGCTGCTGACCCTGCCGTACGCGCCGGTGCGGGGACTCACCGCGCTGGTCAAGGTGGTGGCGCGCGAGGCGGAGTCGCAGCAGTACAACCCGGTCAACATCCGGCGCGAGCTGGAGGAGCTGGACCGGGCCGCGGCGGCGGGGGACATCACGCCGGAGGAGCGGGACCGGGGGCAGCAGCAGGTGCTGGAGCGGCTCACCGGGCCGGCCGCCGGGGCGGACCGTACCCCGCCGCAGCGGGAGGCCGGGCCCCGACGGCCGGCGCCCGCCCGGCGGGGTACGGCCGGCGGCCGTCGCGGTGCGGCGCGGCGCGGACGAGGGGGAGGACCATGACGGCACGGATCCGGGGTGACGGCGACCGGGAGCGGTGGCGCGACCGCGGTGGTCGGGCCGAGGAGCGGTATCTCGACGAGGACGACGAGGAGGCGGTCAGCGCGGGCGAGGCGGCCCGGGAAGGGCTGCGGCAGGTCGTCGCGCTCACCGGCAAGGATCCGCTCGGGGTCACCTCGATCCAGCCCACCGACGACGGCTGGCGCATCGGGGTGGAGGTGGTCGAGGACCACCGCATCCCGGCGTCGACCGACCTGCTCGGCCTGTACGAGGTCGAGCTGGACATGACCGGCAGCCTCCTCGGCTACCGGCGGACGCGCCGCTACCAGCGCGGCAAGGGGGACTGAGATGACCATTGGGCGGGCGCCGTCGGTCGTGCAGAACTCCGGTCAGGTGCTGCCGGCCGGCCACGAGCCGGCGAACCTCGGCGACATCCTGGAACGGGTGCTCGACCGCGGCATCGTGATCGCGGGCGACATCCGGGTCAGCCTGCTCGACATCGAGCTGCTGACGCTGAAGCTGCGGCTGGTCATCGCCTCGGTGGACACCGCGCGGCAGATCGGCATCGACTGGTGGGAGCACGACCCGTGGCTCAGCTCCCGGGCCCGCCCGCCGGTCGAGCCGGGCCCGCGCGACCCCGAGGAGGTCGAGGCGTCCCGCCGGCCGCGGGTGGCCGCCCGGGCCGAGCGGGACACGAGGGAGGGCTGGCATGACCACGACCTCTGATCCCATCCGGGACACCGGGACCGCGGTCTGGCTGCACGGGGTGGTCACCGGAACGGCCACGCCGGCCGGGCTCCCGGGCATCGCCGGCACGCCGGTCCGGGCCGTGGCCGCCGCCGGCCTGGTCGCTGTGGTCAGCGACGCCCCGCTCAGCGAGTACGGCGAGGCCGCGCTGCGCCGCAACCTGGAGGACCTGGCCTGGCTGGAGCGCGCCGCCCGGGCGCACCACGCCGTGGTGGACGCGCTGTCCCGGTCAGGCGCGGTGGTGCCGGCCCGGCTCGCCACCGTCCACCGCGACGACGACCGGGTGGCCCGGGTGCTGGTCGAGCGGCACGACGAGCTGGCCGGCACGCTGGCCCGGCTCGCCGGCCGCGCGGAGTGGGGCATCAAGGGGTACGTGGTGCCCGGCGCCACCCCGCGGGTCGAGGAACCCGCCGGTGGTGGGGGCGGGGCCGGCGCGGCGTACCTGCGGCGGCGCAAGGCCCAGCTCACCGCCCGGGAGGAGGGGCAGCGGGTCGCGGCCGACGGGGCCGCGGCCGTGCACGCCGCCCTCGCCGGGTACGCCGTCGCCGCCCGCCGGCACGCCCCGCAGGACCGGCGGCTGTCCGGCGCGCCCACCGCCATGGTGCTGAACGGGGCCTATCTGGTCGACCGCGACCGCTGGGACGGCTTCGCCGGCCTGGCCCGGGAGTTGGCGGAGGGGCACCCGGAGCTGCGGCTGGAGCTGACCGGCCCGTGGCCGCCGTACTCCTTCGTCGCCGAACCGGAGGCGGAGCCGACATGGGCGTGACCACGCTGGCGCCGAACAGCGCCGACGACCCGCTGACCTACCGGCCGGTGGCCCTGGTCGACCTGCTCGACCGGGTGCTCGCCACCGGCGTGGTGATCACCGGGGACCTCACCCTGGCCATCGCGGACATCGACCTGGTGCGCATCTCGCTACGCGCGCTGATCGCCTCGGTCGGCGCGCTCGCCCCGCCCGAGCCGGAGGCCGCGCCGTGACCGGCCGGGACGAGGCGGCCGAGCTGGCGGCGGCGCTGGGCGAGCCGGGGTGGACGGCGCCCCGGGTCCGGCCGCTGGACCGCCGGCTCGCCGTCGACCAGGACTCGGTCGAGCGGGGGCTGGCGAGCCTCGTGCTCACCGTGATCGAGCTGCTCCGGCAGCTCATGGAACGGCAGGCGCTGCGCCGGGTCGACCTCGGCGACCTGACCGAGGAGCAGGTGGAACGGGTCGGCGCCACTCTGATGGCCCTGGAGGAGCAGATGACCCAGCTCCGCGAGTACTTCGGCCTCGCCCCCGAGGACCTCAACCTCGACCTCGGGCCGCTCGGCCCGCTGCTGCCCACCGACTGAGCTCACGGGCGGGTGGCGGCGTAGGCCTCCAGCCGGGCGAGCTGGACCGGGTCCAGCGAGGGGCGGACCCGCGTACGGGCCGCCTCGACGTGCGCGGCGGTGACCGTGCTGGCGGCCAGCGACTCGCGCATCGCGGCGAGGGCCGCCTCGCGGATCAGCGCGGCGCAGTCGGCCGCGGAGAAGCCGTCCAGCTCCGCGCCGAGCGCGGCCAGGTCCACGTCGGGCGCGAGCGGGACGTGGCGGGCGGCCGCACGGAGGATCTCGGCGCGGGCCGGGCCGTCCGGCGGTGGCACGTACACCGGGCGTTCCAGCCGGCCGGGGCGGAGCAGCGCCGGGTCGACCAGCTCCGGCCGGTTCGTCGCGCCGACCACCACCACGTTGCGCAGCGCCTCCACCCCGTCCAGCTCGGTGAGCAGGGCGGCGACCACCCGGTCGGTGGTGCCCCCGTCGGTGGCCTGGCCGCGGACCGGGGCGAGGGCGTCCACCTCGTCGAGGAACACGAGGGTGGGCGCCGCCTCCCGGGCCCGGCGGAACAGCTCGCGGACCGCGCGTTCGCTCTCACCGACCCACTTGGAGAGCAGCTCGGCGCCCTTCACCGACAGCACGTTGGCCCGGCCCGAGCCGGCCAGCGCGGTGACCAGGTAGGTCTTGCCGCAGCCGGGCGGTCCGTAGAGCAGCACCCCGCGCGGCGGCGTCACGCCCAGCCGCGCGAAGGTGTCCGGGTAGGTCAGCGGCCACAGCACCGACTCGGTCAACGTCTGCTTGACCTCGTGCAGGCCGCCGACGTCATCCAGGGTCACCGAGGCCAGCTCCAGGGTGGACGCGGCCATCGTGGTCGGCCGGACCACCTCCAGGGCGGCGGCGAAGTCGGCCATCGCCACGGTCGGGTTCTCCGCCGTCTTCTGCCGCAGCGCCGCCCGCACCCCGGCCTCCCTGACCAGCGCGGCCAGGTCGGCGGCGACGAACCCCGGCGTACGGGCGGCCACCTCGTCCAGCCGCACGTCGTCGGCCAGCGGCACCTGCCGGGTGAGCACGGTGAGCTGCTCCCGGCGCAGCGCCGCGTCGGGCAGCGGCACGGTGATCCGCAGCGAGAGCAGGTCCGGGGCGCGCAGCGCGGGATCCACCGCCTCGGGACGCCCGGTCGTGCACACCACCGCCGCCCCGGCGCCGACCGTCTCGGCGACCACCTGCCGGAACACCGTGGCCAGCGGGCCGGGCTCGTCGGCCGGGGCGACCGCCTCGACGTCCGTGACCAGCAGCACGGCGGGCCCGTTGGCGCGGACCGCCGCGGCGGCCTCGCGCAGCCGGCGGGCGGCGGCGTCGTTGCTGAGCGCGGCCAGTTCCGGCCCCCACAGCGGGCGGACCTGCGCGCGGACCCGGGCGGCGACCGCGCGGACGAGCGCCGACTTGCCCGAGCCGGCCGGGCCCCCGACGAGCACGCCGAGCGAGACGGTCGTGCCGAGCCGGCCCAGCACCTCGCGGTGGTGGAAGCCCAGGTCGAGCAGCTCGGTCAGCTCCTCGGCCTGCGCCCGCAGCCCCGGCAGCTCGTCCACGTCGGGGGCGTCCTCCGGGCCGAGCAGGCCGTCGGCCGGCGCGGGCGCGGCCGGTGCCGCCGGGCCCGCATCGCCGGCCGGTCCGGAGCCACGGGTGGCCGGGCCGTGCTCCCAGCCGACCACGGTGTCCATGGTGACCAGCGCGCCGGTCGCCGGCTCGGCCGCCACCACGGTGAGCAGGGTGCTGGTCCAGGCGTAGCCCACGGTGGTGGCCAGGCTGCGCCGGGCGGCCTCGACCAGGCCGCGCAGCGCCGCGTCGGGGAGCACGTCCTGGGGCAGGAGGGAGACGTCGTCCCCGGCGGTGACCACCTTGCCGAGCAGGGCGAGCCGGAGCATCTCGGGGGAGACCGCGGCGACGACGCCGACCGGCCCGGCCAGGGTGAGCCGGTGCGCCGGTGTCGCCGGCAGCGGGCTCACGGTGACCTGCCCGCCGTCGCGCAGGCCCAGGTTGCCCAGGAGCAGGTCGTCGGCGTAGAGCAGGGCGCTGCTCGCGGTCGGCTCGGCCGGGGCGGCGATGCCGGCGGTCACCCGGCGGCCGGCCAGCCGCACCGGGTCGCCGGGGCGCAGCGCCAGCGCCGTCAGCACCTCGGGGTGCAGGCGGACGACGCCGCGCCGGGCGTCGAGCGCCGCCGGCCGCAGGCTCGCGGTGAGAGTCAGGTCGGGTTCCGCCACCCGCCCGACAGTAGCCGCCGGCACCACGCCGTGCCGGTGGGCCTTCAGAGCGGGCCGGTGTCGTCCAGCAGGGAGGGATCGCGCCGGATCATCTCGGCCAGCCGGGCCGCCGGGTCGGTGACCATCCCGTCCTGACCGGGTGCCGGCACCGTCTTCACCGACATGGGCCAGGCCGGCGGGGGCGCCGGCGCGGGCGCTGGACCGACCGTCACCTCCGGACCGGACCAGGCGACCCGCACCGGGTACGCCTGCCCGCCCAGTTCCACCCGCACCACGACGGCGAGCCCGGGGTGCTCGGCGACCACCCGGCGGACCGCCTCGGCCACCTCCTCGACCGGGTCCCGCAGGTCGCCCCCACGCAACCGGTACGCGCCGTGCTCCGCCCGCCCGTCCCGCTCGTCCCACCCCGCCTCGTCGGCCTGCCCGGCCGGCTCGCCCGCCAGTGGTGGCCGGCGGCGCCGCGCCTCCTCGCGCCGCGCCAGCCGGGCCAGGGTCTCGTCCAGATCACCTCTCATCACGTCCACCCCTTCCGTGATCACGGGTCGAACCGACGGCCGGTTCAGGCCCCTTTCTCCCGGGTCGCCCGGTGCAGCGCCCGGTCGAGGACGACCAGCAGCGCGTCCCGTACGGAGAGCCGGTCCCGGGCGTCGAACTGCACCAGCGGCACGTGCTCGCCGATCGCCAGCGCCCAGCGGATCGAGGGCAGGTCGAGGGCCAGCCGGCCGTCGAAGGCGTTCACCCCCACCGCGAAGGGCAGCCCGGCCCGCTCGAAGAAGTCGATCGCCGGATAGCAGTCGTCGAGCCGGGCGCTGTCCACCACCACGAGCGCGCCGAGCGCGCCCCGGGCCAGGTCGTCCCACATGAACCCGAAGCGGGCCTGACCGGGTGTGCCGAAGAGGTAGAGCTTGAGGCTGCGGTCGATGGTGACGCAGCCGAAGTCCATGGCGACCGTCGTGGTGGTCTTGTCCGAGTCCGCGCCCGGGTCGTCGACGCCGATCCCGGCGCTGGTCATCTCCGCCTCGGTGGTCAGCGGGGCGATCTCGGAGATCGCGCCCACCGTGGTGGTCTTGCCCACCCCGAAGCCACCGGCGATGAGGATCTTCACCGGGACGGGCGCGCGCGGCGCGGCCACCGGACCGACCGTCGGGACCGCCACCTGGGGCGGCCGGTACGGCGGCGGCGGAGCCGGCGGGGCGGTCCGGCCGGCCGGCGGGCCGGCGGCGGCCGGGGCGGCGTACCGGGTGGCGGCGCTGTTCGCGACCGGGCCGCCGGCGGCGGCGGCCGGCCATTCAGGAGATCGCACGGAGTCCATCAATCACTCGCAGGATGAGGTCGGGGTCGAGGGCGTCGTCGGCGTCCCCGAGGTGCACGTCGAGGTGCCCGGCGGCGCGGAGGTCGCCGACCAGCACCCGGGTCACGCCGAAGTGCATCCGCGTGCGGGCGGAGATCTCCGCGACCGAGATCGGTTCGGCGCAGAGCGCCACGATCGTCGCCAGTTCCGTGGGCAGCTGGGCGATCACCGCCCACGAGCCGCTCTCCGGGCGGGCGGTCACCTGGGTCTCCAGGCCGATCGCCGGGTCGCCGTCGACCCGGCCGGCGGTCAGCACGAACGGACGCGGGCCGGCCGGATCCCCGGCGTCCGCGTCCGGCCCGGGGCCGGGTGAGGGCGCGCGCAGGAAGGGGCGGATCCGGGTGCCGGGCTCCGGCTCCGGGTCCTCGCCGGCCGCCTCCGGGGTCATTGCTGGACGGCGTTCTTCAGTTCGGCGATCAACCGGGGGGTCAGGGCGCCGCCGGCCCGGCCGGCGAAGAGCGTCATCTCGTACGCCACGGTGCCCAGGTTGGCGGAGCGGTCGGCGACCACGCCGAGCACCGAGCCGCTGCTGATCGCGCTGATCAGCAGGTAGCCCTCGGCCATGTCCACGATCACCCGGTTCAACCCGCCGAGCGCGTACCAGCTGGCCGCGCCCCCGGCGAGGCTGGTCATGCCGGAGACGACCGCGGCCAGCCGTTCCGCGTTGGACCGGTCCTTGATGGCGGACATGGCCATGAGCAGCCCGTCCGAGGAGACCGCGATCGCTTCCATCACCCCGGCCGTGCTGGAGGTGAACGAGTCGAGCAGCCAGTTGAAGGTGCGCGCCTCCGGGCTGAGGCCGCCGGCGGTGGTCTGGTCGGCGTTGTCGTGCAGGAACGGGCTGGTCACCGTGATGGGTCCTCTTCGTAGCGGCGGGCTGGACTGACTTCGCGCAGAGCACGGGCGACGCCCGCCTCGAACTCGGTGATGAGGTCGCGGACCTCGGCCGGGTCCCCGGGCTCCGGTTGGGCCGGCGGGGCGGCCCGCACCGGGGACACCGCCAGGTTCGCCCCGGGCACCCGGCGGCTGAGCCGGGGACGGCCGGCGGTGGGCACGGCCGGGGCGGTGTCGTCCTCGGCCCGGCGTACTCCGTCCTGGAACGCCTCGACCAGGGCCCGGACGGCGGCCGGGTCGGCGGTGGCGGCGCTCACCGGCTCGAAGCCCGGACCGGCGGGCGGCAGGCTCGCCCCGGGCACCCGCTGCCGGATCAGCGGTCCCGCCCCGGAGGGCGGGAGGCCGGTCGCCGGCCCGGCGGCCGGGGGAGCGGCCGGTGCCGGGCCGACGACCGGGGTCGGCGGGTCGGCGACGCCGGGCCGGGGCGTGGCCGGGGCCGGTGTGGCCGGCGCCACGGCGGGCGGCCAGGCGGGTGGCGGTCCGCCGGCGGGTGCCCCGGGTTCGACGGCCGGGCTGCCGAAGGCGTTCCAGGACTCCCCGGCCGCCAGGCTGCGGGTGGCCCGGCTCAGCAGCGCCGCGTCGAAGCCGGCCGGCTCGCCGGCGGCCGGGGTCCGGGTGGGCTCGGGCAGCGCCCGGCGCTCCCGGGACGGCACGGAGGCCCGCGCCACGGTCGCGCCGGCCCGCTCGGGACGGCGGACCACCAGCAGGGCGGCCGGGATCTCCACGTGGGCCGTCACCCCGCCGCCGGCGGTCGCGGCCAGCCGGACGTCCCAGCCGTGCCGGCGGGCCAGCCGGCCCACGACGAAGAGCCCCAGCACCTCGGTCGGGGCCAGGTCCAGCCGTTCCCGGCGGGTGAGCCGCGCGTTCTCCGCGGCGAGGCGCTCCTCGGTCATGCCGATGCCGCGGTCCACCACGGTGAGCCGGGCGCCGCCGTCGGTCTGCTCGCCGGCCACCAGCACCCGGGTGTGCGGCGGGGAGAAGGCGGTCGCGTTCTCCATGAGCTCGGCCAGCGCGAGCACCAGGTCGCCGGCGATCGCCGGCCCCGCCGACACCCCGGGGGGGACCTGCACGTCCACCCGGGTGTAGTCCTCGATCTCGCCGAGCGCGAGCCGGACCAGGTCGCCCAGCGGCACCGGCGCGACGTGCCCGTCCGAGCCGGTCGCGCCGGAGAGCACCACGAGGCTGCCGGCGTTGCGGCGCAGACGGCTGGAGATGTGGTCGAGGCGGTACAGGTGCTCCAGCCGCCCCGGGTCGGTCTCCTGCCGCTCCAGCCGGTCGATGAGGGCGATCTGCCGGCCGACCAGGTTCTGCGTACGCCGGCCGACGTGACCGAACATCTGCGCCACGTTGCGCCGGCCGGCCACCTGCCGCTCGACCAGCCGCGCGGCGGTGCGCTGCACCCGTTCGAAGGCGCGGGCCAGGTCGCCGATCTCGTCCCGCGCCCGGACGTCGATCGGGTCGAGGCGGACCGGCGCGAGCGCCTCGGCCTCGTCGTCGACCACCCGGGTCAGCTCGGCCTCGGCGACCCGGGCGACCCGGTCCGCGGAGCGGGTGAGCCGGGTCAGCGGCCGGGCCACGGTCCGGGCCACCGCCATGCCGAGCAGCACCACGGTGAGCAGGATCGCGGCGGCCGCCGCGCTGACCAGCCAGGCGGCGGCGAGCGCGTCCCGCTGCTCGTTCCGGGTCTCGGCGATGACGTCCGCGACGATCTTCTTCTCCACGAACTGGCCGAGGGTGATCATCGAGCGGACCGAGGGGAACAGCGCGTCGACCGGCACGGCCGCGATCGCCGCCACCGGGTCCTTCTGGCTGTCGACCAGGAAGGTGGGACTGGTCCGCGCGGCGACCGCCGCGTCGTCCAGCATGGCCAGCCGGGTCTGCTCCGGCGTGATCAGGCTGCGGAACCGGCGGGTGTCCACCATGAGGGCGGCCATGCAGGCGATGTACGAGCCGGCCACCTTCGGGTCGCCCGTCGTCTTGACCAGCACGATCAGCGTGGCGCAGGCGCCCAGCCCCTCGTCGGCGCGGAGCAGGGCGTCCAGCGCCAGCACCTGCCGCCCGGCCGAGGTGCCGGTGTCGACCTGGAACGGCAGCCGGAGCGACTCGATGAGCGCCATGTCGACGGTGCGGAACGCATTCATGATCTCGTCCGGCGTGGCCTCGCCGGCGAGCACGGCGGTCCGCAGGTCGGCCAGCGTGCGTACCCCGTCGAGGGCCGTCCGGACCGGCGCCGGCAGCGGCTCGGCCCGCAGGTCGGCGACCCGGTCGTCCACGGCGGCGGACTTCTGGATCAGCTCGGTGCGGGTCACCCGGCCGAGCAGCGACCCCACCGAGAGCAGCCGTTCCTGCTGGAGGTCCTGCACGAGGCTGCCGATGCGGCTGGCCACCCGGACGGTGTCGGCGATGTCGGAGGCCCGCTGGGCGGCGGCGACCCGGTCGAGGACGACCGGCACGGCCAGCCCGACCATGCTGAGCAGCGGGATGATGACCAGCAGGGCGAGCCTGCCGCGGATCCGGAGCCTACCGAGCAGCATCGAACGGCCTCCACCGCTCGGCTTCGCCGGCCCGCCCGCCGCCGACCACCAGGAGTTCGCCGTCGGCGGGCGGCTCCGGGCGGGTCGCGGCCGGAAGCGGTCCCGCCTCGGCAGGCTCGCGGTCCGCCTCGGCGGCCCGGCGACGGGCGCGCCGCAGCGCGCTGAGCAGCACCCCGGCCAGCACGGCGAGCAGCACGCCGGCCACCGCGACGGCGGTCCGGGCCAGCCAGCGGTCCCGGTCGAGCCCGTCGAGGCGCTCCGCCAGCAGCGCGTCGAGCTGGTCGAGGATGACCTGCCGGAGCTGGGCGGCGGCCGACTGCGCGCCGCGCCGCGCGGCGCCGAGCTGGACCGGATCGGGCCCGGCCGCCCCGGCCGGCGCCGAGAACGCGGCCAGCGCCTCCACCGACCGCTGGTAGGTGTCCAGCGGGGTGAGCACGGTCGGACCGAGGTCGGTGCTCTCCGAGTTGTCGACGGCGGCCCGCAGGTCGTCCACCAGGTCGGTGGCCGGCCCGAGGGCGGCGACCCGGAGTTCGGCCAGCTCGGCGACGGTCCTGGGGCGGTCCGCCGCGGGCCGGCTCGGGGCGAGGGTGGCCACGTCGGCGAGGCGGCCGGCGGCGACCATGGCCGCGGGCAGGTCCCCGCCGATGGAGTCCTGGAGGAAGAACGAGTCGGAGCGCGGGTCGCGGATCAGGCCGGAGGACTCCCGGACCTTCCGGTGCAGGGCCAGCAGCAGGTCGGTGACCTCGGCGTACGCCTGGAAGGCCGCCTGCGGGCCGGCGAGCCCGCGCTCCGGCAGGGCCTCCAGCTTGGCCCGTACGCCGGCCCAGCGTTCCCGGGTGCGGAGCTGGTCGCCGATCGCGCTGTCCACCTGCGCCGCCTGCTCGACGGCGGCGGTGAGCGCCGTCCGGGAGACCGGCCGGCCGGCGACCGCCGTGGTCTGCGCGTCGGTCAGCGCGTCCGTGACCGGCCCGAGCGCGCGCAGGTACCGGACGCCGAGCCGTTCCCGGGCCGCCAGCTCGCGGTCGTCGCCGGTGTGCCCGTCGGTCTGGGCGAAGAGCAGGCCCAGCGGGGCCAGCAGCGCCAGAACCAGCAGCAGGGGCAGGGCGCGGCCCGGTACGGAGGGCCGTCGGCGGACCCGCGGCGCGGGGACGGTCATGGTCGGTCTCCTCCGGCGACGGCGGGGGACGGTCCGGAGCCGGGGGGTCGCCGTTTCCGCAGTCCCGTGCACCGGACCGGAAAAGTAATCGAATCGGGTGCGGCTGGGAGCGTGGTCGCCGAGTCGGCTTCGCGTCACTCCGGGTCGCGTGACGTCCGGTTGACCTTGCACCTACGGAGCGTCCGATATGGCCTGACAGCAGGTGTGATCGGCGGCATTTGCGCTCGTAGATGTGATTTCACGGGATCCGAATTCATCCCGCTGGGACGCTCTGGACCTTCTGCGGTCGACGGGACCCGGACAACGAACGGTGCAACCGGACGGACGTACGGCGGATCTCAGGGAATGCTCAGCCGGTGGCCCGTAGCGTGTGCCGCATGAGATCACCGCTGCCCGTCGCGCGGATCCGGCGCGCCCTGGCCAGCCGCCCTCGCCGGCTCGTCGCCACGGTGGTGGTGGTCGTCCTGGTCGCCGCCGCCCTGGTTTGGGCCGCCCGCCCGGACGGCACCGACTTCCGCACCGAGTCCGCGCTGGTGACCGTCCGCTCGGGCCCGTCCGGCGACGAGCCGGTCGACCTGGACACCACCCTCTACCTGCCCGACGACGCCTCGGCCCGGCACCGCGTCCCGGCGGTGCTGCTGGCGCACGGTTTCGGCGGCACCAAGGAGTCGGTCCGCTCCGACGCGGAGGACCTGGTGGCCCGGGGCTACGCGGTGCTCACCTGGACCGCCCGCGGCTTCGGGCGCAGCGGCGGCGAGATCCACCTGGACAGCCCCGACTACGAGGTGCGGGACGCCCAGCGCCTGCTGGACCGGCTCGCGGCCCGCCCGGACATCCGCCTCGACGCGGCCGGCGACCCCCGGGTCGGCGTGGTCGGCGGCTCGTACGGCGGCGGCCTGGCCCTGCTGCTGGCCGCGCAGGACCGCCGGGTCGACGCGATCGTCCCGATGATCACCTGGAACGACCTGTCCCGCGCCTTCCTGCCGGAGAGCACCGGCAAGGCGCCCACCGAGGGCGTGTTCAAGAAGGGCTGGGCCGGCATCTTCTTCGGCGGCGGCGGCAACGCCGGCTCCGGCCCGGCCGGGCTCTCCGGCACCGGTGCGGCGCAGCCGGAGGGCGCCCCGGCGTCGGCCGGCGCGCCCAGCCCCCAGCCCGGCGGTGGTCCGGGCACCGGCCCCGGCCGTGCCCCGGCCGGCGCCGCGGACCCGTCCTGCGGCCGGTTCGCCGCCGACGTCTGCGCCGCGTACCTGCGGATCGCCACCACCGGCCGGGCCGACGGCCCCGCGGTCGACCTGCTGCGCCGCTCCTCGCCGGCCGGGGTGCTCGACCGGATCACGGCACCCACCCTGCTGGTGCAGGGCGAGGCCGACACCCTGTTCCCGCTCACCGAGGCCGACGCCAACGCCCGGGGCATCGCCGCCGCCGGCACCCCGGTGCGGGTCGCCTGGTTCACCGGCGGCCACGACGGCGGCGCCGGACCGACCTCGGACTCCGACCGGGTGAAGTTCCTGACCGCGCAGTGGCTCGACCACTACGTCCGGGGCGAGGGGGAGGCGCCCGGCGACACCTTCACCTTCTCCCGGATCGCCGGGTTCGACGCGCTGGACCGGGGCCTCGTGGCCACCGGTTACCGCACCGCCGACTACCCGGGCGTGACCGGGCAGGGCCGTCGCGAGGTGACCCTGGCCGGGCCGGCCCAGCCGGTCGCGAACCCGCCCAACGGCAACCCGGCGGCCATCTCGTCGGTGCCGTTCGCCGGGGCTCTCGGCTCGCTGCTCGACGGTGTGGCCGGCGACATCCCCGGCCAGCACGCCCGCTTCGAGTCCGCGCCGCTGCCCGAACCGGTCGACGTGGTCGGCGCACCGGCCGTGCGGATCCGGGCCGCCTCGTCGACCGGCGAGGCGGTGCTCTTCGTGAAGCTCTACGACGTCGACCCGCAGGGCGCGGCCACGCTGCCGGACGGCCTGGTCGCGCCGGTCCGGCTGACCGGCCTGCCCCGGACCGTCGAGGCGGCGCAGCCGGTCACCGTCACCCTGCCGGCGATCGTCCGCCGGATCGAGGCCGGGCACCGGCTGCGGGTCGTGGTGGCCACCTCTGACCAGGCGTACGCAACCCCGGCCGAGCCGGCCGTGCACACGGTGGCGCTCGGTGACGGTCCGCTGGTCCTGCCCACGGTCGACGCCACGCCCATCCCCACCACCGCCACGGTCTGGCGCTGGGTGCTGGTCGGCCTGCTCGCCGCGATCGCGGTCGGGCTCGTCGTGGTCGTCCTGGTCGCCCGCCGCCGCCACCGCCGCCACGACGACTCGGTGCACCCGGCGTACGCGGGCGTCCCGCTCGCCGTCCGCAACCTGCGCAAGGAGTACGCAGACGGCTTCGTCGCCGTCTCCGACGTGGACTTCGAGGTGCACCCCGGTCAGGTGGTCGGCCTGCTCGGGCCGAACGGCGCCGGCAAGACCACCACGCTGCGGGTGCTCATGGGGCTGACCCAGCCCACGGACGGCGAGATCTACGTCTTCGGGCACCGGCTGGTGCCGGGCTCGCCGGTGCTCTCCCGCATCGGCGCGCTGGTCGAGGGGCCGGGCTTCCTGCCGCACCTGTCCGGCATCGAGAACCTGCGGGCGTACTGGCGGGCCACCGGCCGGCCGTGGGCGGACGCGCACTTCGACGAGGCGCTGGAGATCGCCGGTCTGGGCGACTCGGTGCACCGGCGGACGAAGAACTACAGCCACGGCATGCGCCAGCGGCTGGCCATCGCACAGGCCATGCTGGGCCTGCCCGAGCTGCTGGTGCTCGACGAGCCGACGGACGGGCTCGATCCGCCGCAGATCGCCGAGATGCGCCGGGTGCTCCAGCGCTACGCCACCGACGGCCGGGCGGTGCTGGTCTCCAGCCACCTGCTGGCCGAGGTGGAGCAGACCTGCACCCACGCCGTGGTCGTGAACAAGGGGCGGATCGTCGCGTCCGGCCCGGTCGAGGAGATCGTCGGCGAGTCGCCGAGCGTGCTGTTCGACGTGAGTGACCCGGACGCGGCGCGCGGCGTGCTCGGCCGGCTGGCCGGCGTACGGGTGCTGCCCGACGGCGACGGCGGACTGGTGGTGGACACCAACGGCACCGCCCGCAGCGAGGTGGTGGCCGAGCTGGTCCGGGCCGGCATCAGGGTGGACCGGGTGGTGCCCCGGCGACGCCTGGAGGACGCGTTCCTCGCCCTGGTCGGCGAGAACTCTCGGGGAAGCGGGGACCGGTGATGGCGGAGTCCAACGTGGGCACGGTGGTCCGCGGCGGTGCGGCGGCGGGCTACCGGCCGTCGGCGACGCTGCCGTTCCTGGCCGAGTTCCGCCGGCAGGCGTCGCGGCGGCGTACGCAGCTCGCGCTGGGGTTCATGGTGCTGCTGCCGCTGATCATCCTGATCGCGTTCCAGTTCGACTCCGGCAACGACGACCGGAACGGCCGGAACGAGTTCTCCAGCCTGGTCGACCTGGCCACCTCGGGCGGCCTGAACTTCACCCTCTTCTCGATCTTCGTGTCGTCGTCCTTCCTGCTGGTCGTGGTGGTGGCGCTGTTCTGCGGTGACACCGTGGCCAGCGAGGCGAGCTGGGGCAGCCTGCGCTACCTGCTGGCCGTCCCCGTGCCCCGGGCCCGGCTGCTCACGGTGAAGCTGGTGGTCGCGCTCGTCTACTCGGCGCTGGCGCTGGTGCTGCTCTTCGGCACCGCCCTGCTCGCCGGCACCCTGCGCTACGGCTGGTCGCCGCTGCGCAGCCAGGTCGCCGCCGAGCTGGCCCCGGGGGAGGGCCTGGTCCGCCTGCTCGCCGTGCTCGGCTACCTGGCGGTCGTGCTGCTGGTGGTGGCCGGCCTGGCGTTCCTGCTCTCGGTGACCACGGATGCCGCTCTGGGCGCGGTCGGCGGTGCGGTGCTGCTCTGGATCCTCTCCAGCATCCTCGACCAGATCACCGCGCTGGGCGGGCTGCGCGCGTTCCTGCCCACCCACTACAGCAGCGCCTGGCTGGGGCTGCTGTCCACGCCGGTGCAGACCGACGACGTGGTGCGGGGGGCCATCTCGGCGATCGCCTACGCCACCCTGTTCTGGGGTCTGGCCTTCTGGCGCTTCACCCGCAAGGACGTCACGAGCTGAGCGCACGAGAGTAGGATGGGAGCGTTCCCACAAACTCGTCCCACACCTAAGGAATCAGTAACCCTCGATGCCTTCTTGCTCCATGCTGGGGATATCCATCCCTATCTATGGAGGCTTCGATGGTCCCGGCGCGACTGAACGGTCCCGTGCTCTCCCTGTTCCGCATGGTCACCGGCCTGCTCTTCCTCTGCCACGGCGCGGCGTCGCTCTTCGGCGTCCTGGGCGGCAACCCCATGACCGGCAGGGCGCTCCCGGTGGGCGAGTGGCCGGGGTGGTGGGCCGCGCTGATCCAGCTCGTCTGCGGCGTGCTGGTGCCCGTCGGCCTGCTGACCCGGCCCGCGGCCCTGCTCGCCTCCGGCTCGATGGCGTACGCGTACTTCGTGGTGCACCAGCCGGACGGCGCACTGCCGCTGCGCAACGGCGGCGAGCCGGCCGCGCTCTTCTGCTGGTCGTTCCTGCTCGTCGCGGTCCTCGGTCCGGGCACCTGGGCCCTGGACGCGCTGCTCTCCCGCCGCCCCCCGGTCGCCGCCGAACCCGCCGCCCACTCCTCGGTCCCGGCCTGACCAGCCTCGTCCTCGACATCTTGGCAGGAAGTGGCCCCTATGGGGGTCGTTTTCCTACCAAGATCTGATGGGCGACCGTCAGAGGCGGCTGTCGGGGGTGGGGGCTGTGGAGGGTGGGCCGGTTGGGGCAGGCGGTTGCGTCGCTGCTGGGCCGTCGTACCGCCTCCAGGCGCTCACCCCGAGGCGACCGGTGTTGCCGAGGTCGATCGGGCCGTCCAGCTCGACCGGATGGGCGGGTCTGCCCGGCAGTGGGGCGACGTCGAGGTGGGCCGCGTTGCTCGCCACCACCGTGCTGTCGGTGACCAGGTTGCGCCAGAGCAGTGCGGCGCCGGCCCGCTCGCCGGGGCGCAGGACGATCCGGTCGGGCGGCTGGTCGAAGCCGGACGTGATCGGGCGCGCCCCGGGGATCACCTTCACCGTCAACGGGTCCCCGTCGGCGTCCCGGAGGCTGGGCGCCGGGTAACCGCGCAGCACGTACGGGCGGTTGCCGCAGTTGACCAGCTCCAGGCCCATGGCCCGGAGGCCCATGGCGGCGCTCACCCCGAGCTCGGTGATGCGGATTCCCTCCGGCGAGCAGGCCGGTGGCGGTGGTGACGTGCTGGCGGCCGGGCTGGGCGGGGCCGGAGCGGGCATCCGTTCCGGTGTCGCCACCGGGGCGCACGCGCTGAGCAGCGCCACGCTCGCGAGTGCTCCGAGCCGTGCCGCCGCCGTCCGCATCCGCCGATCATCCCAGCCCTCGGCCGTCCGGCATGGCCCGGGGATCGGGCGCGGGCGGGTGCGGCGTGGCCTCGCGGTCAGGCGCGGGTGGGTGCGGCGAGGACCGCGTCGAGCAGCCCCGGGTAGAGGCGCTCCAGCTCCTCGCGGCGCAACCGCACGTAACGGCTCGTGCCGGCGACCCGGGTCCGGGTCAGCCCGGCCTCGCGCAGCACCTTCAGGTGGTGGCTGCGGGTCGCCTTGGAGACCCCGAACTCGAAGGTGCCGCAGGCGTACTCGCCGCCGCCCTCGGCGAGGGTGCGCACGATCTGCAGCCGGACGTCGTCGGCCAGGGCGGCCAGCACGGCGGTGACCGGCACCTCGCGCAGTTCGGGTTCGTGCAGCTCCATGTGACCAGCGTAACCCATGTTCGACATTCGTCGAACAACCTCCTAGAGTCGGCTCCGTTGGTTCGACGATACTCGAACATTGGAGCCGCGATGCGTTCCCGTTCCGCCTTCTTCCCGCTCTTCGCGGCGCTCAGCTGGGGCGTCATGTTCCCCGTGCTGGCCAGCGCGCTCGGCCGGGTGGACGCGCTCAACCTGACCACCGCCCGGTACGTGCTCGCCACCGCCGTGCTGGTCGCCCTGCTCCTGGCCCGGGAAGGGGTGGCCGCCCTGGGCACTGCGCGACGCGGGACCGAGGTGCTGCTGCTCGGCGCGCTCGGCTTTGCCGGCTTCAACACGCTCACCAACCTCGCGCTCGGGATGGCCGCGCCGCAGCAGGTCGCCCTGTTCGCCGCCACCGTGCCGGTGGTCACCCAACTGGTCCGCTGGGCGCGGGACGGCGTACGGCCCCGGCCCGCGCTGCTCGGCCTCTCCCTGGTCGCGCTCGTCGGCGTCGGCCTGGTGATCACCCGCGGCCGGCTCGACGGGCTGGGCGAGTTCGGTCTGGGCGGGCTGCTCATGGTCGGCGCGGTGCTCGGCTGGGCGTTCTACACCCACGGGGCGAGCCGGTTCCCCGAGTGGTCGCCGCTGCGCTACACCACGCTGACCTCCGTCGCCGGCGCGCTCGCCCTGTTCGCCGTCAGCGCGGTCGCCGACCTCACCGGGCTCCAGCACGCGCCGGCCGCCGCCGATCTCGTCGCGGTCTCGCCCCAGCTCGCGTACGCGGTGCTGATCGCCGCCGTCGTCGCGGGCCTGGCCTGGAACACCGGCGTGCGCCGGCTCGGGCCCGCCGACGCCGCGCTGTTCATGAACCTGGTGCCGGTGACCACGTTCGCGGTCCAGCTCCTGCGTGGCTACCGGCCGGGCGCGGTGGAGCTGGTCGGCGCCGGGCTGACCGTGGCCGCCCTGGTGGCCGCGAACCTGGTCACCCGTACCCGGAAGGCGCCCGCCGCCCCGGCGGCGGTCGCGGTGACCGACCACCCCGCGGTGGTCGAGCCGGTCGCGGTCGTCGCGCGCTGACCCGGGCCGGGCGCTCACACCGTGGGAACCCGGCTCGGCAGCGCCCCGGCGCGCGCATAGACTCGGCGGCACAACTGCATACCTCATCCAGAGGGGCTGAGGGATACGGCCCGATGACGCCCCGGCAACCACCCGCGCGCTCGACGACGAGCGACCGCGGGCAGGTGCCAATTCCGTCCCCGCCGCACCCGGCGATGCGGGGAAAGATGAGAGGAACTCCTCGACATGACGTCGACGATCCCCGCCGCCCCCGGCATCGACACCAGCCTCAGCCCGGCCCGCGCCCTGGTCTGCCGCGCCTGTTCGGCGCGCTACCCGCTGGCCGCCCAGCACGCCTGCTACGAGTGCTTCGGCCCGCTGGAGGTCGACTACGACACCGCCGCCCTGGCTGCCGTCACCCGCGAGCAGATCGAGGCCGGCCCGAACAACCTCTGGCGCTACGCCGCCCTGCTCCCCGCCGGTCAGGACCCGGCCACCCGGGTCACCCTCGACCCGGGGCTGACCCCGCTGGTCGCCGCCCCGCACCTCGCCGCCGAGCTGGGGATCACCGCCCCGCTCTGGGTCAAGGACGACAGCGGCAACCCGACCCACTCGTTCAAGGACCGGGTGGTCTCGGTGGCGCTGACCGCGGCCCGGGCCCTCGGCTTCACGCGCTACGCCTGCGCCTCCACCGGCAACCTGGCCAACTCGGTGGCGGCCCACGCGGCCCGGGCCGGGGTGCCGTCGGTGGTCTTCATCCCCAGCGACCTGGAGCAGGGCAAGGTGGTGACCACCGCCGTCTACGGCGGCGACCTGGTCGCCATCGACGGCTCCTACGACGACGTGAACCGGCTCTGCGGCGAGCTGGTGGAGACCGACGAGTTCGAGGACACCGCGTTCGTCAACGTCAACGTGCGGCCCTACTACGCGGAGGGCTCGAAGACCCTCGGCTACGAGGTCGCCGAGCAGCTCGGCTGGCGGATCCCGGCGCAGGTGGTCATCCCGATGGCCAGCGGCGAGCTGCTCACGAAGATCGACAAGGCGTTCGCCGAGCTGGTCGAGATCGGGCTGGTCGAGGCGCCGGCCGGCGGCTGGAAGGTGTTCGGCGCGCAGTCCGCGGGCTGCAACCCGATCGCCACCGCGCTGCACGACGACACCGACACCATCGTCCCGGTCAAGCCGACCGGCATCGCCAAGTCGCTGAACATCGGCGACCCGGCCGCCGGCCTCTACGCGCTGGAGGCGGTGCGCCGCACCGGCGGCTGGATGGAGTACGCCGACGACGACGAGATCCGCGCCGGCATCCGGCTGCTCGCCCGCACCACCGGGGTCTTCGCCGAGACGGCCGGCGGCGTCACCGTGGCGGTGCTGCGCAAGCTGGTCGAGTCCGGCCGGCTCGACCCGGCGGCCGAGACGGTCGTGTTCAACACCGGCGAGGGCCTCAAGACCCTCGACGCGGTCGCGCCCGAGGTCGGGCCCACCCACCGCATCCGGCCCAGTCTCCGCGCCGCCCGCGACGCCGGCCTCCTGTCTTGACCGCCCCCGGCTCACCCGGCCGGGGGAGGGGCGGATCGCCCGGCCGGGGGATTGGGGTGATCCGCTGGGTAACTGGCTTTTCGCTGTGAGTGTGAAAAACGCGCCGACAAGGACTTGACGGCAGGAATTGGACGGCGCAAGATGCTCCGTGCGGGAGGGCATCCGCCGGAGACTTTTCAAGTTCTTGCGACCCAACGCCGGAGGCGTTGTGCGGACGTCCCTCCCGACCAACGTCCGAAGGGGCCAGCGGAAAACCGCTGGCCCCTTCGCTGTGTGGTGAGCCAGGCTCGCGGGCATGGGCATCTCGGTCTCCCCCCTCGATCCGGCCGACCAGGCGACCCTCGACGCGGTCTACCGGACGGCGGCCGCGGCCCAGGCCGTGGACGAGCCGGACCTCCCGCCGCTGTGCCGGCGACGGTTCGAGGCGCCGCTGCGGCACCCGATGCCGGGCGTCGACACCCGGTGGTGGGTCGCGCGCCTCGACGGCGTGCCCGCCGGCTGGCTCCGGCTGTACCTGCACACCCTCGACAACACCGACAACGCGAGCGCCGAACTGGTGGTGGACCCGGCGTACCGGCGGCGCGGGGTGGGGCGGGCGCTGCACGAGCACGGGCTCCGGCTGCTGCGGGAACGCGGCGGCAAGCGGTTGATCGGTTCGACCGTCACCGCCCTGCCCGGCGAGGAGGCCCGGGAGCTGGCCGGTGCCGCCTTCGCCGCCGCCATCGGCGCGAAGCCGGCGCTCGCCGACGTCCGCCGCCGGCTCGACGTCACCGCCCTCGACCGGCCGCGCCTGGCCGGCCTGCTCGCCGGGGCCCGCACCTCCGCCGCCGGCTACCGCACCGTCCGCTGGTCGAACCACACCCCCGAGGAGTACGTCGCCGACGTCGCCTACCTGGAGGGGCGGCTCCTGGTGGACGCGCCCCTCGGTGACCTGGAATGGGAGCAGGAGAAGGTCGACGCCGAGCGGATCCGCGGCACGGAGCGGGCGCTCGACGCACGGGGGGTCCGCCGGTACAGCGCCGGTGCGGTGCACGAGGCGTCCGGTCGGCTGGTCGCCTGGAGCATGGTCAGCCTGGCCGCCAACACCACCTGGCACGCCTGGCAGCAGATCACCATCGTCGACCCGGACCACCGCGGCCACCGGCTCGGGCTGCTCACGAAGATCGAGAACCTCGAACACGCACTCGCGCACGAACCCGAGCTGCGCGTGATCGACACCTTCAACGCGGCGACGAACACCCACATGATCGCGATCAACGAGCAACTCGGCTACCGGCCGGTGGCCGGCTCGACCGACTGGCAGCTGACGATCTGACTTGTGACACGCCACTACTGATCTGGTGGCTCGCTGTTGCATGATGGCGGGCATGACGGAGACCCCGCACCCCCTGTACGACAGGCACGCCGAGACCCTCGACCGGGCGCTGACCGCGATCACGGAGCGCGGGTACTGGTCCGCCTATCCCGAGTCCCCCAGCCCCCGGGTCTACGGCGAGACCGCCGCCGCCGACGGCAAGGCCGCCTTCGAGGCGTACCTGGGTGGCGACTTCCCGCTCGACCAGCCCGGCGACGGCGCCACGGTCGCCACCGAGGTCAGCCCCTTCGGCGTGCCGCTCGACGTGCGCTACCCGCACGCCGAGGCGGACCAGCTCGTGGCCGCCGCCACCGCCGCCCTGCCGGCCTGGCGCGACGCCGGCCCGCAGGCCCGGGTGGGCGTCTGTCTGGAGATCCTCGACCGGCTGCACAAGAACGTCTTCGAGCTGGCCAACGCGGTGCAGTTCACCAGCGGCCAGGCCTTCGTGATGGCCTTCCAGGCCGGCGGCGCGCACGCGCTGGACCGGGCGCTGGAGGCGGTCGCCTACGCGTACGCCGAGATGACCCGGCACCCGGGCACGGCCGGCTGGGAGAAGGCCGCCGGCAAGGGCGACCCGCTGCGGATGAGCAAGACCTTCCACGTGGTGCCCCGCGGCGTGGCGCTGGTGATCGGCTGCAACACCTTCCCGACCTGGAACTCGTACCCCGGGCTCTTCGCCTCGCTGGCCACCGGCAACCCGGTCGTCGTCAAGCCGCACCCGCGCGCCGTGCTGCCGCTCGCCATCACCGTGAAGTACGCCCGCCAGGTGCTCGCCGAGGCCGGCTTCGACCCCAACCTGGTGCAGCTCGCCCCCGAGGCGGCCGGTGAGAAGCTCGCCTCGACCCTGGCCCTGCACCCCGGCGTGAGAATCGTGGACTTCACCGGCTCCACCGAGTACGGCGACTGGCTGGAGGCCAACGCGCGGCAGGCCGCCGTCTACACCGAGAAGGCCGGCCTGAACACGGTGGTGATCGACTCCACCGACGACTTCGCCGGGATGTGCCGCAACCTGGGCTTCACGCTGACCCTGTACAGCGGCCAGATGTGCACCACCTCGCAGAACCTCCTGATCCCCCGGGGCGGCATCGAGACCGACCAGGGGCACAAGAGCTTCGACGAGGTGGCCGCCGGCATCGCCGGCGCGGTCGCCAAGCTCACCGCCGACCCGGCCCGGGGCGTCGAGCTGACCGGCGCGATCGTCAACGACGGCGTGCTGGAGCGGCTGGAGGAGGTCACCAAGGTCGGCGAGCCGGTGCTGGAGTCGCGGACCGTGGCGCACCCGTCCTTCCCGGACGCCGTGGTGCGGACGCCCACCGTGGTGAAGCTCGACGCGACGGACACCGGGATCTACTCCCGCGAGTGGTTCGGCCCGATCTCGTTCGCCATCGCGACCGACTCGACCGCGCACAGCCTGGCGATCCTCCGCTCGACCGTCGGGGAGAAGGGCGCCCTGACCGCGGGCGTCTACTCGACCGACGAGGCCGTGCTGGACGCGGCCGAGGCGGCGGCGATCGACGCCGGCGTGCACCTGTCCTGCAACCTGACCGGCGGCGTGTTCGTCAACCAGTCCGCGGCGTTCTCCGACTTCCACGGCTCCGGGGCGAACCCGGCGGCGAATTCGGCGCTGACCGACGGGGCGTACGTGGCGAACCGCTTCCGCATCGTGCAGAGCCGTAGGCACGTCTGATCCTGCGGTGGTGCACCCGACCTCGTCGTTGTGGTGAGTGCCCTCGTCGGTGGAACGTCATGGAGGTCGAGCCGAGCTTTTGACCTCCATGGCGTTTCACCCAGGCTGTGGTCAGGCGGGGCGGCGCATCTGGAGTTCGTGGAGTGACGGGATGCGCGGGTGCGGGACGCGTGCGCCGGTGTCCACGAAGCCCAGCTTCTCGTACGCCCGGCAGGCGCGGTCGTTGCCGACCACGACCTCCAGCATGAGTTCGGGCCGGCCGCACGCCCGGGACCAGGCGGCCACCTCGTCCACCAGCGCGCCGAGCAGCCCGCTGCCCCGCCAGGTGGGCGTCACGTAGACGGCGTAGATGAGGGTCAACCCCGGCTCGTCCGGGGCGACCGTGCCGCCGGCGTGGCCGACCAGGCGGCCGCCCGGATCGGCCACGAACTGCGCGTTCTGTTCCCCCTGCGAGACGGCGGCGATCCGGGCCGCGTACTCGGCGTGCGGCCGGGCGGCGGCCTCGGCCACGGTCTCCAGGAACGCCAGCGGGGAGTCGGCCAGCATCTCCAGCCGGAGCGCCCGCATCCGGGCGGCGTCCGCCGGACGGACCCGGCGGACGGTGGTGGTCGTGGTGGGCGCGCTGGTCATGTCGCATGCATACCGGAAGGGCGCGTACCCGCGCCCGGCCGGGCCCGCATCGCGACCGGAATATGCCCGATTTGTGGTCGTGCGCGGTCGTCACTCCTCGTGTAGCGTGCGATTTCGGTCACCCGATTCAGCGGCCGTCACCGATCGCCGAACCGGTGACTGGCCGGTGCCGGTCCGCCGGTTCCCGGGGTTGTGGAACGCCGCGCAGAGTGAGGAAGTGCACCGTGGCACAGGGCACCGTGAAGTGGTTCAACTCGGAAAAGGGCTACGGCTTCATCGCCGTCGACGGCGGGCAGGACGTCTTCGTCCACTTCTCCGCGATCGAGATGGACGGCTACAAGGCGTTGGACGACGGCCAGCGGGTCGAGTTCGAGATCGCCCAGGGCCAGAAGGGCCCGCAGGCCGAGCGGGTCCGCGTCATCGCCTGATCCTTCGTGCGGCCGCCGCCCGATCGGCGGCCGCGACACCCCGACGAGGGGGCTGCGGCGCAGGCCCGCGCCGTGGAAGATCATGAGCCGTTCCAGCCGTCGCTGCTGAGGAGGGTTCATGTCCGACCTGCCCCCGTCGGGTTCCGCCGAGCCGGTGCCCCCGGCGTCGCCCGGTGCGCCGGTCGACCCGACCCGGCCCACGCCGCCGGCCCCCGAGCCGGCCCCGGCGTCGGGGCATGCGGTCGACCCCACCCCGCCCGGGTCCCCCACCCCGGCTCAGGCGGTCCGGCCGGCCGCCCCCGGTGACAGCGTTGTGCCGGCGCAACCCGGCCCGTCCGCCGCACCCGGCTCGCCGGTCACCCCCGGCGGGTTCGCCGCGCCCGGCCAGTCCGACACCGGTGGGCAGCCCTGGGGGCCATATCCGGTGGATCCGGCCGGGCCGCCGCAGGGCTGGACCTGGCCGGCGGGCGCCGCTCCGCTGCCCGGCGCGGCCTACCCCGGCCACCCGCTGCCCGGCGGAACCTACCCGGGCCACCCGATGCCCGGCGCCGGCTACCCCGTGCCCGGCCAGCCGTATGGCTGGCACCCGGGTCTCGACCCGCAGGACCCGCTGGTCACCCCGCCGCACGCGGGCATCGGCGCCTGGTTCAGCCGGTGCGGGGGCGCGCTGCGGCGCGGCTGGCGCCAGCTCCTGCCGATCATGCTGCTGACCCAGACGGTCCCGGCGGCGGCGATCGCGGTCATCTCGCTCGCCCTCGCACCGACCGAGCAGCCGGTCACCGGCCCGGACGGCGCCCCGGTGCTGCCCAGCGGCTACTTCGAGCACGTGTTCGCCTTCTACGGCGCGGTGCTGCTCGCCGCCCTGATCTTCGGCCCGCTGCAGAGCACCGGCTGGGCCGCCGGCACCTGGGTGGTCGCCCGCCAGGCGGCCGGGGAGCCGGTCGGTGTCGGCGCCGCCCTCCGCTACGGGCTGCGCCGCGCCCTCGGCCTCTGGGGCTGGACCATCGTGGCCTCGCTGCTGATCGCGGTCGGCGCCTGCTTCTGCCTGCTACCGGGCCTCTACGCGGCGTTCGCTTTCGCCCTGTTCGGCCCGATCTATCTGTTCGAGCGGCAGGAGCCGATCGGCCGGGCCTGGCGGATGTTCCACCAGCGGTTCGGCATGGTGCTGGGTCGGGTGGCGCTGGTCATCTGCGTGCTGATCGCCGCGGCGGTGCTGGACGGCGTGCTCGGGCTGATCAACCAGCTCGTCTTCGGCGTGGATCCGATGGCCGCTGCGGGCACCGCGGCGGGCGCCGTGGCGCTGGCCGTGGCGGGCGCGGTGCTGGCCACCCCGGCCTATCTGGCGCAGCTCGTCGGGCTGGTGGCGACCTACGCCGAGCAGCGGGCGCAGGAAGGCCCGGTGAACGCCGCCCGACTGGCCGCGGAACTCGGCTGAGCGGGGGCAGTGTGCTTGCACTCGGCTAGGGAGAGTGCTAAACAAGTCATTGGCACTCGCGTACGGTGAGTGCCAATGGTCGGGACGGTAGGGCAACGGTCGCGACGGTCGTCAGATGGCGCCGGAGCGGCACGGGGCCGGTCGTCGCGGGCTGTCCGGCCCGACCGAGGAGACGTCGTCGTCGCCAGGTGGCGACGTCCCCAAGGTGCGTACACCAGACGGCCCATCCGGGGAACCCTCGGATGGCCCGTGAGTGTCCAGGAG
This sequence comes from Micromonospora sp. NPDC004551, assembly GCF_040609975.1. Taxonomy (NCBI): domain Bacteria; kingdom Bacillati; phylum Actinomycetota; class Actinomycetes; order Micromonosporales; family Micromonosporaceae; genus Micromonospora; species Micromonospora sp. NPDC004551. Next base: position 58,859 of record NZ_JBEXLM010000025.1, on the reverse strand, counting down.
GACAACGCCGTATGGCCAAGATGATCGCGTTCGACGAAGAGGCGCGCCGCGGCCTCGAGCGGGGCATGAACCAGCTCGCCGACGCCGTGAAGGTGACCCTCGGCCCCAAGGGCCGCAACGTCGTGCTCGAGAAGAAGTGGGGTGCCCCCACCATCACGAACGATGGTGTGAGCATCGCCAAGGAGATCGAGCTCGAGGACCCCTACGAGAAGATCGGCGCCGAGCTGGTCAAGGAGGTCGCGAAGAAGACCGACGACGTGGCCGGTGACGGCACGACGACGGCGACCGTCCTGGCCCAGGCCCTGGTCCGTGAGGGTCTGCGCAACGTGGCCGCCGGCGCCAACCCGATGGCCCTGAAGCGGGGCATCGAGGCCGCCGTGGCCAACGTCTCGGAGGAGCTGCTGAAGCTCGCCAAGGACGTGGAGACCAAGGAGCAGATCGCCTCCACCGCCTCCATCTCCGCCGCCGACCCCAGCGTCGGTGAGATCATCGCCGAGGCGATGGACAAGGTCGGCAAGGAAGGCGTCATCACCGTCGAGGAGAGCAACACCTTCGGCCTCGAGCTTGAGCTCACCGAGGGCATGCGCTTCGACAAGGGCTACATCTCCGCCTACTTCATGACCGACCCGGAGCGTATGGAGGCCGTCTTCGACGACCCGTACCTCCTGATCGTCAACAGCAAGATCTCCTCGGTGAAGGACCTGCTCCCGATCCTGGAGAAGGTCATGCAGTCGGGCAAGCCGCTGCTGATCATCTCCGAGGACATCGAGGGCGAGGCCCTGGCCACCCTGGTGGTCAACAAGGTCCGCGGCACCTTCAAGTCGGTCGCCGTCAAGGCGCCGGGCTTCGGTGACCGCCGCAAGGCCATGCTGGCCGACATCGCCATCCTCACCGGTGGTCAGGTCATCAGCGAGGAGGTCGGCCTCAAGCTCGACGCCGTCAGCCTCGACATGCTGGGCCGCGCCCGCAAGGTCGTGGTGACCAAGGACGAGACCACCATCGTCGACGGTGCCGGCGACGCCGAGCAGATCCAGGGTCGGGTCAACCAGATCCGGGCCGAGATCGAGAAGAGCGACTCCGACTACGACCGCGAGAAGCTGCAGGAGCGCCTGGCCAAGCTGGCCGGCGGTGTTGCGGTGATCAAGGTCGGCGCGGCCACCGAGGTCGAGCTGAAGGAGCGCAAGCACCGCATCGAGGACGCCGTCCGCAACGCGAAGGCCGCCGTCGAGGAGGGCATCGTCCCGGGTGGTGGCGTCGCGCTGGTGCAGGCCGGCAAGACCGCCTTCGACAAGCTGGACCTGGCGGGCGACGAGGCGACCGGCGCGCAGATCGTCAAGATCGCGCTGGACGCCCCGCTGCGGCAGATCGCCGTCAACGCCGGCCTCGAGGGTGGCGTCGTCGTCGAGCGCGTCCGCAACCTCGACCCGGGTCACGGCCTCAACGCCGCGACCGGCGAGTACGTGGACCTGCTGGCCGCGGGCATCATCGACCCGGCCAAGGTGACGCGTTCCGCCCTGCAGAACGCCGCCTCGATCGCCGCGCTGTTCCTCACCACCGAGGCCGTCGTGGCGGACAAGCCGGAGAAGACCCCGGCCGCCCCGGCTGGCCCGGGTGGCGGGGAGATGGACTTCTGAGTCCTGCTCCACCCAGCACGCCGAAGGGGGCGGGCCGCGTCAGCGGTCCGCCCCCTTTCCGTATGTCTCAGGCCGTGTCTCTCAGGTCGGCAGTCGACGTTGGTTGCGTCGCTTGTGCGCCCGGTCGTAGGGCGGCGTGAGCCGGATGGGTTCGTCCACCGGTTGCAGTGGTTCCTCGGTCGGCGGCCCGTCGGCTCCGGTCATCTCCGCGAGCTGCTCGGCGTCGCCGAAATCGAGCCGGTCGAACGGCAGCTGGCCGGGAAGCTCGCCGACCGGTCGCCAGCTCGGTGGCTGGTCGTCGGTCCGTTCGTCGTCCGTGGTCATGCCCGCCTCCTCTAATCCCCGACCGTAGGGGCCGGTCGATGCCGGGGAGGGCGAACGGCGTTATTGCCGTCTATGTAACTTTAGTTACTTCTGTCCGTTAAGTTCCTTCCGGTAAAGGAAGAACACCCGCTCGATCCGCGCGCCCGCCGCCCCCGAGTAGAACGGCACCGGGCCCACCCAGCCGATCTGCGCCGCCTCGATCCCGGCCGCCGCCTGGTCGCGCAGGCAGCGCCGGAGCAGCACGCCGCCGATGCCCGAGCCCTCGGCCGCCGGGGCGGTCCCCATCGGCCCGAACCAGCTCGGCCGCGACGACCCGTACGCCGCGAAGCCCAGGATCTCCCCGTCGCGCTCGGCCAGGTGCGCGCCCGCGTGCGGCCGGCCGACCGACCCGGCCAACTCGCCGTCCCAGGCGCCGCCGAAGGTGGCCCGGGCGAACCCGGCCAGCGCCGGCAGGTCCGCCGGTTCGGCCCGGCGGACCGTGACGCCCCGCCCGGCCAGCCGCTGCTCGGCGGCCTCCGTGGAGCGGAGCGCCGCAGAGCCCTCGCTGAGGTCGGCGGTCATGTTCCAGGCCGTCCGGTCCTGCCGGTAGCCGAGCCGCAGCGCGGCGCAGACCGCCGGGGTGTAGCGCACGTCGATGCCCGGCCAGGCGTAGTGCGGCGGGTTCCCGGCCAGCAGCAGCTCGTCCGCGCCGAGCCCGGCGAGCCGGGCCTCGGCCTCGGCCAGCAGGGAGCCGCCGATCCCCTGACGGCGCTCCTCCGGCGCCACGGCAGCCAGGTCGACGTGACCGAGCCGCGCGTCCCGCCCGGACAGCGAGCCGACCAGCACCCCGACCAGCGCGCCGCCACGGACCGCGCCCAGCCGCAGCACCGGCCGGTCGGCCGCCGCCCGGTCGGCGAGGCTGCCCACGATCGCCGGCGCCTCGGCGGCGTCCTCCGGCAGGTCCAGGGCGCGCCGGCAGAGTTCCACGACCTCGGGCAGGCGGTCCGGACCCAGCTCGATGATCTCCACGTCCATGGACGCCGACCCTAGGTCATCCGCAGGCCATTGGACAGGGTTGTTAACCGAGGTTCGCGGCCCGCGCGGCGCGGACCGCCGCGTACGCGTCGACCAGGCCGGCGCCGACCAGGTTCCGGGCGCCGCCGCAGGGCGCGTCGGTGGGCGCCGTGGCCGGGGTGGCCGTCTCGGCCAGGATCCGCCGGGTCCGGTCCAGGTCGCCGACCAGCGCCGGGTTGGCCGACCACATGAGCGCCACCACGCCGGCCACCTGCGGGGTCGCCATCGAAGTGCCGTCCAGGGTGGCGTAACCGCCCCCGGGGTACGCCGACGGCACCCCGGCGCCTGGCGCCACCAGGTCCGGCTTGGCGGCGCCCCCGGCGGCCGGCCCCCGGCTGGAAAACTGGGTGAGCCGGCGGGCCCGGTCGACCGCACCGACCGTGAGCACGTCCGGGTACGGCGCCGGCGGGTCCGCGATGGAGCCGCAGTACGGGCCGGTGTTGCCGGCGGCCACCACCACCAGGATGCCGGCCGCGGCCAGCGCGGCGGTCGCCGGGCGCAGCGCCCCCGGGTCGCAGCCCTCGACCGGCGGGCAGCCCCACGAGTTCGTCAGCACGTCCGGCGCCCGCTGCGGCCGCCCGTCGGTGAGCGGATCCCCGCCGGGCGGGAACGGGGCCAGCATGAACTGGAGGCAGTCGAGGTAGCGGGCCGGGCTGCCCAGGTTGCGGTCCAGGTTCACGCAGCCGACCCAGCTCGCGCCGGGGGCCACCCCGATCCCGTTCCGGCCCACCGCGCTGCCCACCGTGTGCGTGCCGTGGCCGCCCCGGTCGGCCGGCGTCCGGCGGTGCTCCCAGGGGTCGTACCAGGAGTCGTCGCCACCCCGGAAGCCGGCGGCCAGGGCCGGATGCCGGCCGTCCACTCCGGAGTCCGAGCTGCCCACCACCACGCCGGCGCCGGTCACGCCCAGCTCCGACCAGACCCGGTCCGCGCCGATCAGCGAGACGTTCCAGGTCGGACCGGTCGGGGCCGGCACGGTGCCCCGGGTCGGGGGTGCCTCCGCGGGCAGCGGCCGCAGCCGCTGGCTGACCAGCACCCGGGCCACCTCGGGCCGGCCGGCGAGCCAGGCCCGGACCTCCGGCCCGCCGTCCGTCTCGATGGCGTTGACCAGGTAGTACGGCGTCGGGTGCAGGCGCAGCCGGGTCAGCTCGCGGCGCAGGTCGCCCTGGGTCCGCCCGGCCGTGGCCACGAGCCGCCGGTAGACCTCGGCCGCCCGGGCGTCGCGGCCGGCCCGGCCGGGTGCCCCGGCGGGAATGCCGGTCAGGTCGGCCTGCTCGCGGAGCACCACGAGCAGCCGCTCCCCGTGCAGGCCGGGCTGGCCGGGGACCGCGTACACCACGACCACGGCGGCGAGCAGGGCCGCGGCCGTCACCCCGGCCAGGCCGCGCCGGGGCCCGCGGGCGCGGGGCCGGGCGAGGAGCACCCCGTACCCGACGGCGAGCAGGACCGCGACGGCGAACGCGGCGCCGGTCGCCCCCGCGACCCAGAACGGGACGTCGCGGCTGGTCGCCAGCAGGACGGTGACCTCTTCCGGATCGGCGAATGCCAGCGGCCCGAGCAGCGCGAGACCGACCAGCCAGCGCACCGGCCGGCGCCCGGCCGGACGCCCGGCGCGCCGGGCCGCCGCCTCCAGCGCGCCCAGCACGAAGCCGAGGGGCGGCAGCAGGAGCAGCGCCGGCAGTTGCGCCCCGGACTGGCCGGCCCCGGCGCCCAGCAGCGCCAGGGTCACCCCGGCGACCAGCCCGCCGACCAGCACCAGCCGGGCCGGCCGGGGCGGAGTGCCGACGGCGAACGCGGCCCAGAACGCGGGGCCGAGGAGCACCGCGGCGAGCGCGCCGAGCGCGGCGGCCGCGAGCGCGGCGAGCAGGGTCTCCAGGGCGCCGCCCAGCGCGCCCACCCAGGCCCACGGCAGCAGCGACGCCAGCCCGGCGGCCACCGCCAGCAGCGTCACGGGCCCGAACCGCGCACCCCGGCCGCCGGAAGCGGCCGCACCGTCGCGCCGACCACCTGGCGCGCCGCCCGGCACCCGCGCGGTATCGGAAGCCGGGGCGGCGCCGGCACCCGGGGCAGTGCCGGGAGCTGGGGCGGCGCCGGGAGCCGGGGCACTGCCCGGAGCCAGCGCGCCGCCAGGAGCCGGTGGAGCGGCCGCGCGGCGGCCGGCCAGCCGGTCGAGGACCAGGGCGAGCAGGGCGGCGGCCGCGGCCAGCGCGGCCAGGTACGCCTCGTGGTGCACGGGCGGCAGCGCCCGGAGCAGGGTCAGCGCGCCGAGCGCGAGCGTGCCGGCCAGCCAGGCGCGGCCCGTCGCCCGGACCGCCGGGGAGCGGGGGAGCAGCGCGAGCGCCAGCGTGGGCGCGCCCACCAGCAGCACGGTGACCAGCGCCACCACCGGCCAGACGGCCACCGAGCGGTCCTGGCCCGCGACCAGCACGAGCTGGTCGACCACCCAGCCGACGAGCTGGCCCGGCAGCGTGACGAGCACGGCCCAGGCGCCGGTCACCACCGCGGCGACCACCGGCCACGGCCCGGTGTCGCGGCGAGCGGGACCGAACGGGGGTACGGGAGCGGTGGGCGGGCCGGGCTGCATGGCCCTCACCGTACGGCCCGGCGGGTAGGTGCCGCCGACGACGGGCGACGGTTACGGTGGACGGGTGCGCGACCCCAACGTGTCCCGATCCGTGGCCGGTCAGCTCTCCGTCGAGCGCCGCGCCGATGACCTGCGCCGGCTCCGCGCCGAGCGGTTCGACGTGCTGGTCATCGGTGGTGGTGTGACCGGGGCGGGTGCCGCGCTCGACGCCGCGTCGCGTGGCCTGAAGGTGGCGCTGGTGGAGGCGCGCGATCACGCCGCGGGCACCTCCAGCCGGTCCAGCAAGCTGATCCACGGCGGCCTGCGCTACCTGGAACAGCTGGAGTTCCACCTCGTGCACGAGGCGCTGACCGAGCGCGGCCTGCTCGCCACCCGGCTGGCCCCGCACCTGGTGCGCCCGGTGCCGATCCTGGTCCCGCTCCCCGCCGAGGGCGGGCTGCGCGACCTGCCCCGCCGGCTCTTCCGCCGCTCCTACTACGGCGCCGGCGTGGCCGCCTACGACGTGTTCGCCGGGGTGTTCGGCGGCGGGCGCGGCATGCCGCTGCACCGGCACCTGACCCGGGAGGGCGCGCACCGCATCTTCCCGAGCCTGCGGCCGGACCGGCTGGCCGGTGCGATCCGCTACTACGACGGCCAGGTCGACGACGCCCGCCTCGTGGTGACGCTGGCGCGCACCGCGGCCAGCCTCGGCGCGACCGTGGTGACCAGCGCCCGGGCGGTCGGCCTGATCCGGCAGGCCCGGGAGGTCACCGGCGTCCGGGTGCGTGACCTGGAGGCGCCCGCCGGCTCGCCGGACGCCGAGTTCGAGGTACGCGCCCGCACCGTCATCGCCGCGACGGGCGTGTGGAGCGACGACATGTCCCGGATGCTCAACGACGTCGGGCTGCGCCCCGGCTTCCGGGTCCGGGCCTCCAAGGGCGTGCACCTGGTGGTGCCCCGCTCGGCGATCACCGGCGAGGCGGGCCTCATCCTGCGCACCGCAACCAGCGTGCTGTTCGTCATCCCGTGGGGTGGCCACTGGATCATCGGCACCACCGACACCGACTGGCGGCTGGACCGGTCCCATCCGGCGGCCACCGCCAAGGACATCGACTACCTGCTGGAGCAGGTCAACACCGTGCTGGACCGCCCGCTCACCACCGACGACATCGAGGGCGTCTACGCCGGGCTGCGCCCGCTGCTCGCCGGCGAGGCGGACTCCACCTCCAAGCTCTCCCGGGAGCACGCGGTCATCGAGCCGATGCTCGGGCTGCTACTGGTGGCCGGCGGCAAGTACACGACCTACCGGGTGATGGCCTCCGACGTGGTCGACCGGGCGGTGCACCGGCTCGGGTGGACCCGCCCGTCGCGCACCGCCGACCTGCCGCTGCTCGGCGCCGACGGGTACGCGGCCATGTGGCGGGACCGGGCCGACCTGGCCCGCCGGCACGGGGTGCCGGTCGGGGTGGTCGAGCACCTGCTGGAGCGCTACGGCACCCTCACCCTGGACCTGCTCGCCCTGGTCGAGGCGGACCCGCTGCTCGGTTCCCCGCTGGCCGGCGCACCCGAATACCTGGCCGCCGAGGTGACGTACGCGGCCCGTGCCGAGGGGGCGCTGCACCTGGAGGACGTGCTGACCCGGCGTACCCGGATCTCCATCGAGACCAGCCACCGGGGCCTGGAGTCGGCGGAGCACGCCGCGGAGCTGATGGGTGCGGTGCTCGGCTGGGACGAGGCGACCCGGGCCCGCGAGGTGGCCCACTACCGGGCCCGGGTGGAGGCCGAGCGGCAGTCGCAGCTCATGGCGGACGACGTGGCGGCCGACGCGGCCCGACTGGGCGCGCCGGACGTGCGGGGCTTCGCGGCGGACCGGGGGGCCGACGGCGACAGTGTGGCGTCGTCTTCCCGGTGACCCGTCGGTAACGTCTCTCCGGAGGGTTCCGGCCTTACCTACGGAAGTGTAGGTTTCCCGGCGTGGTTCGCCCATCCTGGTCGCGCGTCCGTGCTTTGTCCGTCGGCGTCCTGCTGGCGACCGCCCTGAGCGGCTGCTCGCTCTTCGATCGGGCCGAGGGCGCCACCACGCCGGACGGGCCGGGCGCCGCCTCGCCGACCCCGGACGGGCGGCGGGTCTCCCTGGTGCAGCAGCTCGGCGCGGCCGGGCCGCCGCGCACGCTGGAGGTGGACCCGGCCGGGCGGTGGCAGTGCCGTGACTGCGCGGGCGACGGGGTCGACTCGACGGGGGTCCTCACTCCCGATCAGGCGCAGCGGTTGCAGCGGATGCTCGCCGACCCGGCCCTGGCGGGGGAGACCGACGAGGCGCGGCACTACAAGCAGGGCTGCATCGACGCGCTGACCTCGACGCTGCTGATCCCGCCGGGGCTGACCATCACCATCCAGGACTGCCCGGGTGAGCCGAAGCCGCCGGTGGCGTACGAGGTCCTGCTGCTGATCACTCAGGCCACCCCGGCGGAGGACAAGAGCTGAGGCGTCAGAGCACCTTGCCGGGGTTGAACAGCCCCGCCGGGTCCAGCGCCGCCTTGATGGCCTGGTGCACCCGCACGCCGACCGGGCCGATCTCCCGGGCCAGCCAGTCCCGCTTGAGCAGGCCGACGCCGTGCTCGCCGGTGCAGGTGCCGCCGAGTTCCAGCCCGAGCCGCATGATCTCGTCGAACGCCCGCCGCCCGCGCGCCAGGCCGGCCGGGTCGGCCCGGTCGACCACGATGTTCGGGTGCATGTTGCCGTCGCCGGCGTGCCCCACGACGCCGATGGGCACGTCGCACTCCTCGGCGATCCGGGCCACCCCGTCGAGCAGCGCCGCCAGCGCGCCCCGGGGCACCGCCACGTCGTCGATGACCAGGCCGCCGTTGCCGCCGGGGAAGGTGTCGGCGGCGAACTTCTCCATGGCCGGGTGGGCCAGCCGCCGGGCCTGGAGCAGGGCGGCCGCCTCCTCCGCGTCGGTGGCGGCGTAGACCTCGTCGGCACCGGCCGCCGTGCACACCCCGGCCAGCCTGGCCAGGTCGTCGGCGGCCCGGGAACCGGTGTCGACGGCCGCCAGCAGCAGCGCCCGCGCGTCGGTGCGCAGCCCCATCGGCCGGTACGCCTCGATGGCCCGCAGGTGCGTGCGGTCGAGCAGTTCCAGCAGGCTGGGGGTGAGGCCGCGCTCGGCGATCCCGGCCACCGCGGTGCCGGCCGCCGCCGTGGTGGGGAAGACCGCGACCAGGGTCAGCGACTCCTCCGGTGCCGGCCGCAGCGCCACGGTCACCTCGGTGACCACCCCGAGGGTGCCCTCCGAGCCGACGAAGAGTCGGGTCAGGTCGTAGCCGGCGACCCCCTTGGCCGTGCGCCGGCCGGTGCGCAGCACCTCGCCGGAGGCGAGCACCACCTCCAGCCCGAGCACGTACTCGGTGGTCACGCCGTACTTCACGCAGCACATGCCGCCCGCGTTGGTCGCCACGTTGCCGCCGATGGTGGACGACTCCCAGGAGCCGGGGTCGGGCGGGTACCAGAGCCCGTGCGCGCGGACCGCCCCGGCCAGCACCGCGTTGACCACGCCGGGCTGCACCACGGCGATCCGGCTGACCGGGTCGACCTCCAGGATCCGGTCCATCGCCACGGTGCTCAGCACCACCGCGCCGTCGACCGCGTTCGCCGCGCCCGCCAGCCCGGTCCGCGCCCCCTGCGGCACCACGGGTACGCCGTGCCGGCCGGCCGCGCGGACCACGGCCACGACCTCCTCGGTGCTGCGCGGGCGGACCACCACGAGCGGGCTGCCCGCCGCGCACAGGTCGGCCTCATCCCGCTCGTGCAGGCGCAGCAGGTCGGGGTCGGTCAGCACGGCGGCATCGCCGAGCGCGGCCCGCAGGTCGTCGACGAGGGGATGGGCGGCCATGCCGGGAAGGCTAGGTCGTGCCGGCGGGGATGACCAACCGGCGTACCGTTGGTCGCCATGCTCTACGTGGACCCGCCCTCGGTGCCCTCGCGGGGGCGGCTCTGGTCGCACCTGGTCAGCGACGTCTCGTACGCCGAGCTGCACGCCTTCGCCGAGGCGCTGGGCGTGCCCCGGCGCGGCTTCGACCGGGACCACTACGACCTCCCGGCCGAGCGCGTCCCGGTGGCCGTCTGGCTGGGCGCCCGCCTCGTCCCCTCCCGCGAGATCGTCCGGCTCCTCCGCGCCGCCGACCTGCGCCGCCCCAAGCCCCGCGCGGTCCCCGCCCCGGCCGGCCCGGGGGACGCCGGGGTCAGCTCAGGGTCGCGAGTTCCCGGGTGAGGTTGGCGCGGGCGCGGTCCTCCCAGCGGGTGTGCGGCTCGGGCAGCCGGTAGAGCCGGGGGAGGGCCAGCAGGGCGGTCAGCACGGCGGCCCGGCCAGCGCGGAAGTCCGGGTCGGGGACGTGGGCGTACTCGCGGCGGACGGCGGCGGCGTAGCGGTCGTAGTCGGCGGGCAGGGCGGCCAGGACCGCCAGGTCGGCGTCGCAGAGCAGGGCGCCGTCCGGGTCGTCCGGCCCGACCGCGTGACCGGCGGTGAGCAGCACCAGCCGGCGTACCCCGGTCACCGCCTCCGCCGGCAGCCCGGCGGCGGCGAGCAGGTCCCCGGCCAGCTCGGCGCTGGCCCGCTCGTTGGCGTCGCCCCCGGCGCGCGGGTCGTAGACCGCGTCGTGGCACCACGCCGCCAGCCGGACCAGGTCCGGGCGGCGGGCCGACCCGGCGTACGCGTCGACGACGTCGAGCACCGCCCGCAGGTGGGCCACCGTGTGGTAGTGCCGGTGCGGCTCCCGCCAGCCGGCCAGCAGCCGGGCCCCGGCCCGTTCGACACCGGCCGGGTCGGTGGCCCCCGCCGCCCGGGCCGCGTCCCGCCACCGTTCGATCAGCTCGCCCACCCGGTGCAGTCTGCCCCACCGCGGCCGGTTCGCAGGATTCACCTCGGGCGGGGCGGGTAGTACCGGCCATGGCCGTGGCCCGGGACCGACGACCGAGGTTCTTCCGGCGTACCGCTTTGCGTGAAGGACTGGTCGACGTCGACGGGGCCCGCATCTCGGAGGCCGTGGAGCAGCTCCGGCGCCGGGGCAGGGCCACCCTGCACGACCGCATGCACCGCGTGCGTACGGCCACCGGCCTGGCGGTCCAGGCGGGCCTCGCGGCCGGGCTGGCCTACCTGGTCTCCCACCGGCTGCTGAACAATCCGCAGCCGGTGTTCGCGCCCATCTCGGCGGTCGGCACCCTGGCCGCGTCGGTCGGCCAGCGGTTCCGCCGGACCGTCGAGCTGATCATCGGGGTGGCCGTCGGGGTCTTCGTCGGCGACCTGCTCATCTACTTCCTGGGCACGGGCGCCTGGCAACTCGGCCTCGTGGTGACCGCGGCGATCCTGTTGACCATCTTCGCCGGGGCGAGCGTGGCCATCGTGATCCAGGCCGCGGCCACCGCGGTGCTGATCGTGACGCTCAGCCCGTCCACCCAGAACCTGGAGTTCCCCCGCTTCGTCGACGCGTTCATCGGCGGCGGCATCGCGCTGGTGGTCACCGCGATCCTCCTGCCGCTCAATCCGCTGCGCGTGATCAACCGGGCGGCCCGGCCGGCGCTGGACCTGCTCGCCGGGCAGCTCGACATCTGCGCGGAGGCGCTGCGCAGCCGCGACCGGGGTGCGGCCCAGGAGGCGCTGTTCCGGCTCCGGGAGAACAAGGAGGAACTGGCCGCGCTCGGCGAGGCCATCGAGGGGGCCAAGGAGACCATCACGATCTCACCGGCCCGCTGGCACCGGCGGGGCGAACTGACCCACTACGCCGAGGCGGCGGAACCGATCGACCGGGCGATGCGGAACAGCGGCACGCTGATCCGCCGCTCGGTCACCATGATCGAGGACGAGGAGCCCGTCCCCGAGCCGATGCCCGACTCGATCGCGCACCTGGCCGAGTCGGTACGGCTGCTGCGGCACGAGTTCGCCGTCGGGGAGGAGCCGGAGAAGGCCCGGGAGCGGTCGCTCCGCGCGGTCAGCGAGGCCGGCCGGGCGTACGCCGAGGGGGTGGGTTTCTCCGGCAGCGTGGTGATCGCCCAGGTGCGTACCACGGCGAGCGACCTCCTGGTGGCCTCCGGCATCGAACAGGAGGACGCGAACCGCCTGGTCCGCCAGGCGTTCGGCGAACGGGAGCAGCGCTCCGGCGAGACCACCGAACAGAACCCGGCGCCCAAACCCCCCACGGCCCCACCGGTCGGCTGACCCCCGGCACCCACGCACCCGGGCGGGGCGGACGGTGGTCAGGGGAGGGTGGCCAGGGCCGTCAGGAGGGCGTCGACGTCCGACTCGGTGGTGCCCAGGCCCAGGCTGGCGCGCAGGGCGGTCGGGGGGAGGTCGCGGCGGTCGCTGCGGGCCGCCGCCTCGGTGAGCAGGCGGCGGGCGAGCGGGTGGGCGCAGAACAGCCCGTCCCGGACGCCGATCCGGTGCGCGGTCGCCAGGTGGGCGGCCACCTCGGCGGAGTCCCGGCCGGGGACCACGAAGCTGACGATGCCCACCCGGGGCGCGTCCGGCCCGAACGTGCGCAGCTCCACCACGTGCGGCAGTGCGGCGAGGCCGGCCCGGAGCCGGGCCAGGAGCGCCTGCTCGCGGGCGTGCAGGTCGTCCCGGTCCGCGTCGGCCAGCGCCGCGCACACCGCCGCCAGCGCCACCGCACCGAGCAGGTTCGGGGTCCCCGCCTCGTGCCGGGCCGGGCCGGTGGCCCAGCGCACCTCGTGGGTGGCCGCGCCTACGTGGCTGGTGGCCCCGCCGCCGGCCAGGTACGGCGGGGCGGCGTCCAGCCAGTCCGCCCGCCCCACCAGCACGCCCGCGCCGAACGGGGCGTACAGCTTGTGGCCGGACAGCGCCAGGTAGTCGACGTCCAGGGCGGCCAGGTCCACCGGGGCGTGGGGGGCGAGCTGCGCGGCGTCGACCAGGATCCGGGCGCCGTGCCGGCGCGCCACCCGGGCCAGTTCGGCCACCGGCCAGCGCTCCCCGGTCACGTTGCTCGCGCCGGTCACCGCGACCAGCACCGGCAGTCCGGGCCGGGCGTCGCGGGACAACTCGCTCAGGGCGGCGTCGAGGGAGCGGACCGCGCCGGCCGGGCCGTCCGGCACCGGGAGCCGCACCGAGCCGCGCGGCCACGGGAGCAGGTTCGCGTGGTGCTCACCGGCGAAGGTGACCACCGTGGTGCCGGCGGGCAGCGCCCGGGCCAGCAGGTTCACCGCGTCCGTGGTGTTCCGGGTGAAGATCACGTGGTCGTCGGGGCGGGCGCCGACGAAGTCCGCGATCGTCTGCCGGGCCCGCTCGTAGGCCAGCGTGCAGCGCCGCGACAGCGCGCCGGCGCCCCGGTGCACGCTCGCGTACCAGGGCAGCAGCTCGGCCACCGCGTCGGCCGCGGCCCGCGCGCACGGCGCGCTGGCCGCGTAATCCAGGTTGATCTCCCCGGGTACGCCGAGCACGCCGAGCGGGTCGGGCCGGCTCGGGCTGACGAGCGTGGGCAGTGCGGGTGCGAGGGTGAGGGTCATGCCGGAGCCTCCCGGGTCCAGGGGACCCCGGGTGGGTGGGCACCGGGAACGGGGTCCGCGCTTGCCCAGCACGCGGTTCGGGCTGGGCCCGGTCATCACCCGGGGCACCCCACCGCGAACTCGACGAGGGTTGCCGGCCAGCAAGCCGGGGCTTCACGCTGGCACTCGTGACCTGTTCGGGAGCATAGCGGCCCCGATGCGACCGGACCAGTGGGTCGCGGGTGACTACGCTGAGCGCATGGCCGTCACCCCGCCCGGCGGAGCCCTGCCGCCGCCGCCGACCGCGCCCGCCGTCCCGCCGGGGTCGCCGACTCCCCGGATGCCGCTGCGCCGGCCCGGCTGGCGGCGGTACCTGGCGCTGGCCGGTGTGGTGCTGCTGATCGCCGGCGGCGCGGTCTTCATGGTCTTCACCCTGGGCGAGAGCCTGGGCGCCCAGGCGCTGCTGGTCGGCGTGATCGCGGCGATCCTGCCGGTGCCGGTGCTGGTCTCCTGCTTCCTCTGGCTCGACCGCTACGAGCCCGAGCCGCTGAGATACCTGATCTTCTGCTTCGCCTGGGGCGCGTTCGTCTCCACGGCCATCTCGCTGCTGGTCAACGAGACCGGCGCCCGGCTGTTCAAGGACTGGGGGCTGCCCTCGGCGCTGACCGCCGTGCTGGTCGCGCCGTTCATCGAGGAGTTGACGAAGGCGGCCGGCCCGCTCCTGCTGCTGATCTTCCGCCGCCGGGAGTTCTCCGGGATCACCGACGGCCTGGTCTACTGCGGGCTCTCGGCGGTCGGCTTCGCCATGGTGGAGAACATCCTCTACCTGGGCGGATACGGCTACCGCACCGGCGTCGAGGAGTACGGCCCGGCCACCGGCGCCCGCCAGGTGATCGCCATCTTCATCGTGCGGATCCTGCTGTTCGGCTTCGCCCATCCGCTCTTCACCTCGATGACCGGCGTGGGCCTGGGGATCGCCGCGCGGACCGCCGACCGGCGGGTACGCATCCTGGCCCCGATCGCCGGCCTGCTGCTGGCCATGATGCTGCACGGCACCTGGAACCTGCTGCCCTCGCTGGCCGCCGCCACCGGTCAGCCGCTGATCGCGCTCTACGGCTACATCGGCGTGATGGTGCCGATCTTCTTCGGCATGGTGGGGCTGGCCGTCTGGCTGCGCGCCTGGGAGGGGCGGCTCACCGAGCGCACCCTGCCGGACTACGTCCGGACGGGCTGGCTCACCCCGCCCGAGGTGGCCGCGCTGGGCAGCCTCGGCCGGCGGCACGCCGCCCGCACGTGGGCCCGGCGGGTGGCCGGTGACGGCGGGGTGAAGGCGATGCGCGGCTACCAGTTCGCCGCCACCCGGCTGGCCCTGTTGCGCGACGGGATGCGCCGGGGGCTCGACCGCAAGCCCGCCGAGCGGGACCGGACGGCGCGGGAGGAGCGGGAGCTGCTGGACGCGATCGGGGCGTACCGGGCGTTCTTCGTGGGCCGGGACCCGCAGGCGCCGGTCGGGGTCTGGGACGGGCAGCGCTACCACCTGCGCTTCCCGGACGGGTCGCAACGCGCGGTCGAGGCTCCCGACGAGCCGGTGGTGCCGATCCCGGTGGTGCTGGCCCCGCCGCCGCCCCCGGCCTTCCCGCCCGGCTACGGCCCGTCCGGCTGGCACGGGGCCCGCTCCGCCGCCCCCTGGCCGCCGGCCTGATCCGGCGGCGCGGAGGGCGGGTCAGCTCATCAGGCCGGTGAGGAAGTCGCCGAGGCCCTGGGCGATGGCCATGAGGGCTACCCCGATCCCCTTGAACAGCTGGGCCGCGCCGTCCGGCCGGAAGGCCATGAAGTAGATCAGGAACGCGAGGAATCCCCAGGCAAGTATCTTCTTGATGACTACCGGCATGATCCCTCCCCAGGGCGCGGTCGTGCCTGGGGCTTCCCGCCGGGCAGCGGCGCAAACGGCGCCGGTCGCGCCTACAGGTAGAGGCCGGTCGAGCCGGTCGACTCACTCTCCACCCGTTCCGCCGCCACGGCGTGCACGTCCCGTTCGCGGAGCAGGACGTACGCCCGGCCGTGCAGCTCGACCTCGGAGCGGTCGTCGGGGTCGAAGAGCACCCGGTCCCCGGAGACGATCGACCGGACGTGCGGGCCGACGCCCACCGCGGTGGCCCAGGCCAGCCGCTTGCCGACGGCGGCGGTGGCGGGGATCACGATGCCGGCGGTGGAGCGGCGCTCGCCCTCGCCGTTCTCGGTACGCACCAGCACGCGGTCGTGCAGCAGGCGGATCGGCAGGCCGGCGTCGAGGTTCTGGTCGGCGGTCACGCGAAGACGCTACCGCGTGCCCGCCGGTCGATCCCGGCGTGGTTCGGCGGGGCGGCAGGGGGGCAATGTGTGGCGGAGCCGCCCTAGGGTGGGACGGACGGACGTATCCTGTCCACCCTGTTCTCTGGGCGGACCGAAGTTGCGGGAGGTTTGCTTGAGCCGCTTCGAGCGGATGCGCGGACGGCTCCGCCGCGCGTACGAGTCCGGCCGCGAGTCGGCGCGGGTCCAGCGGGCCGATCCGGACGAGCGCGTGGCCTCACCCTCCTCGCCCGGTCCGGCGGCGCCCCCGACGGCGACCGTGGTGGGCGCGGAGCCCCCGGCTCCCGTGCACGCCTCGACCATCAGCCAGGACGACGTGGAGGTGCCGCACGCGCTGCGGATCGCCGCGGCCTGGTGCTGGCGGCTCATCGTCATCGGCATCGTGACCTGGTCGCTGCTCAAGATCGTCGGCACGATCCGCATCGTCATCATCCCGTTGGCGGTCGCGCTGCTGCTCTCCGCGCTGCTCGCCCCGGCGGTCGGCTGGCTGCTCAAGGCCCGTCTGCCCCGCTCGCTGGCCACCGGCGTGGTGCTGGTCGGCGGCCTGGCCGCGGTGATCGGCACGCTGACCCTGGTGGTGAACGAGTTCATCCAGGGTGTGCCGGAGCTGAGCGAGAAGTCGTCCCAGGGTGTCCGGCAGATCCAGGACTGGCTCAAGACCGGCCCGTTGCATCTCTCCGACGGCCAGCTCAACAGCTACATCGACGAGGCGCAGAGCTGGATCAACGGCAACACGGAAAAGTTCACCAGCGGGGCGCTCAACACCGCGGCCACGCTGGCCGAGGTGCTCACCGGCACCGTCCTGGTGCTCTTCGCGACCTTCTTCTTCCTCCGGGACGGCAGCAAGATCTGGCGGTTCCTGGTCCGCCTGCTGCCGGTCAAGGCCCGCTGGAAGGTGGACGACGCCGGCCGGGCCTCCTGGGCGACGCTCGGCGCCTATGTGCGGGCCACCGTGCTGGTCGCCTTCATCGACGCCCTGGGCATCGGCATCTTCCTGGTCATCTTCGACATCCCGTTCGCGTTCCCGCTGGCCGCGCTGGTCTTCCTGGGCGCGTTCATCCCGATCGTCGGCGCCTTCCTGTCCGGCGTGGTGGCCGTGCTGGTGGCGCTGGTCGACAGCGGCCCGGTGACCGCGCTGATCATCCTGGGCGCCGTCATCGGTGTGCAGCAGGTCGAGGGGCACGTGCTCCAGCCGCTGATCATGGGCCGCGCGGTGGCCATCCACCCGCTCGCCGTGATCATCGGTATCGCCGCCGGGGTGGTGCTGGCCGGCATCGCGGGCGCGCTCGTCGCGGTGCCGCTGATCGCCGTGCTCAACACCGCGGTCCGGCGGCTCGCGGCCCGGACCGTGCCGGACACCCCGCCCGACGCCGTGGTGGTCGCCTCCCAGGCGCCCTGACCCGGTCGAGCCCTGGACGCCCGCGCCGCCCCTGCCGGGGAGGCGCGGGCGTCAGCTCTTTCCGAGCCGCTCCAGGGCGCCCCGGGCCACGTCCGGCCGGGTGGTGTACCAGAACGGGGGCAGCGAGCGGCGCAGGAACGGGCCGTAGCCCCGGGCGGTCTCCAGCCGGGAGTCGAGCACCGCCACCACGCCCCGGTCGCCGGTGGCCCGGATCAGCCGGCCGACCCCCTGGGCCAGCCGGACCGCCGCGATCGGCACGCTCACCGCCGCGAAACCGGAGCCGCCGCCGGCGTCTACGGCCGCCGCCCGGGCCGCCGCGAGCGGCTCGTCGGGCCGGGGGAAGGGCAGCCGGTCGATCACCACGAGCTGGCAGGAGTCGCCCGGCACGTCCACGCCCTGCCAGAGCGACATCACCCCGAACAGGCAGCTCTCCCGCTCCTCGCGGAACCGGCGGACCAGCAGCGGCAGCGACTCCTCGCCCTGGAGCAGCACCGGCAGGTCGGTGCGCGCGCGGACCAGCTCCGCCGCCTGCTGCGCGGCCCGCCGGGAGGAGAAGAGCCCGAGGGTACGCCCGCCGAGCGCGCCGACCAGCGCCAGCAGCTCCTCGCCGGCCGCCTCGGGCAGCCCGGAGACGCTGGGCCGGGGCAGGTGCGCGGCGACGTACAGGATGCCCTGCCGGGCGTAGTCGAAGGGCGAGCCGACGTCGAGCGACGTCCAGCCGGGCCCCTCGGTGGCCGGGACGGTGCCGATGGCCGCCCGGCTGCCGTCGGTGCTCGCCACCGGCGTCGTGCCGGCGCGGCCGGCGGCGGCCGCGGTGGCCAGGGCGGCGGCGGCCGGGGACGGCGGGGCGGGCGGCGGAGCCTCCAGGCCCAGCGCCCGGGCCACCGTGTCGAATCGGCCGCCCAGCGCCAGGGTGGCCGAGGTGGCGACCACGGTGCGCTCGTCGTAGAGGTGGGTGGCGAGGGTGCCGGCGACCGACAGCGGCGCCACGACCAGCGCCCTGCGGCTGCCGTTCTCCGGCTTCTCCACCCAGGCCACGTCGTGGTCGGCCTCCTCCAGCAGCCGCTGCGCCGTGGTGGACAGCTCGTCCAGCACGGCCTTGGCCTGCTGCTTGCGCACCGGGTCCGGGTCGTCGGCCTTGATGTCGCCGATCGCCTCCAGCGCGGCCCGGGTGGCCGCGTCGAGCAGGGTGCACGCCTCGCGCAGCGCGGGCGGCAGGCCGTTGGTGAGCCGCCCGGCGGGCGCCTCGGCCAGCCCCACGGCGAGCGCGTCCCCGGCCTCGGTGAGCCGTTCGGCCACCTCGGGGCGCAGCAGCGGCCGGGCCCGGCGGGCGGACCGGTCGATGAGCTGGGGCTCCAGCTCGGCCTGCGCCGCCGAGGAGACCCGGTCGGCCAGCTCGTGGGCCTCGTCGACGACGAGAAGCTTGTGCGGCGGGACGATGTGCCGGCCGGCGAGCATGTCGACGGCGAGCAGGCTGTGGTTGGTCACCACGATGTCGGCCTCGCGGGCGCGGGCCCGGGACGCCTCCGCGAAGCACTCCTGGCCGAACGGGCAGCGGGTGGCGCCCACGCACTCCCGGGCCGGCATCGAGGCGCTCCGCCACACCTGGTCGTCGACGCCCGGGTCCAGCTCGTCCCGGTCGCCGGTGGCGGTCTCCTCGGCCCAGTCGCGCAGCCGCTGCATCTGCTTGCCCAGCCGGCCCGCCTCGCCGAGCCACTTCCCGCCGCCGCCCGGACGCGGCGCGTCGAAGAGGGTGTCCTCCGGCTCCTCCTCGACCGAGTTGTCCAGCCGGGCCAGGCAGAGGTAGTGGTGCCGGCCCTTGAGCACGGCGAAGGTGGGGCGGCGGCCGAGGACCGGCTCGACCGCGTCGGCGAGCCGGGGCAGGTCGTGGTCGACCAGTTGGGACTGCAGCGCCAGGGTGGCGGTGGAGACCACCACCGGACCGTCCACGGTCAGCGCCGGCGCCAGGTAGGCCAGCGACTTGCCGGTGCCCGTGCCGGCCTGCACCAGCAGGTGCTCGCCGGAGGCGATGCTGCGCTCGATCGCCTCCGCCATCTGCTGCTGGCCGGGCCGCGCCGCGCCGCCCGGGACCGCGCCGACCGCCGCGGCCAGGAGCTCGCCGCCGCCGGGCCGGCCGCCCCGGCGCTTCTTGGGGACGGGGCCGGTGGCGGTGCGGGACGCGGTCACCGTGCGACCGTACCCGCCGCCGCCGACAGGGGACGGGCCGCTCCGCCGCGTGGCGTGGCGGGTGCGTAGCGTCCGGTTACCTGCCGATCGCGTCGCGTGGCCGGAATCGGTTAGGGTGCCAGTCATGCCGAGCGACGTGGTCCGCGTGATCTACCGCAAGTACGACGGCAGCGCCCACCGCGACTACCCGGCCCGCCGGCTGGCCGAGGACGACCTCGGTGTCTGGCTCGGCGTGCCGGCCGGCACCGAGTCGGTCTACCACGGCCGCCCCTCCGTCGAGCAGATCCCGTTCGTCCTGCTGGTGCCGCGGCACGCCTGGTGGACCGGCATGTTCAACCCGCCCCCGCGCACCAGCGAGGTCTACTGCGACATCGCCACCCCGGCCCGCTGGGAGGGCGACGAGACGGTCCACCTGGTCGACCTCGACCTGGACGTGGTGCGCCGGCGGGAGACCGGCCTGGTCGAGCTGCGCGACGAGGACGAGTTCGCCGAGCACCGGGCCCGCTGGGGTTACCCCGACGAGGTGGTGGCCGAGGCCGAGGCGGCGGCCCGCTGGCTGCTCGGGGCGCTCGACGACGGCACCGAGCCGTTCGCCACCTCCTACCGGAAGTGGCTGGCCCTGGTGGTCTGAGCCGCCTCAGAGGCGCGGCGGCCAGCTCTCGGCCTCGACACCGCTCAGGTGGGTCACCTTCTCCGGGTTGAGCTGGTTGAAGACGCCGGTGATCCGCCCCTCGTGCACGGCGAACGAGGTGACCATCCGCAGGGGCCGCCCGTCCCGGAACACCGTCTCCGCCTGCCAGCCCAGCGTGCCGTCGACGAGCACCGGCCGGGCGTGCAGGGGGCCGCCCCAGCGGGCGGCCTGGCCGAAGAGGCCGAGGATGAAGCGGCCCGCCAGCTCGGCGCCGACCACCGGCCGTCGCGCCGCCGGGAAGTGTCCGCCGCTGTCGCCGATCACCACCACGTCCGGGGCCAGCACCTCGGCCAGCCGGTCCAGGTCGCCGGACTCGACCGCGGCCAGGAAGGCGGCGAGCACCTTGTGCTGCTCGGCCAGGTCGGCTGTGTGCCGGGGGACGTCGGGCGCGGTGACCGCGCGACGGCCGCGCGAGGCGAGCTGCCGGGCCGCCGCGGGTGTGGTGCCGAGCACCTCGGCGACCGTGACGAACGGCACGGCGAAGACGTCGTGCAGCACGAACGCCACCCGCTGCTCGGGGCTGAGCCGCTCCAGCACCACCAGCAGGGCGGTGCCGAGCTGGTCGGCCCGGACCGCCCGCTCGGCCGGGTCGGGGGCGAACCCGTCCGCGGCCGGTGCCGGGGTCACCACCGGCTCCGGAAGCCACTGACCGGGGTACGCCTCGCGGCGCACCCGCGCGGAGCGGAGCACGTCCAGGCAGATCCGGGAACAGGTGGTGGTGAGCCAGCCGCGCAGGTCCCGGATCTTCTCGCGGGCGGCCGGGTCGCCGAGTGCGCCCGAGTAGCGCAGCCAGGTCTCCTGGACCGCGTCCTCGGCCTCGCTCCGGCTGCCCAGCATCCGCTGGGCCACCGCCAGCAGGTGCCCGCGTTCCGCCTCGAACTCCGCCACCCGCTCGTGCACGTCGCGCTCCTCCCACCGGTATTTCCCATTCTCCCCGTACCCCTGGATGCGCCGCCGCCCCCGGGTGTGACATCGCTCGGGAGGCGGGGGCGGGCGGGGTGGGTGAGGATCGAGGGATGAGCGGTGGCGACGAGGTGGTGCGGCCCGAGGGCGGGTCGATGCGGGAACTGCTCCGGGCCGGCCCGGGCGCGGTGGACCTGGCGGCGGTCGATCCCCGGTCGACGCCGGGGCTGCCCGCGGCGGCCGGGCACGGCAAGGGGCGCAAGGAGTGGGCGCGCGGGCAGGTCGAGCTGCTGGGCGCGGAGCTCGGCCGGCAGCAGGAGATGCTGTACGCGTCCGCGAAGGGCGCCGCCGGCCCGGAGGCCCCGACCAGCGCCCCGACCCAGGCCGGTGCCCACCTGGCCGGTGATCGCCCGCGCCGGGTGCTGCTGGTGCTCCAGGCCATGGACTGCGGCGGCAAGGACGGCACGGTCAAGCGGGTGGCCGGCGCCATGAATCCGCTCGGCCTGCACATCCGCTCGTTCGGGCCGCCCACCGAGGAGGAGCGGCGGCACGACTTCCTGTGGCGGATCCGGCGGGCCCTCCCGCCGCCCGGCTACGTGGGCGTCTTCAACCGCTCGCACTACGAGGACGTGCTGATCGCCCGGGTCGAGGGCCTGGTCGACGAGGCCACCTGGCGGGGCCGCTACGACCTGATCAACGACTTCGAGCGGGAGCTGGCCGACAACGCCGTCACCGTGGTGAAGGTCATGCTGCACATCTCCCACGCCGAGCAGGGCGAGCGGCTGATGGAGCGGCTCACCGACCCGACGAAGTACTGGAAGTACAACCCGAGCGATCTGGACACCCGGGCCCGCTGGGACGATTACCAGGCGGCGTACGCCGAGGCGATCGAGCGGTGCGGCCCGGACAACGCCCCCTGGTTCGTGGTGCCCGCGGACCGGAAGTGGTACCGCGACTGGGCGGTGGCACACCTGCTCCGGGAGACGTTCGACGGGTTGGATCTCGGGTATCCGCCTGCCGATTTCGACCTCGCCCGGGAACGGGACCGGCTGCGGAGTGAGGGCGGGACGGGGCAAGGTGAACAGCAGGTGAACGAGCGGTGAATCGGGCCTGACCAGGGGTGGGCCGGGCGTTGCCCGGTTCCACGGGGTACCTAGCATGCGCAGAGCAGACGCCCTCCGGGGCGACGGCCACCCTTCCACCGACACGACGAGGTCCGTGCTGTGAAGTTTTCCTTCCGTCCCACCGAGGGCGCCTTCTACGAGCTCTTCACCAGGGCCGCGCAGAACCTGGTGAAGGGGACCGAATTGCTGAACGAGCTGGCCCTGCCGGGCGTCGAGGTCCAGTCGGTGAGCGAGCGGCTCACCGAGGTCGAGCACGACAGCGACCAGATCACCCACGAGCTCTACAAGAAGATCAACTCTACCTTCATCACCCCGTTCGACCGGGAGGACATCTACCGTCTGGGCTCGCTGCTCGACGACGTGATGGACCACCTGGAGGCGGTCGGCAACCTGCTCTACCTCTACGGCCTCACCAAGCTGCCGTCGCTGCCGCGCGAGATGCACGAGCTGGTGAACGTCCTCGACCAGCAGGCCAAGCTGACCGCCGAGGCGATGCCCCGGCTGAAGTCGATGAAGGACCTCGAGGACTACTGGATCGAGTGCAACCGCCTCGAGAACGACGGTGACCAGGCGTACCGGATGCTGCTGGTCCGCCTCTTCAGCGGTGAGTACGACGCGCTCACGGTGCTGAAGATGAAGGAGGTGGCCGACGAGCTGGAGGCCGCCTGCGACGCCTTCGAGCACGTCGCCAACACCGTCGAGACCATCGCGGTCAAGGAGTCCTGATCCTGTGAGTCCCGAACTCATCGCCGTGCTGGCGGTGATCGCGGTCGCCATGGCGTTCGACTACACGAACGGCTTCCATGACGCGGCCAACGCGATCGCCACCAGCGTCTCGACGCGGGCATTGACGCCCCGGATCGCGCTGGCGCTCGCTGCCGTCGGCAATTTCGTCGGCGCGCACTTCGGCGCCGGAGTGGCGAAGACCGTCGGCGACGGCCTGGTCACCCTCCCGACCGGGATCGAAAGCCTGGGGGTGGTCTTCGCCGGGGTGCTCGGCGCGATCGCCTGGAACCTGATCACCTGGTACTTCGGGTTGCCCTCGTCCTCCTCGCACGCCCTCTTCGGCGGCCTGGTCGGTGCGACCCTGTTCGCCAACGACGGCGTCGTGCAGTGGGGCAACATCCTCGAGAAGGTCATCATCCCGATGGTCCTCTCGCCGGTGGTCGGCCTCGTGCTCGGCTTCCTGGTGATGCTGGCCATCCTGTGGCTGTTCCGGAAGGGGCAGCCCGGGAAGCTCAACCGGGGCTTCCGCTGGGCGCAGACCGCCTCGGCCGCCGCCATGTCGGTCGGCCACGGCATGCAGGACGCCGCCAAGACCATGGGCATCATCGTGCTGGCCCTCTACACGGGCGGTTTCCAGGAGAGCAAGACGCACATCCCGGGCTGGGTTTTCTGGACCTCGGCGGCCATGCTGGCGGCCGGCACCTACGCGGGCGGCTGGCGGATCATCCGGACCCTGGGCCGGAAGATCATCGACCTGGGCCCGCCGGAGGGCTTCGCCGCCGAGACCGTGGCCAGCGCCGTGCTCTACTTCAACGCCCTGGTGCTGAAGGCCCCGATCTCCACCACCCACACGATCACCTCGGCGATCATGGGTGTCGGCGCGACCAAGCGGCTCTCCGCGGTCCGCTGGAACGTGGCCGGCAACATCGTGATCGCCTGGATCATCACGTTCCCGGCGGCCGCGGCGATCGCCTGCCTGGCGTACCTGCTGGTCCGTCCGCTCTTCTGAGCGTCTGACGTCGAGGGGTCCCCCGCCGCGGCGGGGGACCCCTCACGCGTAGGTGACGCCGATCCGGGCCTTGATGTCGTCCAGCAGGCCCATCAGCTCCAGGGTGGTGTCGTGCGGCACCAGTGGGCTCTCGATCAGTCCCGCCGCCAGGCAGCGCTGCACCTCGATCGCCTCGTACTGGTAGCCGCCGCCGGTCAGGTCCGCCAGGATGGTCTCGGGCTCCGCGCCGGCCCGGTGCAGCACTGCCGCGCCCGGCCGGTAGAACGGCTCCGGCAGGTCGATCCGGCCGGTCGTGCCGGTGATCGCCGCGGTGATCGCGGTCGCGCCGACCATCCCGCAGCTCAGCGTCGCCACCGCCCCCGAGTCCCAGCCGAGGACGATACCGGTGTTCTCGTCCACCGCCTCCGGGCTCAGCTTCGCCCAGGCGTGCACCTGCTGCGGTGCGCCGAGCACCAGGTGGGCCAGGCTCAGCGGGTAGACGCCGAGGTCGAGCAGCGCGCCGCCACCGAGCGTCCGGGCCCGCATCCGGTGCTCCGGCGGGAAGGGGCCGGCCGCCCCGAAGTCCGCCCGGACGTGGGTGACCTCGCCGATCGCGCCGTCCCGGATCAGCTCCAGCACCCGCAGGATCAGCGGGTTGGTCCGCATCCACATGGCCTCCATGAGGAAGACTCCGCGGGCGCGGGCCGTCTCGACCAGCTCGGTGGTGGTGGCCAGGTCGAGCGTGCAGGGCTTCTCCACCAGCACGGCCTTGTCCCCGGCCAGGCAGGTGAGGGTCGCCTCGTGGTGCGCGGCGTGCGGGGTGGCGACGTAGATGACGTCCACGTCCGGGTCCGTGGCCAGTTCCGCCCAGGAGGCGTACGCCCGGGGGATGTCGTGCCGCCGCGCGAACAGGTCGGCGCTCTCGCGGGTACGCGAACCGACCGCCACCAGCTCGGCTCCCGGCACCAGCCGCAGGTCCTCGGCGAAGCGAGCGGCGATGTTTCCGGTGGCCAGGATTCCCCAACGCGTCATGCCGGCACGCTATCCCGGACCTTCGGGCCGCCGACGGGAAGATCCACCCGTCGGGAAGGCTCAGTGCTCCGCGTGGGTGGCGGCCGCTCTGGCGGCCCGCTCGATCGTCGCGTGCCGCGCCGCCCAGGTCGCCCTGTCGGATTGCAGGTGCGCGTACTCGGCTTCGGTCCCGGTGGAGCCGTCGAGCTGCTCGCGCAGGATGTCGGCGTGTCCGGCGTGCCGGCTGGTCTCGGCGACGAGGTGGACCAGGATGTTGAACAGCTTCACGTTCGGGCGCGGCCACCAGGGCACATGGCCGAGCGAGTCGATGGCGAGGGCGTCGATCGTCGCGTCCGAGTGCTTCCACACCCGCCGGTAGCGCTCGATGATCTCCTCGCGCGTCTCGTGCTCGGTCGCCCACATGTCGGTGTCGTCCTGGGCGGCGTCGTCCCACCGGGGCAGGGGCTCCGGGAACGGCCGGTCGAAGACCTCACCGAAGTACCTGGCCTCGTTGAGCGACAGGTGCTTGACCAGGCCGAGAAGATTGGTTCCCGTCGCGGTCAGGGGGCGGCGGACGTCGTACTCGGGCAACCCGTCGAGCTTCCACAGCATCGCCTCGCGGAGGTTCCGCAGCTCGTGGTGCAGGTACTCCTTCGCGAACTCATCGATCATGGGCCCGACCCTGCCATGCGCCGTCGGCGTACGCAGCCCCCCGTAGCGGCCGCTAGGACGCCCTCCCGCCGCGGACGCATGATCCACCGGTCGGGAACTAGGCTCGGGCCATGACGATCGACGGCTTCGCGGCGCCGGCCGCCCTGGTGGAGCACGCCCGCCGGTTCCGCGCCGAGGGCGGTGTGCCGGCCGTGCCCCGGGTCGCCGCCACCGTGCTGCTGCTCCGCCCGGCCGGCGCCGACTTCGAGGTGTACCTGATCCGCCGGGTGGCCGCGATGACCTTCGGTGGGATGTACGCCTTCCCCGGCGGCGGCGTGGACCGCTCCGACTCGCAGGTGCACCTGGACTGGACCGGTCCGGCGCCGGACGGGTGGGGCGAGCGGCTCCGCCTCGACCCGGCCGCGGCGCAGGCGGTGGTCTGCGCCGCCGCCCGCGAGGTCTTCGAGGAGGCGGGCGTGCTGCTGGCCGGCCCGGACGCCGGGACCGTGGTGGGCGACGTGAGCGGGGACGACTGGGAGACGGCCCGCCAGGACCTGGAGGCCCGGCGGACCGGCTTCGCCGACCTGCTGGCCGGACAGGGGCTCACCCTCCGGTCCGACCTGCTGCTGCCGTGGAGCCGGTGGATCACCCCCGAGTTCGAGCCGCGCCGCTTCGACACGTACTTCTTCGTCGCCCTGCTGCCCGAGGGGCAGCGGACCCGTGACGTCTCCGGCGAGGCCGACCACACGCTGTGGCTGCGCCCGACGGACGCGCTGGCCCGGGCGGAGGCCGGCGAGCTGACCATGCTCCCGCCCACGATGGTCACCCTCGCGGAGGTGGCCGCCGCCGGCGACCTGGCGGGCGTGGCCCGCGCGGCGGCCGGACGCGACCCCGGCACCCCGGTCACCCCGCACCTCGACCTCTCCGACGCCGAGGCGCCCCGCTTCCGCCTGTCCTGACCTCAGCCGGTGGCGCGGAGGTAGCGGGCCGCGAGGGTGCGCAGCAGGTCCGCCAGCTCGGGCGGGTCCTCGACGGTGAAGTCGAGGTCGAGCAGGCCGAGCCAGACCGCGATGGTCTCCAGCCGGTCGGCGCCGGTGTGCAGGAGGCAGGCCGTGTCGCCGGCCGGCTCGACCGTGCCGACGGCCGGGTTGATCCGGTCGGCCACCACCTCGGCGGGGGCGTGCACGCGGATCGTGGCCCGGTGCCGCCAGGCGGCCGCGGAGACCCCGTGCCGGACCCGGTCCACCACGTCACCGGGCAGGTCCCGGGCCGCGAACCGGGGGCCCGTCGGGCTACGCGGGCTGATCCGGTCGACCCGGAAGGTGCGCCAGTCGTCCCGGGCCGGATCGAAGGCCACCAGATACCAGCGCCGGCCCCAGTTGACCAGGCGGTACGGCTCGACGTCCCGCCGGTCCGCGGTCCCGTCGTGCCGGACGTAGTCGAAGCGCAGGCGCTCGCGGTCCCGGCAGGCGGCGCTGATCACGCTGAGCGTCCCGGCGTCCACGGTCGGGCCGGGCTGGTCGTGCGGGACCCGGACGGTGTGGGTGTGCAGGGCGGTGACCCGGCGGCGCAGCCGGTGGGGGAGCACCTGCTCCAACTTGGCCAGCGCCCGCAGCGAGGTCTCCTCGATCCCGGCCACGCTGCCGCCCGCGGCCGTGCGCAGCCCGACCGCCACCGCCACCGCCTCCTCGTCGTCGAGGAGCAGCGGGGGCAGGGCCGCGCCGGCGCCCAGCCGGTAGCCGCCGACCGCGCCCCGGGTGCCGTGCACCGGGTAGCCGAGCGCGCGCAGCCGCTCCACGTCGTTGCGCACGGTACGGGTGCTCACCGCCAGGCGCTCGGCCAGTTCGGCGCCGGTCCAGTCGCGCGGGGTCTGCAACAGCGACAGCAGGCGCAGCAGCCGCGCCGAGGTCTCCAACATCTTCCGGATTCTGCCAGCGCTTTAGGAACGGAGTGTTCCTAATGAATCCCTAGGCTCAGTGGCATGGCAGACAACACCGCGATCGTCCCGTTCCGCATCGACGTCCCGCAGGCCGACCTGGACGACCTCGCCGACCGGCTGGCCCGGACCCGCTGGGCCGAGGAACTGCCCGCCGACCCCGACCCGGCCGCCCCCGCCGGCCCGGTCCCGCCCGGCTGGGAGTACGGCGTCCCACTGAGCTGGGTGCGGCGGCTGGCCGAGCGCTGGCGCACCACCTACGACTGGCGGGAGTGGGAGGCGCGGCTCAACGCGTACCCGCAGTTCACCACCGAGATCGACGGGCAGCTTGTGCACTTCCTGCACGTCCGGTCGCCCGAGCCGGACGCGACCCCGCTGATCCTCACCCACGGCTGGCCCGGCACCGTCGCGGAGTGGCTGGACGTGATCGGTCCGCTGACCGACCCGCGGGCGCACGGCGGCGACCCGGCCGACGCGTTCCACCTGGTCATCCCGTCCGTGCCGGGGTTCGGCTTCTCCGGGCCGACCCGCGAGCGCGGCTGGGACCGGCACCGGGTGGCCCGGGCCTGGGCCGAGCTGATGCGCCGCCTCGGCTACGAGCGGTACGGCGCGGCCGGCAACGACCTCGGCTCGTTCGTCTCCCCCGAGGTGGGCCGGGCCGACCCGGAGCACGTGCTCGGGGTGCACGTCACGCAGATCTTCTCCCTGCCGTCCGGTGACCCCGCCGAGGTGGCCGCGCTCACCGAGGAGGAGCGGGGCAAGGTGGCCTTCGCCGACTGGTTCGTGCAGCGGCGGGGCGCCTACGACAAGCTGCACTCGACCGAGCCGCAGAACGTCGCACACGCGCTGGCCGACTCGCCGGTGGGCCTGCTGGGCTGGCTGGGGCAGCTCATGGGGGATCAGATCGACGCCGACCACGTGCTCACCAACACGACCGTCTACTGGCTGACCAACACGGCCGCTTCGGCGGCCCGCTACTACTACGAGGACGCCGAGTCGGTGCACCCGACGCAGAAGGTCAACGGCCGGGGCACGGTGGTGCCGGAGCCGACCACCGTGCCGCTCGGCCTGGCCAACTTCGCCTGGGACTTCCAGTCGATCCGCACGCTCGCCGAGCGCGACCACAAGAACATCGTGTCCTGGCACACGTACGACCGGGGCGGCCATTTCGCCGCCCACCAGGTGCCCGACCTGCTGGTCGCGGACCTGCGGGAGTTCTTCGCCGGACTGCGCTGAGCGGACACCCACCACGGACACGCGGAGGGCCCCGGTCGGGATCGACCGGGGCCCTCGCGGACCGGGCTGTCAGCGGCTCAGCCGAAGCGGCCGGTGATGTAGTCCTCGGTCTTCTTCTGGCTCGGGTTGCTGAAGATCTTCTGCGTGTTGTCGTACTCGATGAGCCGGCCCGGGTCGCCGGTCTTCTCGATGGAGAAGAAGGCGGTCCGGTCGGACACCCGGGCGGCCTGCTGCATGTTGTGCGTGACGATGATGATGGTGAACTTGTCCTTGAGCTGGAACATCAGGTCCTCGATGGCCAGCGTGGAGATCGGGTCCAGTGCCGAGCAGGGCTCGTCCATCAGCACCACCTGCGGCTCGACCGCGATCGTGCGGGCGATGCAGAGCCGCTGCTGCTGACCGCCGGAGAGGCCGGCGCCCGGCTTGCCGAGCCGGTCCTTCACCTCGTCCCACAGGTTCGCCGAGCGGAGGGCCTTCTCGGCCGCCTCCTCCAGGATCGACTTGCGCCGCACGCCGTTGAGTCGCAGGCCGGCCACCACGTTCTCGAAGATGCTCATGGTGGGGAACGGGTTCGGCCGCTGGAAGACCATGCCGATCATCCGCCGGACCGCGGTGACGTCAACGTCCCGGTCGTAGATGTCCTGGTTGTCGATCGTCAGGCTGCCCTCGACCCGGGCGCCCGGGAGCACCTCGTGCATCCGGTTGACCGACCGCAGGAAGGTGGACTTGCCGCAGCCGGACGGGCCGATCAGGGCGGTGACCGTCTTGGGCTCGACGGTCAGGTTGATGTTCTCGATCGCCTTGAACCCGCCGTAGTAGGCGGTGACGTTGGTGGCTTCGATGCGCTTCGCCATGGTGGCGGTACCTCCGGGGTTCATCGGCCGAGCCGGTTGCGGCGGGCCAGCAACTTCGCCGCGACGGTCAGGATGAGGACGAGGGCGACCAGGGTCAGCGCCGCGGTCCACGCCCGTGCCGGCGAGTACTTCGAGGCCTCGCCGGCCTGCTGGTAGACGAAGAGAGCCAGCGACGACTGGTTGTTCTCGAACGGGTTGAAGTTGATCGCGGCGCCGCCACCGGCCACGAGCAGCACCGGCGCGGTCTCGCCGGCCGCCCGCGCGATGGCGAGCATGATGCCGGTGACGATGCCGGGCAGCGCGGTCGGCAGCACGACCCGCAGGATGGTCTTCCACTTCGGCACGCCGAGGGCGTAGGCGCCCTCGCGCAGCGGGGCCGGCACGAGGCGGAGCATCTCCTCGGTGGAGCGGACCACGGTGGGGAGCATGAGCACGCTCAGGGCCAGCGCGGCGGCGAAGCCGGAGAAGCCCGGCCGGCCGTCGTTGAACCACGGCGAGACGACCAGCACCCAGAAGGCCAGCACGAACAGGCCGGTGACGATCGACGGGATGCCGGTCATCACGTCCACGAAGAAGCGGATGGTGAAGGCGAACCGGCCCCGGCCGTACTCGACCACGTAGATCGCGCACAGCACGCCGAGCGGGACGGTGATCAGCGTGGCGATGCCGACCTGCTCCAGGGTGCCGATGATGGCGTGGTACGCGCCACCGTTGGCGTCCCGGGCTCCGATGTTGTTCATCGAGGTGCCGAAGAAGTTGCCGTCCAGCCGCTCGGTGCCCTTGCTGATCAGGGTCCAGACCACCGAGGCCAGCGGCAGCACCGCCAGCACGAAGGCGGAGTGGATGAGCGCGCTCCAGGTCCGGTTGCGGGCGGCCCGGCGGCCCTCGACCGCGTTCGCCGCCGCGAAGAGACCGGCCAGGTAGAGCAGCGCGGCGACGACCACGACCAGGACCGGGCCGCCGATGCCGGCGCCGTAGACGATGCCGGCCGAGACCAGCAGGGCCACGACGGCGATAGCGGGCGCGGCGTACACCGGAAGTCGCCGGGCCCGCAGCGTGAGCGGCTGGGCCGGCGGCTGCGGGCGGTGGGAGGTGACGGTGGTGGTCATGCGGCCGACTCCGTGAACTCGCGGCGGCGGTAGATGATCGCCCGCGCGGTGATGTTGACGATCAGCGTGATCGCGAAGAGCACCAGGCCGGAGGCGATCAGCGCGCCCCGGCCGGTGTCGTTCGCCTCGGCGAACCGGTTCGCGATGTTCGCGGCGATCGAGTTGCCACCGCTCTGCAGGATGTTGAACGAGATGGCGTACGTGGAGCCGAGGGTCAGCGCCAGGGCGATGGTCTCGCCGAGCGCCCGGCCGAGGCCCAGCATCACGGCGGCGATCACGCCCGGCCGGCCGTAGGGCAGGACGGCGGTGCGGACCATCTCCCAGCGGGTGGCGCCCAGCGCGAGGGCGGCCTCCTCGTTGGCGGTCGGGGTCTGCCGGAACACCTCGCGGGAGAGCGAGGTGACGATCGGCAGCACCATGATCGCCAGCACCACCGAGCCGAGCAGGATCGAGCTGCCGTACGGGCCCTCACCGAAGATCGGGATCCAGCCGAAGTACGTGTTCAGCCAGGCGGACAGGTCGGCGACCGGCTGGGCGAAGTAGTCGCGGCCCCAGAGGCCGAAGACCACGCTGGGCACGGCGGCCAGCAGGTCGATGAGGAAGCCGAGGGCGTTGCCCAGGCGGCGCGGGGCGTAGTGCGAGAGGTAGAGCGCGATGCCCAGCGCGACGGGCACGGCCATGAGCAGCGCCAGCAGCGAGCTCAGGACGGTGCCGAAGGCGAGCGCGCCGATGCCGAACTTCGGCGGGTCGTCGTTCGGGAACCAGCCCTCGAAGGTCCAGAACGATTCGCTGTTGTCCCGCAGCGCCGGCACGGCCTTGGCGATCAGGAAGATCGCGATGGCGGCGATGACCACCAGGACGGTGGTGCCGGCGGCCAGGGTCAGGCCACGGAACGCGCGTTCCGCGCCGAAGGCTCGGGCCCGGGGCAGCCCACCGCCGCCACCCAGGCCGTTGTCGGGGATGCCAGGGATGCCGGCGGGCTCGGCCACACGCGCCGAGGCACCGGCGGGCCGCTCGTGGCTCGTGGCCACGCGGGTCCCGCCGGTGCCGGCGTGCGCCGAGCGGTGAGGGGTGTCACCCATCTGCTCGCTCGCTTCGGTAGAGGAGGTGTCTGGTCAGTGCGTCAGGAGAGGCTCTTGACCGCGGTCTCGACCTTGGTGCGGACGGTCTCGGGCAGCGGGGCGTAGCCCAGCTCGACCAGCTCCTGCTGGCCCTCGGCGCTGGCGGCGTGGCTCAGCAGGCCCTTGACCAGCGGCAGCTTGTCGGCGGCGAGGCCCTTGCTGCAGACGATCTCGTAGGTCGCCAGGACGATCGGGTACGCCCCGGCCTCCTTGGTGTTGTAGTCGATCGACATCTTGAGGTCGTTGCCCTGGCCCTCGAACTTGGCCCCGGCGATGGTCTTGCCGGCCGACTCGCCGGTCAGCTCGACGAACTCACCGTTGCCGTTCTTGATCTTGGCCATCTTCAGGCCGGAGTTCTCGGCGTACGACCACTCGACGTAGCTGATGGTGCCCTCGGTGCCCTTGACCTTGCTGGCCACACCGTCGGACTTGGCCGCGCCGACGCCGCCCGGGGCCTTCCACGCCTTCGAGTTCTCGAAGGTCCAGTCGGACTCGGCGGTCTTCGACAGGTACTTGGTGAAGTTGTCGGTGGTGCCCGACTCGTCGGAGCGGTGCACCGCCTGGATCGCGGCGGACGGCAGCTTGGCGTCCGGGTTGTCGGCCTTGATCGCCGGGTCGTCCCACTTGGTCACCTTGCCGGCGAAGATCTTCGCCAGGGTGGCCGGGCTGAACTGGAGGTTGTCCGCGCCGCTGACGTTGTAGACGACCGCCACCGGGCCGATCACCATCGGCAGGTTGAGGGCCTGACCGCCGGCGCACTTGGCGTCGGCCTTCGGCTGCTCGTCCTCCTTGAGGGCGGAGTCGGAGCCGGCGAAGTCGGCGGTGCCCGCGATGAACGCCTGGATGCCGGCGCCGGAACCGCTCGGCTCGTAGTTGATCGTGGTGCCGGAGCACTTCTGCTGGTACGCCTTGATCCACTCAGCCATGGCGTTCTTCTGCGCGGAGGAGCCCTGCGCGTTCAGCGTGCCGGTGGCGCAGTCCGCCGCGGCGGAGCCGGAGGCGGAGGTGCCGGTCGGCTCGTTGTTGTCCGAGCCACAGGCGCTGAGACCAAGCACCGCGGTAAGAGCGAGGCAGGCAATGGCGCCGTGCCGCTGGAGCTTCACCTGAGGGGTTTCCCTTCACGTCTTTGTCAGGTCGCCCGGTCTCCCGGGGTGCCGGCGCTGACCGGCTGAAAGGAAAGGTAGAAGTGCCAGGTAGACGGTTCGCCGGTCGGAAGTGAACGGGAGATGAACAGGCGCGGCCGGCACGGTGGCCATAGGCTGAGGGCGCGTTGTCCATTTCGTGAACTCGCGAGCCACTATCGCTAATAGTGCGATTTATCCGGACGCCCGTTATCCGGCTGAGTCCACCGCGTGACGCGGCCGTGACCGCTGTCCCGGGCGAGAAGCTGGTGTCGAGCGTCAGCCGAGGTGGTAGTTGACGTGGGCCGACCAGCGGGCGAACCCGAGCCGCTCGTAGAGGGCCACCGCGGCGCTGTTGGAGTCGTCCACGTAGAGCATCACCCGGTCCAGCCCCCGCCGGTCGCGCAGGTAGGAGAGGCCGGCCGTGGTGAGCGCCCGGCCGAGGCCACCGCGGTGCGCGGACGGGTCCACACCGAGCACGTAGACCTCGCCGATCCGGGCCGAGCCCGGGCGCTCGTGCACCTTGGTCCAGTGGAAGCCGAGCAGCCGGCCGGTGGCCGAGTCCTCCGCGAGCAGGAACCCGGCCGGGTCGAACCATGGTTCGGCGAGCCGCACCCGCAGGTCGGCGGGGGTCCACCGGCCCTGCTCGGGGTGCTGGGCGAAGGCGGCGTTGTTGACCGCCAGCCAGGCGTCGTCGTCCTCGCCGGGACGGAACGCGCGCAGCCGCACCCCCTCGGGCAGGGCGGGCTCGGGCAGCGCGGTGGTCAGCGGGCGGCGCAGCTGCCAGAGCACCCGGGCGCGGGTGAAGCCCAGGTCGACCGCGAGCGCGGCGGCCGACGGGTGGTCGCCGTGCGCCCAGGCCCGCAGCGGTCCGGAGGCGGCGGCCAGTACGCCCCGCGCGAGGGCCCGGCCGGTGCCGCGCCGCCGGTACGCCGGATGCACCACCAGCTCCACCCCGATCCCGTTCGCCGGGTCGGTGGTGTCGAGGTGGGCGTAGCCGGTCAGGGTGTCGTCGGGGGCCCGGGCCGTGAGGTGCACGGCGGGCGCCTCCGGGTCGCGCAGCCGCAGCAGCACGTGCTCGTCGAGCGGGTCCGCGCCGTCGGTGTCGCCGGCGGTGCGGGCCAGCGCCAGCACCTCGGCGACCTCGACCGGCGCCAGCCGGTCGGCGCGGGCGACACGGTCGGCGGTCGGCGTGGTGCTGCTCATTCCGCCACCGTAGCGGCCGGCGGGCCGCCGATCATGCCGGACGCGGGCACGGTGCGGTGGCGGTGGTCACGTGGTGCCGGTGGGCAGCGCCTCGAGCTGGAAGCGGTGCATCAGTTGGGGGAGGAGGTCCTGCAACGCCTCGACCGTGCCGGAGCGGTCGCCGCCGGCGTCGTGCATGAGCACGATCGAACCCGGCCGGGTCTGGGCCAGCACCACCTGGGTGATCTTGGCGGCCCCGGGCACCTGCCAGTCGGTCGGGTCGACCGCCCAGTGCAGCGGAGTCATGCCCAGCTCCTCGCAGACCGACACCACCGGGGACGTCCAGGCCCCGCCCGGCTGCCGGAAGTACGCGATCCGCGCGTCCGGCGCCGCAGCCCGGATCGCGTCGTTGGTGCGGGTGAGGTCGTCCCGGATCGCGTCCGCCGAGCGCTTGCCCAGGGCGAGGTCGTGGTTCCAGGAGTGGTTGCAGATCGTGTGCCCGTCGGCCACGATCGACCGGACCAGGTCGGGGTGGGCCTCCGCGTTCTCGCCGACCACGCAGAAGGTGGCCTTCACGCCGTATTCCTTGAGCAGGGCGAGCACCTGCGGGGTCCACTGTGGGTCAGGGCCGTCGTCGAAGGTCAGCGCGATCCGGGCCGAGCCGGTGCTGACCTCCGCGCCGTACGGGCCCTCGCTGTCGTCGGCCTGCCGTCCGCTGTCGGGGCCGCTCGGGCTCGGGTCGGGACTCGGCCCGCCGTAACCGCCGCCCGGCGGACCGGGGAAGTCGGTGCTGGGCGGCTGGTCGCCGTAGTGCGGTGCGCGGACGCTGGCGGCCACGCCGTTGCCCCTGGGGTGATCGGGCATCAGGCTCCGCCCGAGCGCGTACGCCGAGCCGAGCAGCGCGGCCACCACCAACGTCACCATCCCGGCCGCGCGGAGTGTCGAGGCCCGCATCAGCCGGCCCGACCGTTCGTCGCCCCCGTGTTCAACGCCCGCACCGTCGCCCCCTTCGCCCGGCAGATCCGGCAGTCAGAGTAGGTCTGACTGAGTGGGCAAAAAGGGCAAACCAGGGTAAGGATCCCCGATGGGGGACGGTGATGAAGAGCCGCAGATCAGACGGGTAGCGGGGCGGGCTCCGACTCCGGGAGGGAGCGCGACGGCGGCACCACGAACTTGTAGCCCACCTGGCGCACGGTGCCGATCATCGACTCGTACTCCGAGCCGAGCTTGGCGCGCAGCCGCCGGACGTGCACGTCGACCGTGCGGGTGCCACCGAAGTAGTCGTAGCCCCACACCTCGCGGAGCAACTGGTCGCGGGTGAACACCCGGCCCGGGTGCTGGGCGAGGAACTTCAGCAGCTCGAACTCCTTGTAGGTGAGGTCGAGCGGACGGCCCTTCAGCTTGGCCGCGTAGGTGTCCGGATCGATGGTCAGCTCGCCGGCCCGGATCGAGCCGCCGGCGGCCGCCGTCGCGTTGCTCAGCCGCCCGATCGCCAGCCGCAGCCGGGCCTCCACCTCCGCGGGGCCCGCACCGGCCAGGATCACGTCGTCCACACCCCAGTCGGCGTTGAGCGCGATCAGCCCGGCCTCGGTGACGACCGCGACCAGCGGGACGCCCAGCCCGGTGGCGTGCAGCATCCGGCAGGTCGCACGGGCCTCGCTCAACTCGGCGCGGGCGTCCACCAGGACGGCGTCCGGGGTCGGGCCGGAGACCAGCGTGCGCACGTCGCGCGGCGCGGTGCGGACCGAGTGCGGCAGCAGGTCGAGTGCCGGCAGCACCGCCGATGGCTCACCTGCGCGCGCGGTCACCAGCAGCAGGAGCTCCACACGATCACCTCCGTCCCGGCGGCTCTGCGGCCGCGCGCGACCAGCGACACTCCGGAGGGTGGCGCTGAGAACTTGCGTGGGTCCCGGCGTCGCTGACGGGCGGGTAGCGGCTTGAGCCTAACCGATCGCCCGGCCGTCACCTCCGTACCCTTTCCTGTTTGTCTGTTCTGCCCCTGATCGCGGCTCAGGTTTTAACGTTGCCGAAACCGTGACACCGCCCGCCCGGCCCGGTCTGGCACGATCGGGGCGTGTATCCCTCGACCTCGCCCGACACCGGCCGTGACCCGTGGTCCGACGGCGCGCCCGCCGGCCCCGCCCGTGGCTACCCGCCGGCTCCGCGCACCGGTCCGGCCGACGACGACGGCGGCGGCGGGCGGGAGCGGAAGGGTCCCCGCCGGCTCCGCAAGGGCGGGCCGGGCCGGCGCCCGGACGACGAGGCCGAGGAGGCGCCCGAGGAGGAGGTGCCGCCGGTCCCGGTGCGTCGCCCGCTCGCGCTGACCGTCGCGGGCTTCGCCGCGCTGCTCGGCGTCGGCCTGGTGCTCGGCGCGCAGACCGCCGGCCCGGGGCACCGGCTGCCCTTCGCGTTCATCATCTTCGGCGTCCAACTGCTGTTCGTGCTGGCCTGGACCATGGCCATGCGCCCGCCCGCGCTGCTGGTCGTGGCGCTGGTCAGCGCCGCCGCGGCCGGGATCGCCGACGCCGCCGCGGTGCAGTCGGAGATCGCCGGCCTCGCACCCCTCGGCTACGCGGCGGCCGCCGGCTTCGTGCTCGGCGTGCTCGGCCAGCTCGTCCGCCGGGTCGACCGGGTCCGGGTGACCGACTCGCTGGGCAGCACCCTGCTGATCGTCGTCGGGGTGGTCGCGTTCGCCACGCTGATCGTGCTCAGCCGGATCCCGAAGGGCACCCAGGCGATCACCGTCTGCCTCACCGCCACCGGGGTGGCCCTCCTGGTGGCCCGCCTGACCGACGCGGTGGCCCCCCGGCCACGGCTCGCCCCGCAGGTGCCCCGGGGCGCCGCCGGCGTGGTCGCCGGTGCCATGCTCGGCACCCTGACCAGCGCCGTGCTCGGCAGCTACCTGGTCGGCTTCACCCCGACCAGCGCCGCGCTGGTCGGCCTGGTCACGGCCGGCACCGCCGTGCTGGCCGACCTCGCCGTGGGGTACGCCGAGGCGGGCCGGCTGATGGCCGGGGAGCCCCCGACCATGTGGGTCGCCCGGCACATGCAGGGCCCGCTGGGCGGCTTCGCGCTCGCGGCGCCGGCCGCGTACGCCATGTGCGTGCTCTTCCTCTGAGCGCGCGGTTGGGGAATCGGCGCTCCGGGTAAGTACGGTTGCGCGATCGGCGGCTGAGGGCAGGAGGCGGCGTGGCAGAGGCGTACCCGGCGAACGAGGGCCGGCCCCGGCGGCGGGGGCGGAAGGTGCTGGTTGGTTTCGTCGTCCTGCTGCTGGTCCTGGCCGGGCTCCTGGTCGTCGCCGACCGGGTGGCCGCCGGTGTCGCCGAGCGCGCCATCGCCGACCAGGTGAAGAAGGAGGTCGCCAAGCAGGACGCGCAGTCCGCGGCGCCCCAGGTCGAGGTGGGCGGCTTCCCGTTCCTCACGCAGGTGCTCGCCGGCAGGTACGAGCGCATCTCGATCGTGCTGACCGACGTGCGGGGCAACGTGCAGGGCGACGCGGTCGAGGTGCCGCGGCTGGACGTGGACGCGCGCGACGTCAAGGCGTCGCTGGACACCCTCCGCTCCGGCCAGGGTGACGTGGTGGCCGAGAGCGTCGACGGCCGGGGCACGGTGACCTACGACAGCCTGGCGAAGC
Organism: Micromonospora sp. NPDC004551; assembly: GCF_040609975.1. Taxonomy (NCBI): domain Bacteria; kingdom Bacillati; phylum Actinomycetota; class Actinomycetes; order Micromonosporales; family Micromonosporaceae; genus Micromonospora; species Micromonospora sp. NPDC004551. The sequence continues at coordinate 21,575 of NZ_JBEXLM010000025.1, read as the reverse complement.
TGCTCGACCGCCCCGGGCTCACCCTCGGCGAGCGCAACGGCAAGCTCGCGGTGACCGCGCCGGTCGACATCCTCGGCGCCAAGCTCACCGTGAACGGCATCGCCGACGTGACGGTCGCCAACGGCAAGGTGGCGCTGCGCTTCAACGACCTGACCGCCGAGGGCCTGCCCAACCTGCCGCTCGCGAAGACGCTGCTGGCCAACTACGCCAAGGGCATCTCGATCGACGTGCCCCTGCCGGAGCTGCCCTTCCAGCTCAACGTCCGCAAGGTGGAGCCCCGGCCGGAGGGCCTCGTGGTCACCGCCGACGCGCGGAACGTGCCGATCAACTCCGCCGGCTGAGCTCCCGTCCGCCGCCCCGGCGGTGTCCCGGATGCTGGTCGGCCCGGTGGCGTCCGGCGGGCCGGCTGGTAGGCTCCCGATCCATGGGGACGCTCCTCACCAAACGGCGCGCGGTCGACCTGTGCCGCGTGGCCACCTGCCTGTGTCGCCCCGTCATCTGACGGCGGGGCTGTCCTCGGCCGCTTAGCGGCCACCGGCACACAGGGTCCGCGTACCCTCCGGTTCTTCCCCTGATCGCCCGGCAGCGGCGCCGTCGCACGTACCCGTGATCCGTTCCTAGCTCTGGGTCCCGCGCGTGGTGCGACAATCACCGGCTTCGATCTCCACGCGCTGGCTCACCATCCATCCTCACAGGGAGTGATCTGATGAGTCGCGACACCGCACTCGTCTCGGCCGAGTGGGCCGAGAAGAACATCGACGCCCCGGGCGTCGTCTTCGTCGAGGTCGACGAGGACACCTCGGCCTACGACACCGGCCACATCTCGGGCGCCGTCAAGCTCGACTGGCGCACCGACCTCCAGGACCCGGTGCGCCGGGACTTCGTCAACCAGGCCCAGTTCGCGGCGCTGCTCTCCGAGCGGGGCATCGGCAACGACGACACCGTCATCCTCTACGGCGGCAACAACAACTGGTTCGCCGCGTACGCGTACTGGTACTTCAAGCTCTACGGCCACCGCGACGTCAAGCTGCTCGACGGCGGCCGCAAGAAGTGGGAGCTGGACGCCCGCCCGCTGGTCACCGACAAGGTGGAGCGCCCGGCGACGCAGTACGTCGCGCAGGAGCCGGACACCTCCATCCGCGCCTTCCGCGACGAGGTGGTCGACGCGATCGGCGTCAAGAACCTGGTCGACGTGCGCAGCCCCGACGAGTACGCCGGCCGGCTGCTCGCCCCGGCCCACCTCCCGCAGGAGCAGGCCCAGCGCGCCGGCCACGTGCCGACCGCGATCAGCGTCCCGTGGTCCAAGGCGGCCAACGAGGACGGCACGTTCAAGTCCGACGACGAGCTGCGCAAGATCTACGCGGACGCCGGGCTGGACGACAGCAGGGAGACCATCGCCTACTGCCGGATCGGCGAGCGCTCCTCGCACACCTGGTTCGTGCTCCAGGAGCTGCTCGGCCACCGCAACGTGAAGAACTACGACGGCTCCTGGACCGAGTACGGCTCGCTGGTCGGCGTGCCGGTCGCGCTCGGCGACACTCCCGGCGAAGCCGGGTCGGACAGCGCTGTCGGGGAGGCTTGATCTTTATGACTGCTCCCACCGCCGCCGGCTGCGCCGCTCCGGACCAGGCCGCCCCCCTCCCGGCCAGCCTGGACCTGGAGAAGGAAACCGTCATCACCGGCCTGGTCAAGGCCGAGTCCGGCGAGGTCGTGCCGGGCGCGTACGTCCGGCTGCTCGACTCGACGGGCGAGTTCACCGCCGAGGTGGTGACCTCGCCGGCCGGCCAGTTCCGGTTCTTCGCCGCGCCGGGCAACTGGACCCTGCGGGCGCTCTCCCGGCACGGCAACGGCGACACCGCCGTGGCCGCCGCCCGCGGGATCAACGAGGTGACCGTCACGGTCGCCGCCTGACCCACGCTCTGATCGTGGCCCGCCGCCCCGGCTGGGGGTGGCGGGCCACGAGCCGTTCCGGGGCCCGCCGCACCTTCCACCGGCATGCCCGCTGTTCCGCTCCCAGGCGCGGCCCGGCCGGTCGTCCCGGCGTGACACCATGGCCAGGTGAGTGGTGCCGTCCACGCGGGATACGCCCCGCCGACCCGTCCCGACCAGCCGGAATCCGGCCGGCGCCGGCTGCGCTGGCTGGTGGCCGCCACGGTGGCGTGGGCCCTGCTGCTCGCCGGGCTGACCTGGTGGTCGGTGCGGCACGACCCGCCGACCGTGAAGGAGCAGCGCTCGCTGGACCAGGCCGGTCCCGTGGTGGACCGGGCGGTCGGCCGGCTGACCGCCGCGGTCGGGCGCGACGGCGTGCCCGCCGTCCTGCCGGCCCGGGTCGAGCGAGGCTGCCGGGTCACCCCGCTGGACGACGGCGTCGAGCTGGAGCGGGGTGTGGAGGTCGTCCTGGCCGGTGACGACGTCCGCGAGCTGCTCCAGCGGGTGGCCGACCGGCTGCCGGCGGACTGGCGGGCGGGCGTCTCGGCGTTCGACGGCGAGCCGCGGCTGCGCGCCGACGCCGGCGAGTTCGTCGCGGTCGAGGGCCGGGCCGGCGGGCCCGGCCGGGTGCTGTTCACCGCAAGAACCGGCTGCCGGCCGGAGGGCGCGGGCTACCGGCCCCCGACGGCCGCCGCCGGAGACGAGGCCGAGGAGGCCCGCCGGGCCCTGCGTGGCTGGGGTGGCGCGGCCGGGCCGGTCCAGGTGCTCGTGGCGCCCTGCCCCGGCGGCGACACGGCCCGCACGGCGCGGGCGGAGACCGCCGGCGTGGGCCAGGCGTCGCTGGCGGCCGCGTTCGGCGCCGGCGCCCCGCCGGTACGCGACACTGCCGACGTCTACGCCCGGTCCGGCGATCCGGCCGTGCTGGCCGAGCGGGTCGACGACCTGATCCGGGTGGCGGTCACCACCCCCTGTCCTGCCTGACGCGACCGGTCAGCGCCCGTGGCGCTGGTCGCGCGGACCGCGGCTGCGACCCAGGGCGTCCACCCGGCCCCACCGGCCGGGGATGTCCAGCAGCTCCACGCGGCCCATCCCCTCCGGCACGGCCGGATCGATGATGAGGTGCTCGCCCTGCGGCTCCAGGCCGAGCATGACCCGCAGGAGCAGCAGCGGGGTGCCGGCCGACCAGGCCTGCGGGCTGCACGCGGTGGGATATTCCACCGGGTAGTCGGTGAGATCCCGTTCGTAGCCGGCGAACGCCTCGGGGAGCCGCCCGTCGAAGAAGCGGGACGCGCTCAGCATCGCCTCGCAGATCTTGCCCGCCTCCTCCCGGAAGCCGTACTTCCACAGGCCCCAGGCGATGATCGAGTTGTCGAACGGCCATACCGTGCCGACGTGGTAGCCGACCGGGTTGTAGCGGCTCTGGTCGTCGGCGAGGGTGCGCACGCCCCAGCCGGAGAAGAGCCGCGGCCCGAGCAGGTGCCCGGCGACGGTGGCCGCGCGGGACTCGTCGACGATGCCGCTCCACAGCAGGTGACCGATGTTCGAGGAGAGTGCGTCCACGTGCCGGCCCTCCGGGTCGAGGGCCAGCGCGTAGTACTCCCGCTCCGGGATCCAGAAGTCCCGGTTGAACCGCTCCTTCAGCTCGGCCGCCTCGCGCTCCAGCCGGTCCGCGTACGCCGGGTCGTTCCAGTGGGTGCGGGCCAGCCGGGCGCCGCGCAGCTTCGCGTCGTACGCGTAGCCCTGGAGTTCGCAGGTGGCCCGGGGGAAGGACGGCAGCCGGCCGTCGGAGTAGGAGATCGAGTCCCAGGAGTCCTTCCAGCACTGGTTCTGGAGGCCGGTCTCCGGGTTGCGGGTCATGTACCAGACGTAGCCCGTGCCGAGCAGGTCCCCGTACGTGTCGAGCCAGGCCAGCGCCGCGCGGGTCTCGTGCTCCAACATCTTGACCAGCTTCGCGTCCCCGGTCCACCGCTCGTACTCGTCGAGCAGGATCACGAAGAGCGCCGTGGTGTCGGCCGAGCCGAAGTACGGCGAGTGCGGCTGCTCCTCGAAGCCGGCGGTCTCGCCGTAGCGCAGCTCGTGCAGGATCTTGCCGGGCTCCTCGTCCCGGAAGTCGTCGATCCGGCTGCCCTGAAGTCCGCCCAGCATGAGGATGGTCGGCGTCACCAGTTCCGGAAGGAACGGCAGCACCTGGAGCGAGGTGAAGATGCTGTCCCGCCCGAACAGGGTCATGAACCAGGGCAGGCCGGCGGCGAGCAGCCGCACGCCCAGAGCGATCGACTCGTACCGGAGGGCGGCCAGGTCGTTGAGGCTGCGCCGGTACGCCCCGGCCAGCGGCTCGCAGTCGCAGCCGAGCTTCGGAGCCCGCTCGATCAGGGCGTTCTGCTCGGCGTGGATGGCCGCCACCGAGCGCTGCCCGCCGAGCGGCAGGGTGGACCGGATGTCCTCCCCGCGGGCCCCGAAGATCTTCGTCGCCACGTGCAGGCTGGTGGTCCACTCGCCGTGCGGCCCGACCCGGATCCGGAAGGTCAGCCCCTCCCGGTCGGCCTCGGCGGGCGCGGTGCTGGTCACCACCGCCTCCCGGTGGAACCCCTCCCGCCGGTAGGTGAGTCGCAGCTGGTTCTCGCCGACCGTGGGCGTGGTGCGCCCCTTCTTCTGCCGCTGGTGCTTGATCTCGAACAGGTCGGCGAAGTCGGAGCCGATGTCCAGCCGGAGGGTGAACTCCACCTCCTGCCCGGAGTGGTTGAGCAGGGTCAGCTCCTCGTCGAAGCTGCCGCCGATCGACCGGCTGCGGATCACCGAGACCTTGGCGTCCAGGTAGTGCGTCGGCTCCCCGGGGACCAGGAAGAACCGGGTCCGGTACGACAGCGAGCTGTCGATCGACAGCGCGTGCAGCCGCTCCCCGTTGAGGGTGAGCAGCCAGGTCGAGATGAAGCGGGTGTCGAAGGAGAAGAGCCCGGTGGGGAAGTCGAACGACGGCTCGATGTCGCCGCGCCGGTCGCAGACCAGGAAGGTGTTGCCGTCCAGGATGCTGACGCGCTCCTTCATCGTGACCGCCGGACGTGTTCGCGGGCGGTCTCACGGGGGTCCCGGACGCCCGGCGGATCGGGGAAGAACCGGCGGAACGCCAGGAAGAGCACCACGTTGCCGCTGAACGTGGCCTCGTTGCGCAGCACCGCCGCCATGCCGGCCTCCCGCCCCGTGACCAGCTCCTCGAACAGGTCGGCGCTGAGCGTGAAGACGGCGTCGGCCGGCAGTTGCTCCCGGGACACCCGGACGGTCCCCGGCGCGATCTCCAGGTACCAGTGCTCGGTGCGGTTGCCCGTGGTCAGGTCCAGTTGGAGGCGGCCAGTGGTGGGCCCGCGCAGCACCGCCGGGGCACGCGCCGGCAGGGATGCGAAGAACCGCTCGGTCGCCTCACCCACATGAGGATCGTAGGCAGCACCCGGACATGTCGGGCGAGGATCGCCAGTCCACGTGGAACGGACATTCCCTCTGATGCCGCGTGGGTCAGTAGACCAGGGCCTGGGCGCCCTCGGCCATCGCCTCCTCGACGAAGACCGCCGCCCCGGCGATCCGTACGCCGGGGATGACGTCGCCCTGGCCGATGTCGCGGCGGGCCGCGCACTGGGTGCAGGCGGTCACCTTGCCAGTCGTCAGGATCACGTGCAGCAGCTCGGCCAGCGGCGCGGAGTGCGGCAGCTCGAAGTCCTGCGCGCGCCCGGGCAGCGCGAACCAGGTGGACTCCCCGGTGAGCCAGAGCGACACGTCCACCCCGGCGGCCGCCGCGGTGGCGGCGACGGTGAAGGCCTGCGCGCAGCGCTCCGGAGCGTCCGCGCCGGCGGTGGCCTTGACGACGAGAGTGCGGGCCATGGCGCCCAGCATAGGATGACCGGGATGGTTACCGAGATCGGGTTCGTCAGCCTGCTCGTCGCCGGCCTGGGCGCGCTCGCCGGTGGCCTGGTCTACCTCGCTGTTCGCATCTCGAGAGGAAAATGGTGAGTGAGAACCCGCTTCAGCCGCCGTGGCTGAACGCGCCGCCGGTCGAGCCGTACCCGTACGAGGAGAGCCACGACCTGCGCGTCGGCCCGAAGCTGCACCGGAGCCTGGACGGCCTGCTGCCGTACATCGGGGTGTGGCGCGGGCGCGGGCGCGGCGGATTCCCCACCATCGAGGACTTCGACTTCGCCCAGGAGATCCGGATCAGCCACGACGGCCGGCCGTTCCTGTTCTACGAGTCGCGCGCCTGGATCCTCGACGAGCAGAGCCGCCCGGTCCGCCCGGCCGGCCGCGAGGTGGGCTGGTGGCGTCCGGTCATGGACGGCGACCGGGTCACCGACGAGCTGGAAGCGCTCATGACCACGCCCACCGGCGTGATGGAGCTGCACATCGGCAAGCGCAAGGGCACCCAGATCGAGTTCGCCACCGACGCGGTGGTCCGCACGGCCACGGCGAAGGAGGTCACGGCCGGCGCCCGCCTCTTCGGCATCGTGGAGGGCGCCCTCCTCTACGCCCAGGAAATGGCCGCGGTGGGCCACCCCCTGAGCCCCCACCTGTCCGCCCGCCTGACCCGCGTAGCCGGCTGACCCCCACCCCTTCCCCTGTTGATCAAGAAGTTTGCGTCAGGAATCCGGCTCCGGCGGACGCAAACTTCTTGATCAACGCGCCTCGAAGCCCAGGAGGGTGAGGAGGGGGGTGGTCAGGGGGGAGCTCGGGCGGGGGGTTCTGTCCAGGGTGTGCACCTCTGCCAGGCCGCGGAGGGATGACGTGAGCCAGATGGCGTCGGCCCCGTGCAGGTCGGCGGGGGTGATCAGACGTTCCTCGGCCCGCAGGCCCAGCTCGACCGCGTGGTCGAGGAGCCAGCGGGCGGTCACCCCGGGCAGCACACCGGTCTCCGCCGCCGGCACCGTGCACAGCACCGTCCCGCTCAGCCAGACGACGTTCGCGGTGGGCGCCTCCAGCACGTAGCCGTCGGTGGAGACCCAGAGCACGTCGTCCACGCCGGCCCGCTCGGCCCAGCGGCGGGCCGCGGTGCTCAGCGCGTACGAGGTCGACTTCACGCCGGCCGGGAGCCAGCCCAGCTCGGGGCGGGACCGAGCGGCCACCCCGAGCGGCAGGGTGGCGACCGTCACCCCGTCCCGCCGGGCCCGCCGCGCGGCGGCCGGCACCTCGCCCAGCGTGGCGTAGACGGTCGGCGGCCCGCCGCCCTCCGGCCCCCGGGTGCAGACCAGCCGCAGCGCGCCCTCGACCTCCGGCGGCCAGCCCGCCCGAACGGTGTCCAGCAGCTCGACCAGCACGCCGGTGGACGGCAGGGTCAGCCCGACGGCCGCCGCGCCGGCCCGCAGCCGGGCCAGGTGCTCGTCGCGCAGCCAGGGCTGCCCGCCGCGCAGGTGCAGGGTCTCGAAGAGGCCGTCCCCGTGCAGCACGCCCCGGTCGTCGCCGCGCAGCACCGCCTCACCGGCCGGTACGACACCCCGGCCCGGCACGGCCACCCGCGTCGCCACCACGAGCGCAGCGTAGTGGCGTACGTCGCCGGTGGCCGGACCGGCGCGGCGGCCGAACTATGATCGGATGGTGTCCGGATCCTCCCTCGCGGAACTGCTCCGCTCCCGTGGGCTGCGGCTGACGGCGCAGCGGCAGCTGGTCCTCCAGGCCGTCCTGGATCTGGGGCATGCCACGCCGGAGCAGGTGCACACGGCGGTGCGCGAGGTGGCCGCCGGTGTCAACATCACCACCATCTACCGCACGTTGGAGCTGCTGGAACGCCTCGGTCTGGTGACACACACCCACCTGTCGCACGGCTCGCCGACCTATCACGCGGCCGGTGAGCACCAGCACGTCCACCTGGTGTGCCGGGAGTGCGGCGCGATCGACGAGATCGACCCCGAGCTGCTCCGGCCGCTGGCCGACCAGCTGGCCGCGCAGCGGGGATTCCAGGTCGACATCGGGCACGTGGCGCTGTTCGGCGTCTGCGGCCAGTGCGAGGACGGGGAACGTAAATGATCGACATCGCGGGCGCGGTGACCGCCGAGGCCATCGACGAGGAGACCCGGGAGCAGCCCGAGCCGGCCCACCGGGCGGCCGGGGTCGGCCCGGTGGCCGCCCACTACGGCGACCCGATGCGCGAGCAGCGCACCCTGTCCACCGGCGTCGGCCTGGTCGACCGCTCGCACCGGGGCGTCATCGCGGTTCCCGGCGAGGAGCGGATGACCTGGCTGCACACGCTGACCAGCCAGCACCTGGCCGCGCTGCGCCCGTGGCAGGGCACCGAGCTGCTGGTGCTCTCCCCGCACGGGCACGTCGAGCAGCACGCCCTGGTCGCCGAGGACGGCGAGACCACCTGGCTGGACACCGAGCCCGGGATGACCGAGGGCCTCCTGTCCTACCTGGAGAAGATGCGGTTCTTCAGCAAGGTCGACCCGCGCGACGTCACGGCCGATCACGCGCTGCTCTCGCTGGTCGGGCCGGAGGCCGCCGATGCGCTCGGCACCCTGGGGGTCACCGGGCTGGCCGCGCCCGACGTGGTCGCGGTGCCGGGCCCGAAGTTCCGCGCCGGCGAGCTGCCGCCCCGGCCCTCCGTCGTGTACGACGTGAAGCCGCTGCCCGTCGGCGGCTGGGCCCGGCGGGTGGCGCTGGGCGTCGACCTGCTGGTGCCTCGCCCGGCCATGGCCCAGGTGGTCGACGAGCTGCGCGGCGCCGGCGTGCCGGTGGCCGGGCTGTGGGCGTACGAGGCGGTGCGGGTGGCCGCCCGGCTGGCCCGGGCCGGCGTGGACACCGACCACCGGACGATTCCCGCCGAGGTGGGCCTGATCGGCCCGGCCGTGCATCTGGACAAGGGCTGCTACCGGGGTCAGGAGACGGTGGCCCGGGTGCACAACATGGGCAAGCCGCCCCGCCGGCTCGTCCTGCTGCACCTGGACGGCGTGACCACCGACCAGCCGCCGGCCGTCGGCACGCCGGTGACGCTGGACGGCCGGGCGGTGGGTTTCGTCGGCACCGCCGTGCACCACTTCGAGCTGGGTCAGGTCGCCCTCGCCGTGGTCAAGCGGAACGTGGCCGACGACGCCCGGCTGATGGTGGGGGAGACGGCCGCCGCCATCGATCCGGCGTAAGGGATGCCGTCCCGGCGGCCATGAAGCGGAAGATTTTCCGCATCCAGTGGCGAGTACGCCGGATTCTGCTGCATTCCGGCTGTCGACCGGAGGGCGGCCGGCGGTCTAGGATCCGGGCATGACCACAGGGACGTTGATCACGGTTGCCCCCACCGGCGCGGAGTCGGCCAAGGCGGAGGTGCCGGCGCTGCCGGTGACCCTCGACGAGCTGCTGCTGACCGCCAAGGAGTGCGAGGCGCTCGGCGCCGCCGTGATCCACGTCCACATCCGTGACGACGAGGCGAAGCCCACCCTCGACCAGGGCCGGCTGCGGGAGACCGTGGCGGCGCTGCGGCAGAGCACCGACCTCATCGTGCAGCTCTCCTCCGGCGGCGCGGTGACCGACCCGGAGGCCGACCGGCTGGCCGTGCTGAACGCGGGGCCGGACATGGCCTCCTGCACCATGGGCACGGTCAACTTCGGCGACGACGTGTTCCTCAACCGCTGGGAGTTCATCGTCGACCTGCACACCCGGATGCAGGAGCGGGGCGTCGTCCCCGAGTACGAGATCTTCGACCTCGGCCACCTCACCGCGCTCCAGCGCCTGCTCGGCAAGTACGGCCTGCCGCACGGCGGGCACGTGCACGTCGACTTCGTGATGGGGGTGCCGGGCGGCATGCCGGGCACCACGGCCACCCTGGTGGCCGCCCAGCAGATGCTGCGCGACCTGCCCGAGGGCACCACCTTCTCGGCGACCGGCATCGGCCGCAGCACGATCCCCGTGATGCTGGCCTCGCTCTCGGCCGGTGGTCACCTCCGGGTCGGCATGGAGGACACGGTCACCTACGCCAAGGGCCGGCCGGTCGAGTCCAACATGCAGCTGGTCGCCCGCGCGGTCGGCTTCGCCCAGCTCGCCCAGCGGCCGCCGCTGACCACCACCGAGGCCCGGGCGCTGCTCGGCCTGTAAGCGACGGCCCGCCCGCCACCCCTGTACGCCTGCGGCCGACGTCCCTGGTCACCCCGGTGCCGGGCCGGCCGAGCCCGTCGGTACCGTCCACCTCGTGGGAAAGACGTACGAGGGCGGCGTGCCGCTCGCCGAGGTGGTCCGGTCCGGGTTCGTGGAGGGTGTCCACCGTGGGTCCGTGGCGGTGCTCGACGCCGCCGGCGCGCCGGTGTCCGGTGCGGGTGACGCCACCTCGCCGGTCTTCCCCCGGTCGTCCAACAAGCCGATGCAGGCGATCGGGATGCTCCGGGCCGGTCTGCCGCTGACCGACCCGGCCGACGTGGCGCTGGTCTCGGCGAGTCACGCCGGTGAGGAGTTCCACGTCGAACGGGTCCGCGCCCTGCTGCGGGGCGCCGGCCTGACCGAGGAGGCGCTGCACTGCCCGCCGGACCTGCCGGTCGGCGAGGCGGCCCGCGAGGCGGTGCTGCGCGCCGGTGGCGGCCCGTCCCGCATCCTGATGAACTGCTCCGGCAAGCACACCGGCATGCTGCTCACCTGCCTGGCGGCCGGTTGGCCGCTGGACGGCTACTGGCGTCCGGAGCATCCGCTCCAGCAGCGGCTCACCGCCGCCATCGAGGAGTTCACCGGGGAGACGGCCGCGGCCGTCGGGGTGGACGGTTGCGGCGCGCCGGTGCTCGCCGTCTCGCTGACCGGGCTGGCGCGGGCCTTCCTGCGGCTGGTCTCGGCCGAGCCGGGCACCGTCGAGCGGACCGTGGCCGACGCGATGCGGACGTACCCGGAGCTGGTGGGCGGCACCCAGGCCGACGACACGCGGCTGATGCGCGGCGTACCCGGGCTGCTGGCCAAGGTCGGCGCGGAGGGCGTGATCGCGGCGGCGGTGCCGGGCGTCGGCGCGGTGGCTCTCAAGATCGACGACGGTGCCGGGCGGGCCCGGATGCCGGTGCTGGTGTCGGCGCTGCGCCGGCTCGGCGTCGAGGCGCCGGTGCTGACCGAGTACGCCGAGATCCCGCTGCTCGGCGGCGGCCTGCCGGTGGGCGCGATCCGCCCGGTCTGGTAGGCCGGGCGGTCAGCGGAGGAAGTCGAGCAGTGCGGCGTTGACCGGCTCGGGGCGCTCCAGGGGGAGCAGGTGGCCCGCGTCCGGGACGTCCGGCAGTCGTGCGCCCTGTGGGGCCTCGGCGGCGATCCGGTCGGCCAGCCGGCGGATGTCGGCCAGGTCGTCCGCGCCGGCGCCGGCCAGCACCGGCATCCGCAGCTCGGCCAGCCGGTCGATCGCCGGCGGGTCCAGCTCGCCGGCCTCGACCGCGCTGAGCGCCTGCTCGGCGGCGAGTGCCCGGCGGTCCATCTCCTCGGCGAACCGGATCAGTTCCGGGTCGACGTCGGCCGGCTGGCGGCTCGGGCCGACCACCCAGAACCGCACCTCGCCGGCCGCGGTCGCGGCGAAGTCCTCCGGGTCCACGTCGCCGACCAGCTCCTCCCAGAGCCGCTCGGTCTCCTCGGACCACTCGTTGCCGGAGACCGGGGCGCCCAAGAGGGCCAGCGCCGCGACCCGCTCGGGGTACGCCAGCGCGGTGTCCACGGCGACCTTGCCGCCGAACGAGCAGCCCACCAGCGCCGCCTGCGCCAGGCCCAGCGCGTCGAGCAGCCCGATCACGTCGTCGTGGTGCGCGAACGGGGCCGGTGGCAGCTCGGAGTCGCCGTAGCCGCGAAGGTCGACGGCGATCACGCGGTGCCGGGCGGCGAGCACGGGCACCTGCCCTCGCCACATCCGCCGGTCGGCGATGCCCGCGTGCAGCAGCACCACGGGGCTGCCACTGCCCGCCTCGTCGTACGTGAGCAGGGCACCGTTGACTTCGATCTTCGCCACGGAGGGCACCGTACGGACCGGACACCGGACGCGCAACCGGCTATCCGTGACCTCGCTAACTCCGGCAAGCATTTTGCTTGCAGCAGCTAGCAGGGCGAGTTAGCGTGGAGTCATGGCCACCAGCAAGGACCTTCCCGACGTCGGCGGGTTCATTCGCGATCTGCGCCGCAACGCGAAGATCTCGCTGCGCCAGCTCGCCGAGCAGGCCGGCGTCAGCAACCCGTACCTGAGTCAGATCGAGCGCGGCCTGCGCAAGCCGAGCGCCGAGGTGCTCCAGCAGCTCGCCAGCGCGCTCCGGGTCTCCACCCCGGCCATGTACCTGCGGGCCGGGCTGCTGGACGACAAGGAGGGGCAGGGCGTGCTCGCGGCGATCGCCGTCGACCCCGAGCTGACCATGGCCCAGAAGCAGTCGCTCACCCAGATCTACGAGACGTTCCGCCGGGAGAACGCGCGCCTCGCCGAGGCGACCGCCACGGCGCAGGCCGCCACCGAACCGGCCCCACCGGCCGAGCCGGCCACCGCGCCGGAGGCCCGCGCCACCGAGCCGGCCACCGCGCCGGAGGCCCCGGCCACCGTCACGCCGGCCGCAACCGGCCCCACGACGCCGGACGGCACCCCGACCGAGGCGGTCCTCGAGTCGGTCGCCGTCACCGAGGCGGGCCACGCGCCCGCACCGACCACCGCCGTCCCCCAGAAGAAGACCGCCCGTCGGGTGGTCCGGAAGGCCGCCGGTGCGGCCGAAGAGGAGCAGTCATGACCCAGCCGAAGACCAACCGAATCCCGGCCCCCGTCTACGCCGCCGCCGGCGCCGGCGAGCTCGCCCTCCAGCAGCTGCGCAAGCTGCCCACCGTGGTCGGTGGCCTCGGCACCCGGGTCGTCGCCGACCTCGGTGGCAGGGCCGTCCTCACCGGCTTCGAGCTGCGCCAGAAGGCGACCGAGACGCTGAAGACCGCCAACCTGACCGCGACCGGGCTGCGGGAGAAGGCCGGCACGGCCGACCTGGACCTCGACAAGCTGCGCGAGGCCGCCAACCTGGAGAAGCTCCGCGAGGCCGCCAACCTCGAGAAGCTCCGCGAGGCCGCCAACCTGGACAAGCTGCGCGAGGCCGCCGGCCGCAACGCCGCCGCCGTGCTGGCCGGCGCGCAGGCCGCGCAGGAGCGAGCCCTGGCCGCGTACGCCGAGCTGGTCGCCCGCGGTGAGCGGGTCGTCGGCGCCGGTGTGCTGGAGGCCGCCGACACGGTGAACGCCGACATCGAGGCGACCGAGGCCGTCACCACCGCGGCCGCGCCGGCCGTCCGGCCGGCCGAGGTGCCGACCCCGGCCGAGGTGGCCGAGGCCGTCGAGGCCAAGCCCGCCGCCGTGAAGCGGACCCGGGCCACCAAGGCGACCGCCACCAGGGCGACCGCCACCAAGGCCACCCCGTCGGCGAAGCTGCCGAAGACCACGAAGCGGACCCGCCCGGCCGCCGAGTGAGTCGAAGCTGGACCGAGACCCCGGACGCCGTCCTGTCGGACGTTTCCGGGGTCTCGGCATAAGCTTGCCGACATGGCCATTGCCGCGCCGCTGTTCGCGTTCGAAGTCCGCTACGTGATCGAGCTGATCCTGCTCGTCTTCGCCCTGGTCATCGAGGGAGTGGCGCTGGTGCACGCGATCACCCAGCGCTCCGACGCCTTCCCCGCGATCGGCACGCTGCCCAAGGGTGGGTGGATCGCCATCCTCGCGGTCTGCCTGGTGCTGACGCTGCCGGCCTTCGGCTTCGGCCCGCTGAGCATCTTCGGCCTGGTCGGCATCGCCGCGGCGATGATCTACCTGCTGGACGTCCGGGTCGGGCTCCGCGACCTCCATGACGGCCGGGGCTCCTGGTGAGAGGTTTCCGCTGGCCACCGCCACCGGATGGAGGTCCCCGCGCCTGGGGTCCCGGCCCCGGCGCGCCCCGCACCGGCCGCCCGGCCCTGCCCGAGCCGGAGACCGAGCTGGTCACCACCCCGCACGGCGTACGCCTGGAGCGGCTGGTGACCGGCACCGGTGACCCGGTCACCGTGTTCGCGCACGGGCTGGGCAACGGCATCGCCACCACCCGCCCGTTCGGCAGCGGCGTCACCGGCCGGCGGCTCTTCTTCCAGTTCCGCGGGCACGGCCGCTCCGACTCGCCGCCCGGCCCGTGGAGCTACCTCGACCTGGCCCGTGATCTTCGGGCCGTCGCCGACCTGGGCGGTGCCACCCGGGCCTTCGGGGCCAGCCTCGGCGCCGGCGCGCTCTGCCGCCTGCTCGCCGAGAGCCCGGAACGCTTCGACAAGCTGGTCTTCTTCCTGCCGGCCGTGCTGGACACCCCCCGCGGCGAGGTGGCCCGCACCCGGCTCACCGACCTGCTCGACGCGGTGGCCGACGGGGACGCCTCGGCGCTGGCCGACGTGGTGTCGCTGGAGCTGCCGCCCTCGGTCCGCAACACGCCGGCCGGCTGGGCCTACCTGCGGCAGCGGCTCGACCAGCTGCTCCGCGACGGGCTCGCGCCGGGCCTGGCCGGCCTGCCCGAGCAGGCCCCGCTGCGCGACGCCGGGGTGCTCGCCGCGGTCACCGCGCCGGCCCTGGTGATCGGCTGCGCGGGCGACGACCTGCATCCGGCGGCCGTCGCCGAGCAGTTGGCCGCCGCGCTGCCCCGGGCCACCCTGCACGTGTACGACCGGCCGGGCGTCCTCTGGACGGAACGCGCCGACCTGCGGGAGCGGATCTCGGCGTTCCTCAACGGGTAACGTCGGCGGTCATGGGCGTCACACACCACGGCCGCACCCACCGCCTCGACCTCGCCGACCCCACCCTGCGGGAGTGGCAGTGCACGGTGCTGGCGGCCGATCCCGAGCAGGGCATCGTGCTGGACCGGTCGGCCTTCTACCCGGGCGGCGGCGGGCAGCCGCCGGACCACGGGGTGCTGCTCTGGCAGGGAGTGCAGACCCGGATCGTGGGCACCCGCAAGAACGACGACCTCTGGCTCGTCCCGGCCGAGGGTGACCCTGTGCCCCCGGTCGGCACCGCCGTCACCGGCGCCGTCGAGGACACCCGGCGGACCATGCTGATGCGCACCCACTCCGGCCTGCACGTGCTCTGCGGGGTGGTGTTCCGCGACTTCGGCGCGCTGGTCACCGGCGGCAACATGGAACCGGGCGAGGCCCGGATGGACTTCAACCTCCCCGAGGTGCCGCCGGACTTCAAGACCCGGATCGAGGACCTGGTCAACGCCGAGGTGGCCGCGGACCGGTCGGTCGCCGTGCGGGTGCTGCCCCGGGCGGAGGCGCTGGCGCTGCCGGACATCATCCGCACCCAGTCCAACCTGATCCCACCGGACGAGCAGGAGGTGCGGATCGTCGACATCGTCGGGCTGGATGTGCAGGCCGACGGCGGCACCCACGTCGCCTCCACGGCGCAGATCGGCAAGGTCCAGGTGGTCAAGGTGGAGAGCAAGGGCCGCGCCAACCGCCGGGTACGGGTCCGCCTCGCGGACTAGGCGGCGCTGCCGGTCGGCCGACCGGGGCCGCCGGTCAACGCGGCAGGTGGGCCGCCCGGACGTCGAGCAGCCACCGCTCCACGGTGTCCTCGTCCGGGCGTTCCGGTAGCGGCGTGTGGATGCGGTCGAAGTCCTGCTCGGCCGTTGCCACCAGGGCTTCCGCCTCGGCCAGCGCGCCGCCGGCCACCCGTTCGCCGAACGCCCGGAACGATTCCGGGTCCGCCAGCCGGATCTCCAGCACGCCGGTCGCGTAGAGCACGCGGCCCTGGTGCAGCAGCCGGGCCAGGTGCCGCGCGTGCTTGGCCGACCGCCGCCGGCCACCGACCTGCGACGACTCCAGCTCGGCGCGTCTGCCGCGGCGCCGCGACCTGGAGCCGCCGGAGTCCCTCGCGGTCAGCTTGCGGAACTGCTGGCTCGCGTAGCCGAGGTAGGCGTCCCGGACGCGGGGCGCGCTCAGGAACGCCGAGCGGATGCCGATGAGCCGCTCCCCGAACTCCGTGCGCGTCTCGTAGCACTCCTCGGGCAGCCACATCAGCTCGGTCGCGGTCGGGTTGCCACTCAGCGCGAGGCGGGCGTACTTCGCGCACTCGTGCAGGGTCACGTCCGGGTCCGTCGTCACCACCGACTCCCGCGGCGGGTGCAGGCCGTGGAAGGCGACCGTGGGCGCGGCGAAGACGCCGATCCGGTCCACGTCCGAGTCCGGCCCGGCGAGCCCGTACGCGACCGAGCCGACGATCCCGGAGAGCAGCAGGTGCATGCCGGCCATGATGGCGGATCCGGAACTTCCGGGAAACCGGACTTCCGCTGTCAGGTATCGGTGCCACGGTGGTCCCATGACGACACCGTTGACAGGGAAGATCGCGCTCGTCGCCGGCGCGACCCGGGGCGCCGGGCGGCAGATCGCCGTCCAGCTCGGCGCCGCCGGGGCCACCGTCTACGCCACCGGCCGCTCCACCCGCGAACGCCGCTCCGAGATGGGCCGGCCCGAGACCATCGAGGAGACCGCCGAGCTGGTGACCGCGGCCGGCGGCACCGGCATCGCCGTCGCCGTCGACCACCTCGACCCCGAGCAGGTCCGCCGCCTGGTGGCGCGGATCGACGCCGAGCAGGGCCGCCTCGACGTGCTGGTCAACGACATCTGGGGCGCCGACCCGCTGATCACCTGGGAGAAGCCGGTCTGGGAACAGCCCCTCGACGCCGGCTTCCGCACCCTGCGGCTGGCCGTCGACACCCACATCATCACCAGCCACTTCGCCCTGCCGCTGCTGATCCGCAACCCGGGCGGCCTGCTGGTCGAGATCGGCGACGGGACGAAGGAGTACAACGACACCGAGTACCGGCTCTCGGTCTTCTACGACCTGGCCAAGGTGTCGGTGAACCGGCTCGCCTTCAGCCAGGCCCACGAGCTGGCGCCGCACGGCGCCACGGCGGTGGCGCTCACCCCCGGCTGGCTCCGCTCGGAGGCGATGCTGGAGCACTTCGGCGTCACCGAGGCCACCTGGCGCGACGGCGCCGCGACGGAGCCGCACTTCGTCATGTCGGAGACGCCCGCCTTCGTCGGGCGCGCGGTGGCCGCCCTGGCCGCCGACCCGGACCGTGCCCGCTGGAACGGCAAGTCCGTGGACAGCGGCGGGCTGGCCCAGGTGTACGGCTTCACCGACCTCGACGGCACCCGCCCGCACTGGGCGCGCTACCACGAGGAGGTGGTCCGGCCCGGCAAGCCGGCGGACGACACCGGTTACCGCTGACCGGCGTCCGGGTCCCCGGCGTAGAGCGCTGCGCCGCGGCGAGCCGCCGCGGCGCAGCGGGCACGCAGCTCGGGCGGGTCGAGCACCTCCACCTCCGGACCGAGCGCCAGCAGTTGGGCGTACGCCACCTCGACCGACTCGACGGGCATCCGGAGCACCACCCGGCCCTGCCCGTCGGGCGGGCCGGAGGCGGCGACCGCCTCGGCGTAGACGAACGGGGCGTCGGCGAGGTGCCGCCACGCGCGCAACCCGGCCGGGGTCAGCCGCACGGTGACCTCGGCCCGGAGCATGTCCCGCAGGAAGGCCTCGGCCTGCTCCCGCCAGTACGCCCCGAGGTCGAAGTCCTCGTCCCGCTCGAAGCCCTCCCCGGCCACCTCGACGCCGACCACCCGGTCCACCCGGTACGTCCGCCACCCGTCGCCGACCCGCCCGACCAGGTACCAGACGCCGTTCTTGAGCACCAGCCCGTACGGCGCGACCGCGCGGGTCACCTCCCGGTCCCCGCGCCGGTAGCGCAGCTCGACCAGCCGGTCCCGCCAGACCGCCCGGGCCAGCTCGGCCAGCCACGGTGGCGGGTCGGACTCCCGGAACCAGCCCGGCACGTCCAGGTGGAACCGCTGGCCGGTGCGGGCGGGCGCGTCCCGCAGGCTCGGCGGCAGCGCGGCGAGCACCTTGAGCTCGGCGCCCGCCACCGCCTCGGCCAGCCCCATCTCTCCGGCCGGGCCGGGCAGCCCGGACAGGAAGAGCGCCTCGGCCTCGTCCCGGGTCAGCCCGGTGAGCCGGGTCCGGTAGCCGCCGAGCAGGCGGTAGCCGCCCGCCCGGCCGCGGTCGGCGTACACCGGCACCCCGGCAGCGGAGAGCGCCATGACGTCCCGGTAGACCGTGCGCTCGGACACCTCCAGCTCGCGGGCCAACTCGGCGGCGGTCATCGTCTCCCGCGCCTGGAGCAGCAGGACCAACGAGATCAGGCGGGACGCGCGCACCCGCCCATCCTGCCCCGCCTCCGCCACGGTAGGGCTGTCCCCACCCCGGAGATACGAGGTGGCCGTGTGTTGCCGGGACCGCCTGGTGACGAGGCTGAGGACATGCGAAATCACGGAGCTGACGGGCCGGTCGTGGAACTGGTCGACGTGGTGCGGAGATACGCCGGCGGCAGCGGGACGCCCGCGCTGGCCGGTGTCACGGTCGCCTTCGCGGCCGGAACGTTCAACGCGGTCATGGGACCGTCCGGGTCGGGGAAGTCCACCCTGCTGCAGTGCGCCGCCGGGCTGGACCGGCCGGACGGCGGCCGGGTCCGGCTCGCCGGGCAGGAGCTCGGGACGCTGCGCGAGCCCAAGCTCACCCAGGCGCGCCGGCGGCGGGTGGGTTTCGTGTTCCAGTCGTACAACCTGATGGACTCGCTGTCGGTGTGGCAGAACGTGCTCCTGCCGCAGCGGCTCGCCGGCACCCGGCCGGACCGCGCGTGGGCCCGTGAGGTGCTGCACCGGGTCGGCCTCGCCGGGCGGGAGGACGACCGGCCCGGGCAGCTCTCCGGCGGGCAGCGGCAGCGCGTCGCGCTCGCCCGGGCGCTCGCCGCCCGGCCCGAGGTGATCTTCGCCGACGAGCCGACCGGAGCCCTCGACCTCGGCGCCGGCCGGGAGGTGCTCGCGCTGCTGCGCGAGGCGGTGGACGACCTGCGTACCGCGGTGGTGATGGTGACCCACGACCCGGCGGCGGCCGCGTGGGCCGACCGGGTCGTGTTCCTCGCGGACGGCCGGGTGGTCAGCGAACTGGCCCAGCCGACGGTGGAGACGGTGGCCGCGCGGATGACGGCGGTGACGGCCGCATGATCCGCCTCGCGATCGGAACGCTGCGCCGCCACCGGGGCGCGTACCTCGGCACCTTCCTCGCCGCGCTGCTCGCCGTGGCACTGCTGGCCGGGGCCGGCCTGCTGCTCTTCTCGGTGCTCACGGCCACCCCGCCGGCCGACCGGTTCGAGGCCGCCACGGCGGTGGTCTCCGGCGCCCGCGACGTCACCCTCACCACGACGAGGGAGAAGCACAAGAAGGGCAAGACCAAGACGAAGACCAAGACGAAGACCGAACGGCTCAGCGGTGCGGGGACCCTTCCCGCCGACCTCGCGCCCCGGCTGGCCGAGCTGCCCGGGGTGGCCCGGGTCGTCCCGGATGCCGCCTTCCCCGTCGAGCTGGCCACCGCCGCCGGTCCGGTGCGCGGCGCCGACGCCGCCCCGGTGATCGGCCACGGCTGGTCGTCGGCCGCGCTCACCCCGTACCGGCTGCGTGCCGGACGGCCGCCGGCGGCCGGCGAGGCGGTCGTGGACGCCGACCTCGCCGCCCGGGGCGGCCTCACCGTCGGGGACGAGGTCCGGATCACCACCCGCACGGGCGTACGCAGCCTGCGGCTGGCCGGCATCGCCGCCCCCGCCGGGCGGGACGCGCTGCCCGCCCAGGGCGCGCTCTTCCTCGCCGACCGTGAGGTGGCCACCGTCTCCGGGCTGGCCGGACCCACCGCGGTCGCGGTGCTGGCCCAGCCGGGAGCCGATCGGGCGGCCCTGGTCGCGGCGGTGCGGGCCCGTGCCGGGGACGCACCGGTGCTGACCGGGGCGGACCGGGTCCGCGCCGACCTGCCCGGGGCGCTGCCCGACTACATCGGACCGATCTCCGTCTTCGGCTTCACCATCGGCATCACCGCCTTCGCCGCGATCTTCGTGCTCACCGGCACGGTGGCGCTCGGGGTCCGGCAGCGGCTGCGCGAACTGGCGCTGCTGCGCACCATCGGGGCGACCCCGCGCCAGCTGCGGCGGCTGCTCGGGGTGGAGAGCCTGGTCCTCGCCGCCGTCGCCGCGCTGCCGGGCCTGCCGCTCGGCGTGCTCGTCGCGCACCTGGTGGCGGCCCGGTTCCGGCACCTCGGGGTGGTGCCGGCGCAGTTCACCGTGCGCGTCAACCCGGTGGTGCTCTTGCTCGCCGGCTTCGCCGGGGCGCTCGTCACCCTGGTCGCCGCGCGATTCGCCGGGCGCCGGGCGGTCCGGATCGCGCCGGCCCAGGCGCTCACCGAGACCGCCGTCGCGCCGCGCGGCGGGATGGCGGCCCGGGCCGCCGTCGCCCTGGTCGCCGCGGCCGGCGCGGTCGCCGTGCTGACCTTCGTGCCGCTCGGCGGTCCGTTCGGCATGGGCATGACCTTCATCTCGTCGGCGCTGCTGCTCTGCGCGGTCGCCGCGCTCGGCCCGCTGCTGGTCCGCCTGGTCGCCGCGGTGCCACGACGGCTCAGCGCCGGCACCGGAGCGGCCGGCTGGCTGGCGGCCGCCACCACCCGCGCGGAGGTCCGCCGCACCGCGGCCGTGGCCGTGCCGCTGGTGCTGATGTTCGCGATCAACGCGCCGCTGCTGCTCAACGGCGAGTTGCTCGCCCGGCTCGCGGGCGACCAGCAGTCGGCGCGGCTGGCCGGGGCCACCACCCTGGTGACCGGCACGACCGGCCTGCCGCTCGACACCGCGGCACGGGTGGCCGCACTGCCCGGCGTCACCGGAACGGTGGCGACCGTGCCCACCCGCGTGGTGCTCGCGCAGGGCGGCAAGCCCCAGGACTACGCCGCGCAGGGCCTGCTGCGCACCGGTGCGGACGGCGCTCTCGACCTGGCGGTCGAGGCCGGCGCGCTGGCCGGGGACGGAACGTTCGCGGCCAGCACCGACCTGGCCGACGCGTACGGCTGGCGGCTCGGCGACGAGGTGCCGATCTGGCTCGCCGACGGGGAACAGGTCGTCCTGCGGCTCTCGGCCCGCTACACCCGGCATCGCGGGTTCGGCGAGCTGACCCTGCCGGCCGGCCTGGTCGCCGCCCACGATCCGCGCGGCCTGGTGACCATGGTCGCCCTGCGGCACTCCGACGACGCGGTGGCCGAACGCGTCCGGCAGCGCTGGCCCGACCTGCGGGTGGTGCCGACCGCGGCGGCGACCCGTACCGACGACGGCAACCAGCAGGGCGCGTGGGAGCTGCTCGTGGTGGTCTCGCTGGGCTTCGCCGCGATCGCGGTGGTGAACACGTTCGCCATCTCGGCGGCCGCCCGCCGGCGGGAGTTCGCGGACCTGCGGCTGGCGGGCGCGACCGCCCGGCAGGTGCACCGCCTGGTGGACCGGGAGGCGCTGATCACGGTGACGGCCGGGCTGGCCCTCGCCGTCGCGGTCACCAGCGCGGTGGTCGTCCCGTTCAGCGTCGCTCAGGACGGGGTGTTCCGGCTGGTGGTGGCGCCTGCGACGTACCTGGTCCTGCTCGCCGGGGTCGCCGGTCTGGGGCTGGCCGGTGGCGCCCTCCCGGTCCGGCTCGTGCTCCGGCGGCGCGACCTGCCGGCCCTCGGGGACCGGTGAAGGTTTGCTACCGGGCCACCGCCGGCCCGCCCGCGGGGGGGCGGGCCGCGACCCAACCCCGCCTGACGACGGCGCCCAGAAAGGAAGAGCACACCGCTGAAAAACAGTAAAAAATACGGGTAA
>NZ_JBEXLM010000024.1:0-109403 GCF_040609975.1 Micromonospora sp. NPDC004551 | reverse complement strand
ACGCGCCTTTTTTCCTCCTGCACGCCGCTTTTTTCGCGCCCCCCCCCCCCCGTCCCCCCCACCCCTCCCCCCCCCACCGCGGGGGCCCCCGGCCCCGGCAGGGCCGGGGCGACGGGTCGGCGCTGCTCGCCCACGCGCACCAAGCGCTGGACGCCGAGAACCTGCCCGCCTACCTGGAGGCCAGCAACCCCCACAACCGCGACCTGTACGTCCAACACGGCTATGAAGCCGGACCGCCGATGCAGCCCACATCGGGCCGGACCACCCTTCTGGCCCATGTGGCGCGGCCAGCTCAACGGCGGCATCCGCGCGTCGTTCCCGCCACCCAACCCGTACTACCGGCCGTTGCGGTGAACCCCGCCATGACCATGCCCGTACGCCGGGCGCGCCCGGCCGACGTCCCCGCCGTCACCGCACTGCTGGTCGACGCCCTGTCCCGGGACCCAGTCGCCGAATGGCTGGTGCCGGACCCTGACAACCGGCGGACGGCCTGCACCGACTCCTCGCCGTCGACATCGACCTCGCCATCGGGACCGGCCACGTCGACGTAGCGGGGGACTGGTCAGCGATCTGCCTGGGTGGTTCAGGTTTGCGGGCCTTGAACCGGGCGATGGGCTTGGTGGTGGTGCGGGGGACTTCGGTGAGGAGCTGGTCGCCGTCGTGGACGCGGAAGGTGGTGTCGGCGGCTTCGACGGTGAGTTGCTCCGGCGTGAGCGCTGCCGACGTGGATGCGTTGACCGGCGATGACCAGGGCTCCTCGGCAGCTGACGCGGCGTCGCACCCGCATGGGTTCCGGCTTCGGGGTGGGTGGTGGTCCAGCGGGGCGGGCGTCAACGACCGCCTCGTTGAGCTATGGGGCCTTCCAGCCAAGCCGCAGACGAAGTCTTAGGGCCGGCGTGCCCGAACCGTGCCCGACGCAGGGGTCAGCAAGGGCCAGCGGTGGGCTGGTCGACGCGGGGCGACGAGAGAACATTTCAACCCGCGCTGACAGACGCCTACCGACAGCAGTCTTGATCTTTGCGAGTCGGCGGTCGGATGGAAGGCTCGTAACGTGACCAGCAGCTACATCGAAGGCACCGAGCTTGACTTGGACGAGATCAACCAGTTGCTTAGATGGATGCTCGTTGCCGACCGTGCCTACGACGCGGCGGTGGACCTCTGAGATGAGTTGGGGCCTCCCGAGCTCGACGACGCGCTGAGAACGAGTCTGTACCTCCAGTGGGCGGCGCTCACTGACTGGGTGGAACTCAAGCCGGAGGAAGAGCAGCAGGCGAGCCTCGAGATGGTTCGTGCGGCACAAGAGTGGCTGGCTTTAGACCTCGCAGACGACGCGGCGTTGGACCGGTATTTCGATCATTGGCTCTACGAGGTTCTTGGGTACGCCCGCAACGAAAACCGGTCGACCTGACATCGGCTGAGCCAGGCGTCGGCCCCGACGTGGCGGTCCGCCTCTACTCCCCATGAGGCGGCGGGTTGCGGGGGAGTGGTGTCAGACGTCGGCAAGTGTTTCCGCTGCTAGACCGCCATGTGCTCACCTTGCCGGTCCCCAGTCTTGATCTATCAGATGAAGGTGGCCCTCACAGCGGGCCGCGCCGGCCTGGCCCCGCCCTGCTGGCGACCTCCGGCCGGCATCGGCCCGCCGGCCAGCCAAGGGCGGTCATCTGTTCCACAACCAGTTCGCAGACAGCCTGCTGTTGGTGGGTCGCCTAGATGAGGATGACTGCGGGTTGACGATTACCCTTGGCCCGGTGGCGTCCACGGTCTGGTTTGTTGGGGTGTCGACAGGCAAGTCGTTGATCCATGAGGCGTTCCCGGTCTGGATGGGCGACCTCGGCCTTGACGTACGTCTGGTCGGTCGCGATGTGCCCTTGGCCGCTCCGGGTGAGGCGTACCGCGCCTTGATGACCGAGTTGGCCGGCAGCGATGACGTGCTCGGCGCTGTCATCACAACGCACAAGGTGGCCGTGCTGCGTGAGGCGGGCGACCTGGTCGACTGGCTCGACCCGTTGGCGGCCGAGTGCGGCGAGGTCAACGCCCTAAGGCGTGAGGCGGGCAGGCTGGCCGGCTTCGCCCGGGACCCGATCTCGATCGGGCGAGTCGTCGATGACATTTGGCCCGACGGAGAACACGTCGTCTGTCTGGGAGCCGGCGGTAGCGCGATCGCGCTCGGCCGTCATCTGCTTGCCCGTCCCGTGCCACCGACCCGCCTGGTGTTCACCGACCGCAGTAGTGCTGCTGGCCGGCATCTGCGGGCCGTGCTCGGTCCGTGGGCCGAGTCCCGGCGAGTGCGCCTCGAGGTACATCTCGGCGCAGGGCCGTGGGATCACCTCGTCGCGTCCGGTCCGCCCGCAACGCTCGTCGTCAACGCCACCGGACTCGGCAAGGACCGTCCTGGCAACCCGGTGTCGCCAGCCGCCAAGTTCCCACCGAACGCCGTGGTGTGGGACCTGAACTACCGGGGCGACCTGGCCATGCTGCGGCAAGCCCGCACTCATGACGGGTTGGCCGTACACGACGGCTGGCAACTGTTCTGCCACGGATGGGCCGCAGCACTCGGCCCCATCCTCGATCTGCCGAACGAGATGAACACGGCCGGCCGGTTCGCCAGCCTCGCAGCACCCCTACGTGCACGGCCTGAAGCTGGCCGCTGATCGGCCACCGGACATGCGGCGCCGAGGTCCCAAACTTGCCGTACCGCTCACCGGCGCGTCTGGCCGCAGGCCAGCCGTGAAGGCCGTACGCCTGGCCGACGCCGCGCACGAGCTGGCCCGCGCTGCGGACGCCGCCGGCCGGGGTGCGGCAGCCGCGAAGCTGCGAGAGGCCTGACGGGGCAGTACGAGTCGGCGCAGGTGCTGGCCCTTGTTGCCTGGTCGGGGTAGGCAGACGCCGCCTGTCTTCCCCGCCCGCAAACCCCAACGGATTTATTGCAAGCGAAGCCACTCTGTGCAACGAGTCGGCCCTGGGCTGTCGCACACGGGGATGCTGATTCTCGTCGGCCCAACCTCGAGCACAGGGAGGGCACCATGGTCCCAACGCAGACGCTGCGGATCAGGAGCACGCTCCGAGCCGCCACCACCCTCGCCGCGATGGCAGCACTGGGACGCCATCGTCAAGGCTCTCAAGCCCGTCTATACAGCGGCGACCGAGGCCGCCGCTCCGGAGCGCGTCGCCGAGTTCGCGCAGGCGTGGGGCACGAAGTATCGGGCAGTCATCCGGTTGTGGGAGCAGGCGTGGGCAGAGTTCGTGCCGTTCCTGGCCTTCGACGCCGAGATCCGCACTGTCATCTGCTCCACCAACGCTATCGAGTCCGTCAACAGCCACATACGTCGAGCCGTACGAGCCCGCGGGCCACTTCCCCAACGAGGGCGCCGCCCTCAAGTGTGTCTACCTCGCGGTGATAAGCCTGGACCCGACCGGGCAGGGCCGCCGGCGGTCAACCATGCGTCGGAAAGCCGCCCTGAACGCCTTCGAGATGGCCTTCGAAGGACGCCTGTCCGCAGGCCGACCGGTCCATAGCGGGGATGAAAGGGATCTGCAACTACAGGTTCAGCGACTGGACGCAGTACGCCAACCTCCATGCTTTAAGCAGGCGAACGCCATGTGTGCGGCGGTGCGGATCGCAAGCAACTGGTCCAGGCTGTGAGCCAATCGACTCCAAACCTCTGCCACGCGGAGACTCGATTCAGCAATCTCCGTGGGGAATATTACATTCGTAGGCAGGCCGATTCCGCGCGAGCTCGATATTTGGCCGCGCCCGTTCGACGCCATCCTTCGTTGCGCACCGGCCCCGGCGGGAACAGAAAGGAACCGAAATGGCTAAAGGTATCGAAATGACAAAAATGGTGGCCGTCAGCCAACAGGAAGAACCAAGCCGGCGACGACGGATCACGAAGCGACGCATTGCGACCATGTTCGCGGCACTTGTAATTGCCGTCGGCGCAATGACGTTCGCGGCGGTCCAACCTGCCGCGGCTGACACGGTCAACGGCTATGCCGGAGCCGGCCTCGTGACCACCGTCAACACGGGCGCGAAGAATTACAACAACCGCACGCAGTATGTCGGCTCAATCTATGTACTCGACACGGCCGGATGGATCTGTGACAACTCTGACCCGACCGAGGCATGGGCGGGAAGCGTCTGGTACACCAGCGCTACGGGCTGCCCTCGCGGTTCGCTGTTCACCATCGATCGCTGGGTCCCTTCCGGCAGCGGTGTGTGCGGTTCGTATTACCGGTGGAAGAGCTTCCCTGGCACCTTCCCTTGGTCACCTCCACGGGTGGAGAGATTTCGATTCGTCGCGTGCATCACGATCTCGGTCTAGCGGCTTCGTGCTAGGGGATGTCCGTCGCACTAGCCCTCACGCGCCAGGGAGGAAGAACGCCAACTTCTGAATGCAGATGTATCCACCACATGGGGTGACCCGTTCACAAGAGGAGATATCATGCAAATCAAAAGGCGAGTCGCGGCCGGCCTGGTGCTGGCTCTTGCGGCCCTCGGCGGAGTGTTCACTGCAGCGCCCGCATACGCCTACCAATCACCGCTCATCTGGGTCGGATCGCCGGTCAACGCGAGATGGGGCGAGAGTCCGTCGAGCCACGTCTGCCTGTTCAAGGCCGCTCCGAAGAACGACTGGTGTACGGATCTCTACACGCCTGACGGCTCATCCGGGCAGCCGGCATACCTATACGTCGCACCGTCGGACTCCGCCTACAACAACGCTGTCACCACCCGGGTCACCCAAATTATCGACGACAGCGCCTGCCGGTACGGCGGGGGCGGCGACCTGGTCACCGTAGAGATCCTCTACAACGGCGCGTCGTACGGGCAAGTCACGTATGCGCATCTTGACCGCAGCGGCTCCCTGTACGTGGGGCAGACGGTCGGCCGCTGGGGAACGTACCTCGGCAACATGGCCAACCTCGCCAACGGCAACGGAGGTGGCCCGGGCCCGGGCGGGGCTTCCTGCTGGACTGGCCCCCACGTCCACACCGAACTGCGAGCCACGACCCAGTACGCCTGTTGGAATAAGGGGTACGTTCCCTACAACTCGAACCTAAGCACCACGAACTTTATTGGCTTCGTCTCCGGTCCCTTGAACTACAACGCGAAATCTCCGTGTCCGTAGCTGGCTAGCCGAACGACCGCCATCGGGTCCCGGATCGTCGTCAACGATTCGGGACCCCATGGGCCAAGAAGGCCCCGACTACCTAAACGGACGGCATCATGCGACACCGGCGCCGTGGGCTTCGGCGATGATGCCGGCGACGGCAAGACGAGGACCACTGACCCGAGCGCCGCCGCCCAGCCGCCAAGCGGCAGCAACCGGCGCGGACGGAGACGGCCAGTAGTAACCGACGTTGGACTGTGGCTGGAGACCAGCGATGCCGACGGACCCCGACGGACGAAGCGCCCAGAACTGTAAGCGAGGCGTCAGGCAGCGAAGCAGCAAAAGCAGCGCGCCTGGCTGCGGGTCGGCCCCGAACGTCAAGCGACGATGCCCGGCACCTGCTCGTCGACGTCGGCCGCCAGCAGCTGGCACCTCTCTCAGGACGGTCAAGAACTGCCGCAGGAGCCGACCAGGAGACGGTGCCGTTCGACGCCGGTGGTGGCTGATGGTGAGCCGGCTGCGCGGGTCGCTGGTCTGCTGGCGCCGGGCGCTCCACGTGTGGTTGAGAGAGATGCGGACCGGCGGGGCTCGCTATCGACACATCTTCCCTGGCGGCCACGCCGCCGACGACGTCGGGGGTGGTGCGGATCGGCTCGGGGAGCAACGGACGGGTGCACCCCGGCGAGTCTCGCCGACCGCCACCGGTCAAGCTGCGGCCCGCTGCGACGGCCCGTTGGGAGAGATTTACTGGTTGGCGCTCTCGTACACGACGGTCGACAGATTGAGCCACCAGGTGGCGGCGGCCCGGACCTGCTCGGGCATCTGGTCGTCGGCGCGAAGCCGGTGCAGCATGGCTCGGTTGCGGGTCATGCCCAGGCCGTAGGTGAGGCTACTCAACGCCGCTGCGTTGGCCGGCCGCCGGGTACGCTGCCAGAGCCCTGCGTGGTATGTGATGGCCTGCCTCCAGAATCGGTCCTCGCTTCGCCCACCGACGTGTCCGATGGCCTGGGCCGAGGCGACTGTGATCCGCGCTGGCACGCCGCTGGCAGTGATCAACCGCTCGATCACCGCGCGTTGCTCTGCTCCGCCGACCAGCCGCAGCGCCTCGATCATGGCGGGTGCGACCGATGCGCCCAGGACCGCGGGGCGGGCAAGCTCCGCGGCGAGAACGGCGGCGAGCGGCTGGCGGTACGGGGTGCCGCTGACCGTGATGGCCGCCAGCAGCCGGACGTCGAACACCGGGTGGAACAACATTTCGTCCAGCAGGACTGGCAGCACGTCGTCGCGGAAGTGTGGGACGTCGCGGGGCATCCCCGCCGTTACCGCCCCGGCGAGCCGGGCCACCAGTCGCTGGCTCGCCTCCTGATCGGCCAGCCGGCCGGCTCGCAGCACTTGTTCCAGGGTCGGATCGGCGGCCAGCGCCTGCAGCCTGGTACGGCTCGCCGCCGAGATCGTGTTCGGCAGACGACGCAGCAGCTCGGCCGCCAGGGGCTGGATGTCGTCCCGCCGGGTCGAATCGAAGGTCAGCTCCTGAATGATCGCCACCAGACGAGGCATCTCGGTGTCGGTGAAGTGCCCGAACCGCAGTTTGCGGACGCTCGCCAGCAGGGCACCGTACTGGGCGCGCTCGTTAGTGGGGTGGACGAGCTGTTGCAGCACGTACCGGTTCGCGTCGGGATGGTCGCTGGCATCCAGCACACTCACCGTCTCGACGAATACCTGGTTCGTGGGGTCCGCCGCGAGACTCGCGCACGCCGCGACCGCCGCCTGCTGACCAACGGGATGTGCCAGGAGCCGGCTCAGCGCCTCGTAGCGCTGCATCCAGGCGATCCCGTCGGCGACGATGGTCTCGCTGAGCAGCCGCTCGGCGATGTCCGCCCACGCCCGGTGCGGCGTGATCACCATCCCCGGTGCGGCCGCCAACCGTCGCGTCAGCTCGTCCCACTCGACACCGGTCAGCAGGTCCGTCGAGGAAGCCGCCCGTTCCACGAGCTCGTCGAGGCGGTCCGACGCGGCCAACCGGTCCGGCGACCGCACAAGCGCCGGCGATACCTTCCTTGTGGACGTCGCGTCCCGGTGAATGGTGTCCACGAGCGCGACGAGGTGGTGCGATGGCAGGTCCAGTAGCTCCTCATACCGGCGGATGGCCAGGTACGGGGCACCCACTGCCGCCGTCTCCCAGCGCGAGATCTGGTAGATGCTGGCTCGCTCGGCCCAGCAGCCGCCCTGGAACGCCTCGGCGAAGGCCGCCGACCGCAGCCACCGTTCACTCCGCCCGTACAACCGGTTGACGCGCAGCAGCCAGCCCACCCGGTGCTGGTGCGCGGGCAGGCGCGGCCGGTCGGCCGGTCCGGCAACCGCCCGGTACGGGCGGCCACGGCGGCCGGTGGTGCTCCTTCCGGCTCCCACGCGGCCATTAATGGCACGACCGACTACGGTACGCAACGCCTCGGCCACTATCAGACAGCTTCGTGGATCCTGGCGGCACAGCGCATCGCCGGAAGGAGCACGAAATGCCTCTCACCATGCCGCCGGTTCGACGCTACCGTCGAGCGGCCGGGCTAGTACTCGCCGTTGGCACCGCCTTCACCAACACTCCGCGGAGCTTCACTCAGGTCCTGATATCGAGGTGTCACGCAGGGCTGCGGACACGATGGTCAGTTTTCCCTACCTTGTTGATCGTCCGGGCTGTCGTACTGTCCGGGCAGCCGGGGGCACCGGGGCATGGCTTTCAGTTTTCTGCCGTTGATGGCTTCGCTTGATTGGCCACCCCGGTGCTCCACGACGCCGTGACCGCTGATTGAGATCTGCGACATCGATCGCTGCGTAGGGAATGGACGGCGAGCGCGTCGACGGCATTCCGATCACGAGCAGGGGGAGGGCCGGATGCAGCAGGTCGAGCAAGCATGGGCCGGGATCGACGCCGGCAAGAGCCACCACCACCTGGTGGTCATCGACAGCGAAGGGCGCCGGCTGCTGTCGCGTCGGCTGTCCAACGATGAACCCGAACTTACTGCGGCGATCACCGCAATCCTCGCCAGAGCGCAGAAGGTGACCTGGGCCATCGACCTGGCCGACGGCCCGGCCGCTCTTGCCATCACGCTCCTGCTCGAGCGCGGCCAGCGGGTCCTCTACCTGCCAGGTGTGGCGGTTAACCGCATCGCCGGTGCCTACCGCGGCGAGGGCAAGACCGACGCCAAGGACGCCGCGGTCATCGCTGACCAGGCCCGCATGCGCCGTGACCTGCGTGAGCTGCACCTCGACGACACCCTGCTCGCTGAACTTCGCATGCTCACCGCCCATCGCGCCGACCTCGCGGCCGATCGCACCCGCACCATCAACCGGCTACGGATACGCCTGCTCGGCATCTTCCCCGCCCTGGAGCGCGCACTCGACTTCACCAACCGCGGACCGCTCGTGCTCATCAGCCAGTTCCAGACACCCGCCGCTCTGGCCGCATTCGGGCGAGAGGAACTGGAGCGCTGGCTCCGCGAGCGCAAAGTCCGCCACGCGAACAAGCTCGCCACGGCAGCGATCGAGGCCGCCGAGGCTCAGCACGTCCGCGTTCCCGGTGAGGCCATGGCCGGCGAGCTCGTCGGCCGGCTCGCGGCCACCGTCATCGACCTCGACCGGCAGCTCACCGAGCTGGACAAGCTCATCGCTGACCGATTCCACCGCCACCACCACGCCAAGGTGATCACCAGCATGGTCGGCATCGGTGAACTCCTCGGCGCGGAGTTCCTCGCCGCCACCGGCGGCAACCTTGACGTATTCGCATCCGCTGACCACCTCGCCGGCTACGCCGGACTGGCACCCACACCACGCGACTCGGGCCGGCGCGTCGGCAACCTCCACCGCCCAAAGCGATACAACCGCCAACTCCAACGCGTCTTCTACACATCCGCGCTGATCAGCATCCAGCGCAGCCCTGCCTCAAAAGCCTTCTACGAGCGCAAACGAGCTCAGGGCAAACGCCACGGCCAAGCCGTCCTCGCCCTCGCCCGGCGCCGCGTAAACGTGCTCTGGGCCATGTTGCGCGACGACCGACCCTACGAAGAAGGGCAACCTCTAACCACCCTCGCCGCTTGACAAACAGCATTGAGAATCAGGCGGAGCCGACACAAGATCCGGCACGGTTTGTAGATGAGTCTTGACATCGGCCGGTCAGATGACGTGATGGGCGTGTCGGTGAGAGTCGACGTCGCTGTGTTTCGGGCAGCGACTCATAAGGTCCCAATCCCGCCAGACCACGA
This sequence comes from Micromonospora sp. NPDC004551, assembly GCF_040609975.1. Classification (NCBI taxonomy): domain Bacteria; kingdom Bacillati; phylum Actinomycetota; class Actinomycetes; order Micromonosporales; family Micromonosporaceae; genus Micromonospora; species Micromonospora sp. NPDC004551. The sequence goes on along the minus strand of NZ_JBEXLM010000024.1, from coordinate 100,042 downwards.
AGCTGCCTCTTCCTACGGTCGGTCGGGTGAATGCTGATCCTGCCGACACTGCCCGGACCCCTCCTCGAATCGGCGGCCTCGTTGTGCTGTTCATGTCGATCGCGGCGGCCCTGGGGACAGCGACCGTCTATCCGATGCAGCCAGCAATAGCCGATGTGGCGGACTCGTTGGGATCGCCGATCACCGCCGTCGGGGTCGCGCTCGCCTGCGGACCGATCGGATACATGGCCGGCCTCTGCCTGCTCGTCCCACTCGTCGATCGATACGCGCCTGGGCGGGTTCTCGCAGCCCAGTTCGGAGTTCTGGCAGCAGCGCTCGCGGCGAGCGCCGCCGTGAGCAGTGTGATGGCGCTGGGCCCGGTGATCACCGTAGTTGGTGCCTGCTCAGCGGTGGGCGCTGGCCTCAGCTCGGTCGCCAGCCGTTTGGCTCCGCCGCATCGGCGCGCGACGATCTTGGGGATCGTGACCGCTGGCATCTCGGCTGGAATCCTTGCCGGCCGGATTGTCGGCGGATGGCTCGCGGATGAGATCGGCTGGCGTCGAATGCTCCTGGTCTTCGCCGTCGCCTCCGCGCTCGTCGCTGTGTGTTGCCTGACGGTGATCCCAGCCGCGCACGGCACAACCGCGCGCGGCTACCTCTCCACCTTGCGCACCCTTCCCGGACTGTTCGTCCGGCACGCGACGCTCCGAGTTGCCGCGCTTCGTGGCGCCCTGTGGTTCTTCGCCTTCTGCGCGGTGTGGGGCGGCCTCGCCGTAGCTCTCTCGCAACCCCCGTACTCGTACCCCGCCGAGCGGATCGGCCTGTATGCCCTGGCCGGCCTTTCGGGCATTTTCGCCACCCAGGTCGCCGGCGCCTGGACAGACCGCGTAGGTGCCCGTCGCGTCATCATCGTGGGCCTGGTGCTGGCTGGGGTAGCTGCGGCCGTAGTGGGCTTCAGCCTTGCGAACACCGTCGTGGCCCTGCTCTGCTTGGCGCTCTTTGACGCCGGCCTGTTCGCCGCTCAGGTGGCCAACCAAAGCACGGTCCTCTCGATCGAGCCCGCAGCGCCGGCACGTTTCAACGGCGCGTACATGTCGGTGTACTTCGTAGGGGGAAGCCTCGGGACCGCCTTCGGCGCTGCCTCAGTCGAGTGGTTCGGCTGGCCGGCCACGGCTGTGATCAGCGTGGCGGCCATCGGGGTTGCCGGGACGATCACGGCGTTCACACCTCAGGCGTCCACGGGCCTGGCCGCGGCCGGCCGGGAAGCGAGCTCGCGATTCGCCCCCTAGCCTCGGTCCTTTCTCAGGCCGCCTGGCTGTCGGTGGGCCGTCTGGCCGCGCTGTTCAGCAGGGCGAGGGCCGCGTCGCGGGCGTCGTCTGCCGCTCGGGTGCGGTCAGGGTCGAGCGTGCTGCCTTTGGGAGAACGGGCATGGCGAGATGGTACCAGTCGGTTCGATGCTCTGCTAACGTCTCATCGAACCGATCGGTTCCATCTACGAAGGAATGCCATGCCCGACCCCCTCGTTACCGATCCGTCCGACACCCAGAAACCTGCCGCGCGCACCGTCCCAATGACCTTTCACAGTGCCGGCACCACTCTGCTGGGCGTCCTGCACCTGCCGGCCGGCCCCGGCCCGCATCCCGTCGTAGTCCTGCTACACGGCTTCCCCGGAAATGAGCGCAACTTCGACCTCGCGCAGGCCTTGCGCCGGGCGGGCTACGCAACGCTGGTCTTCCACTACCGCGGCTCATGGGGGATGGACGGCACCTGGTCGTGGACCCACATGCTGGAGGACGCCGCCCACGCGGTCGCCCACCTACGCCAGCCCAAGGTCGCCACGGCCCACGCCCTCGACCCGGACCGGCTGGCGCTCATCGGCCACAGCGCAGGCGGCTTCGGCGCGTTGATGACCGCGGCCGCCGATCCCAGCGTCGCCGCCGTCGGTTCGGTGGCCGGGTTCGACTTCGCCACGGCCGCCGCCGCCTGCCGCAGCGACCCGGCCACGCGAGCCGCCTACCTCGACGCCTGGGCCGACGAACTACTGCCCCTGCGCGGCACCAGCGCCCAAGCCCTGGTCACGGAGATGGAGGAGGCGGGGGACACGTGGAGCCTGGCCCGTCTCGCACCCCGGCTGGCCACACGCCCCGTGCTGCTGATCGGCACCAGCCGCGACAGCGTCACCCCCGTCGGCGTCCACCACGGCCCACTGGTGGACGCCTACCTCGCCCACCCCGTCCCCAGGCTCGAGCACCACGTCTTCCCCACCGACCACGCCCTGTCCGACCACCGAGTCGCCCTCGCCCGTACGGTGATCGCGTTCCTCAACCGGCACCTGACGGACGCCACCCCGTGAGCCCGATCCCCACCGCTGCCGGAACCACGCGGCCTCTCTCCCGACGAACCCCGAGGTTGCACCAGGCCACCGCGCGACTCGCCCTGGGAACCGCCTCCGCCCTGGGGATCTCCCGATTCGCCTACGGCCTACTCCTGCTGGCCATGCAAACCGATCTGCAATGGAGCCTCGCCCAAGCCGGCGCCCTGACCACCGCCAATAGCGTCGCCTACCTTCTCGGCGCCGCGCTCACCGGCTTCGCGGCACGGCGCTGGGGCGCCCTACCACGACCTTCCGCCTCGGCATGCTGCTCACCGGCGGTGCCCTGGCCGCCACCGCGGTGAGCGGCGCATACCTGGCACTGCTCACCGCACGCGCAGCGGCCGGCGTCGGCGGCGCCCTGGTCTTCGTCGCCGGAGGCTTGATCGCCTCACGCGGCGCCGCCGCCGCAGGCTCACCCGCACCCATCACCATCTACTTTTCTGGCGCCGGGCTGGGCATCGCCGTCAGCGGCGCCTGAACACCTGCGCCCCGCTGCCGGTCACGAAGACCGAACCTGCTTTTGATGTCTTTGATCTACACCGATGCACGTGAGGACTGACGCCGCGTCGGCTGTCAGGAAGAGCTGGAAATAGTAGGGAGGGTGGAGCTGCGTCACACCGCCAAGTCGCACAGGCTGTTCCCCGAGCGCATGGAGCGTCTCGACAGCCGCCGCGAACCCAAGCGTCGGGATGCCTCGATCCCTGGTAATCGCCTCCCGCGCCCTGTACGTGGACGCAAGGTTGTTGGCGGGAACCAAGCCGTCGACGTCGACCCAGATGCGGTAGGACGCTCCCCGCTCAAGGGCCTCAAGACACGCGTTGCTGACCGGGCTCTCGCCGGCGAGCAGAAAGATCAACTCATCGCGCTCCACGCAGCGACGGTACAGCCATCCGTACGGCCAAACTGTCCTGCTGAGGCCGGCCCTGGCCGACCACGAGGGACGGGCTGAACAGGCACGCAGGCACTTGACCAGCCACCCCTGATCCTCTTCGAACCTCCAGGCCCAAGGCGGCCCCCACCGGACAGGCCGTGAGCCGTACCAACCTCGGCGGCGCATACCGCACCCCCCGCCAGGCCTGCCCGAAACAGCTCCAGTACCGACCTCCGAGAACGCCGTGGGGCTTACCGAAAGCCCCACGGCGCAGCACCGTTGCCCGGCGGCCCGGCTCCACCAACACTCGGCGGAGTTTCACAGGTCCTGATACCGATGTGTCACGCAGGTCCCGAGACCGGACAGGCGACTGCGGGCGACTGCCGGCGCCCTCACCAGAGTTCCCGATTCTTACGAGGATCAAGGCGGCCCGCAGGCGGGCCGCGCCGGCCCGGCACCGGTCTGCGGGCGACCTCCGGCCGGCAGCGGCCGGGCCGGCCGGCTCACCAAAGCTTGTCGAGCTCATCAAGCCGCCGACGAAACACCCGGGCATCCCGGGACGGCAGGACGTGAGCCACCACTTCGAGCACATTCCGCGCCTCAGCCGGATCAGGACCGCAGCACTCCCAAATCCCGCAGCCCCATCCGTCCTGCGGGGCATACAGCCGATGGTCCGGGGCCCGGACGAAGTGCTCCCACCCTTTCAGGGCCTCTGCCGTGGCACCCGGCCACAACCGGATCCGTTCCAGCCGCGCAATCGCAGCAAGCCCCTTACCCGAGATCCTGGGGAGGGATGAGAAGCGTGCACCCTGATCCAACCACGGGCTAGGGCGCAGCTGAACAGGCCGCCTACGAGGCATGGCCCTTTCGGTTATCGGACATGACACGATCATGGCACCCCACAACCGGCGGAGTCGAGCGAGGCTCCGCCCCGAACCCCGGCCTACCCTCGGAGATCAGCGGCCGGCATGTGCCGGGCGGGATCTCCTCGGTCAGACACCGCGAGAACCCCGGCCGCGCCAAAGCCACTTCCCGGTCGCCTACGGCGGGCCTTGGCCGGGAATTTGGCGTCCGACCGCTGCGCTTGGTTGAATCCGGCTGTCCTCGCCCAAGGCGTGGTGGCTCCGGATGACCACGCCCGCAAGACGGAGAGGGTGGCAGCCCGTTCAAGCCGGGCCGAGTCCGGGGAGCCCCGCCGGTTGTGGGGCTCCCAAGCCTCGTAACCAGCAGGTCAGCCAACGTCACAAGATTCCGAACATGTGCGCAATGATCAGGCATCTCGCTAACCGTGTGCCACAGGGCCGAGTCAGCCGAGACCCAGTCGGTGCAACGCGATGGCCACGAACCCGCGCACCGACCGGTCCCAGCCGGGCACGTCGGCATCGAAGTCCGAGGTGCGGGCGTCGGTGAGGACGTCGAAAGCGAGGTCGGGTAGCTGGTCACCGAGTCGGTATGCCAGCCCCACCGCGGCGGTAACCCGGACGACCGCAGCGGTTGCGGACAGCATCTCGCGGAGGCAGGCGTCGATCCTCTCGGAGCCGGCCGGACAGTGGGCGAGGGTCAGGTTGGCGCTGGCCCGGGTAGCGGCGCGGGCCCCGTCATCCGGCACTGCGATGAGTCCGGCCACCGCGGCCTGATCGGGTGGGAACCAGGCGAGTAGTTCGGCGGCGTACCCAGCCAGCTGCGGGTCCGCATCGGTGAGCCAGCGAACGTACCGGTCGGTGTGCCGGGCTCCAGCGTGGAAGGCGTCGGCCTCCCACCGGACCGCTACGTTGTCAGCCAGCTCCGCGGCTTCGTCGTGCTCGAACATGTCCTCGGCCTCCAGATGCTGCGCCACCAGCGCTGCCTGATCCTCGGTGATCCCCTCGGCGGCGGCGAAGGTCTCCTGCGGATCAAACGGCAGCTCGTCGTCGCGCCGGTCGCCGAGCACCACCGACCGGAGCAGGTGGGCAACCGCTGCCCGGTCCGGGCTGTCCAGGTCGTCGATGAGCGCTACCAGGAACGGCACCACGTGACAGCTCGCCCCCCACCGCGTGCCTTGGTGGTAGACGTTGCCGAACAGCTCCGACAGAGCACGGCACCGGACCGGCACCTCCGCCGAACGCAACGCGCGCAACTGGTCCGGAACGTCGACGGCCGGACCGTAGGCGTGGTGCAGCGATTCCCACGGAACCTCGTCGACCCCGGCCAGCGGGTCGGACAGCTGATTCATGCCGCGGTTCTACCAGCAACGGGCAGGGAGCAACGATAGAGGCTGACATCGGTCGTTGAAATCAACGATGGCGGCCGGAGCCGGATGAGCGCGGACGGATGTCTCCTCCGACCCCAACCTCAGTGGACGTCCGCGAGCGTTGCGCCCCTTGCCGGAAGCGCCTTACAAACGAGGAATCACGCTTGGCGTTGGCCGCCCGGCGCCGACATCTCAGCTACACCCGCCTCGCCGGCGCGCCCTCCGGAACCGCCGATCTAGAAAGTGCTGTGATACCTGGTCGTGTCCTCCTTGACGCTGTCGATTCGGCAAACACCTGCCCGCGGCACTGCGGTCGGTGCCCGGAAGATCGCACCCTTGCCCTCAACCGCGCTTGAGGTCCTACGGTCTCCGCATGACCTGCACGGCGTGCAGGCCGGCACTCGCATAACCGGAGGAGCTCCTTGACAACGACCCAGCAGATGTCCGATGCCGCACTCGCCGGACAGCCCGCCGCGTACTGGACCGGTGTCGCCTACGAGGCGCTTATCGCGTACACCCGGGCCCAGCAGGCCGCCAAGGGCTACACCCAGCCCCAGTTCTGGCTGCTGCGCAACCTGTCGGTGAACGACATCTCACCCGACGGCGAGGGGATGACACTGCCCGAACTGCGGGAGGCCATGACCTCCTATATCCGGCCCGAGGACGACCTGGCGACGGAAGCCGAGGTGCTCGTGGAGCGCGGCTGGCTCACCCGGGACGCCGCGGACCGGCTGTGGCTCACCGAAAAGGGGGAACAGGCCCGGATCGACCTCGCGCGCAACGCCCCCGCGATCCGCGCGGCCCTCCACAAGGGGATCAACGACACGGACTACGTCACCACAGTCAAGGTGCTCCAGCAACTGATCCGCAACGCCGGCGGGACAGCCGCCTGAAGACCGAGGGGCCGGCGCGCCGCCGGCCCCTCGTGAGTCCGTAACAGGTCCGCCGTCGCGCCGCCCCCCCCCGGGTGGGGTTGCTGCCGGTCGACTCTGAGAGGGCAGTCGATGAGTGAGTTCCAAATCCTGGTGGGCCGCATTGAGGATTGCCTCGACCTCGAGCGGCTGCTCCGTGACGTGCGAGATGCCCTGGGGATGGACCGAGAGATGCCGCAGGGGAGTCGCCGTTTCTGGGGTGAGTTGAGTGACCATCGGATCTACCTGAACGACGAGTTCGCGGTGAACGGTATCGATGACCCCGCGGAGCCGTTCAAGAGTCACCCCTACGAGGTCATCGTCGATGCGGTCGACGATGCAGAGGGAAGGGAAGGGCACTCGCCGACCGTCTCTACGACACTCTGAAGCGGTCCGGTGACTATCGCTGATCCTGCTTGAGGAGGGATCGTTCGTCGGGTCAACACACTTCCCGGAGGGGGAGTGGTGATGCGCCGGCACCGTCTGGCCGATGCTAGGGGCGAGCCGGCGTGATCAATACCCCGGCAACGTAGTGTTTCGCCTCGTTCCTGGGTATGGGGGCCACGCCAGACGTCTCTGGATCGCCGTGCGTCCGAGTCCTACAGATGTACACGGGGAGTGTCACGCACGTCCTGATACCGATGTGTCACGCAGGTCCCGAGACCGGACCGGCTGGCTGCCGGGGTGCCTGGTCTCGCATGATGGTTGACGGAATCGCCTCGCCTGATGCTCTACATGATCACGTCGGGGCTGACTGATCCAAGGGCCGGCACGGACTCCGAACGGGTCCGCTACTCGTACGTGCGCGCGATCAGCAGCAGTCTTGCCATCAGCTTCCAGGTCGGCTCGACCGGTACCGGCTGACCATTGTTCCGCGCCCACGAGTCCAAGGAAGTGGTGAACCTCTGGAGGGAGTCCAGGTAACTCTCCAGCGTTCGGTTCTCCCACGCCTCGGGGTCGTGGTCGAGATTGGTTTCGAGGGCGAATACGAACCCGGCGAGGTCCTCGTGGGTCTCCACCGTCTCGACGAGCGCGTCGAGGTCCTGGAAGTCGTTGAACCTGCCGAAGTCGACCGGTACGGGCATCAGTCGGAACTCATCTGCCAGCGCGGCCCAGTCCGGCTCCTGTCGATCCTGGCCAGCATCGTCCCGCGTCACCATTAGTTCAGTATGCCGACCAACACACCGGCTGACGGAGCACCCGGCGTTCGTCTTCGCGAGGACGGTCGCGTTCCACCACAGCGCTCGATCAAGTACTACGGCACGGAGACCCTACGACCTGTCATGCCGCCGCGCAGACGCGTCGGGCCCACAGTCTGGCCCTTGATCAGTATCTGGATTTGCCCTGAGTCGCGCGGTTGTCGCGATCATGTAAAGCCTCATCCGAGGCCACGGTGTCAACCATTAATCGGAGCCGGACAGCGAATGTCGGCGATGTCTAGTCCTACCGCCTGCTCGACGAATCCGTCGCAGCACATGCAAGACAGTCGGCCTTGGTTTCTCGGTCGTCCTGGTTACAGTCGGTGGCATCTGAGTGTCTGCGGGCGCACTCAAACTCAGGCAGAGAATGAACCATGGCCGCCAAGACGCCATGCACGAGGGGAAGGCCGCCCAGCTCGCTGATCGCGACCCATGCGATGTCGTCATGCTCGTCAGGTGCACGGTTGGTGGGAGAGCCGACCCAGTCTCCGATTTGCCAGACACCCACGTGAACGGCGTCCTCACCACTGCCGGCATGCAAGACGCCCAACCGTGAAGCGGACTCCGCCACGATCTGAACGCCGAGCTCCTCGTGCATCTCACGCGCGAGGGCTTGTAGTTCCGACTCACCCGCTTCGACCTGCCCCCCGGGCAGATCCCAGACATCTGGGTATACCCGTTTGGTCGGCCTGCGGTGTACCAGCAGGACCGCGCCGTTTTCAACGAGTGCGCCCGTGACGACAACATGCATGACGGGAGTAGAGCACAGGGATAGGACAAGCTCGTTCCAGCCAAAGGGGACGCACAGACGTCCGGATCTGCAGCGATCCGATCGCTACGGGCGTGGCAGCCCATCGCCGGGCGGTTCGGCCAGGCCGCGAAGCGCGCCCGTGTCGCGAAACCGTGAAGGCTTCCGCGGTGCCCTGTGAGGGTCATGTCGGGCATCAGGTGGGACGTGAGCGTCAAGCATGTCCCGTGACAGGACACGTGCCTCGTCCCACCACAGGCTTGACGAATCCGTCCCAGGTGACGCTTGGCCTAGAGGTTGCCGTTTGGCTGATTCCCGCCGTGTCGACCGGGCAACGCGGCCAGGAGGCGTTGGTACTCCGCGTGGCTGCCGATGGCGGCCCGGTGATCGGGGTGTCGGACGTAGTGATGGATCGCGGCGGCGAGAAACCGGGGATCGACGTTGTCCGTGCGCAGTGCGTGGCGGCGCCAGGGAATGCCGCGCCGTCGTACCAACTCAGGTTCGGCGTAGGCCAGCCACAGTGCCGCGGCCCGTTCGGCAGGCAGGGTCGTCTGGGCGACCGGTAGTGCCTCCCACGGCACAGTGAGCGAGCCGAGAATCCAGCTCTGTTGTACGCCGTGAGGACGGAGCTGTACCCCGTAGCCTCGCCAAGCCTCCGCAAGAAGCAGGGCGATGAGCAGTAGCCAGGAGATGTCGAGGATCGAGTCGGTTGTCCACGGATTGTCTTGCTTGCTGGAGGGAATCAGTGCGCCGACCTCAGCCGAGGCGGGCAGGAGGAAGCACGCGGCCAGGCATGCCCTCCATGCTGGTGCGGGCGTGCCGAAGGCTGGTATCTGGGGTTGCACCTCGAAGTAGGCCGGACGGTTCTGCAAGCTGAGGAGCCCTAGGACCAGGAGCACCAGGGCAAGGACGACCAGCGGAAGGAACAGGAGCTGTGCCAGGGAGGGGACGAACGCGGTGGCCGCTGCATTCCCGACCGCCAGGAGCACGCTGAGTATCAAGACGCTGTGCTGGTGGCGCACCGTTGCATCGCTAACCTTGCCGATCATTCTCGTGACCTTACGGGCAGAGATCAAACGACCCGTTGGCCGATCGGCTGACACTGAACAACTGAACCGCTGATCATGTCAAGCATCTGGTGGGACGCGAGTGTCAAGGATGTCCCGTGACACGACACACCGGCGCGAAATCCCAGCATGGATCGGGCACCGCTCCGGCCGGCTGCGGGGGTTGGAAACAGGTGATGGCACGGGGGGCGGCCGGTTCTGCCGTCGTGCTGCCACCATGACTGCTCCGGACCAAGATCGGCGCGGTGAGCGAGACGGCGGCAGAGAGGGCGAAGGCAGCACCGAGCGCTGCCGCTATGACGGCCGGTCTCGGCGAACGCCAGTTCACCTGTCAGACAGTACGCGGAACGGCTTGACTCCATGGTCCGACGTTGTCCAGATGGCCATCCGTTGGCTCGCTCTTGCTCAACGCCGTACAAGCGAGAGCTCGGTCGGCCGGGCCGTCTGCGGGCCGTTGGCCGTCGCTGGGCCGTCAAGCGCCGACCAGAGATGACCGTCGACGACCAGCGGCACGCGAAGAAGCACCAGGTCAGCCGCCATGTGACAGCGGCTGACCTGAATGGATGACCGGCAGCCGAACCCGGCCTGCCCCTTCCGATATCCGTCGGAACCTGGCGACGCGACCACACCCCTACAACACCGTCTTTCGGCATCATCACGATGGCGTCCACGGCGTCGGCGTCAAGGCCAAGCCCTACGGGTGGGCCTGCGGCCCAACCTTGACCCCGACGCCGCACACACGCCTGCCCCAAGCCGTCCCGGAAGACGGGCAAAACAACGTCACCAGGTCAAAACCCCGGCCTTGACCGGCCCCGCTCCTTCATGGATGACGGCGGGCCGGGCGCCGGCCCGCTCCCAGGAGGCCGGGTCGAGTAGACGGGATGGCACCGTTGTCACTGCCGTCAGTCGTTTCCACCTCGCCGTGCAGCAATCTTCAGCAGACCTCTGTAAAACTCGACGAGCTCTTTGTTGCTTTGGTCGATCCTCCCCATGCGGCCGACCACTCCCTCGCTGAGAGCAGCGACGATACGATCGGCTCGATCTGGTTCCATGCCCTGCAGGTTCAGCAGACCCATCGCTCGGGCGGGCCGCAGGTGCATCACGAGATCCTCGTCCTGAAGCATCCCGGCGGGCACAGATTCGACAATGTATTCGAAGGCGCTTCCCTGGATGTACCACTCTCGATCATCGTCAAAGACCACGATCATCATTGCCGTTCCCCCGCACCGCATTCCTCTGATACACCTTTGATCCAAACTAGCGCTTCTCCCAGACCGATACGTGCTGTCGGCTTTCGTGGGTAAACGGCTCTCGACTCCAACCGTCCCAGCGATCGCGACGGCGCAGTCCGGCGAGTTGTGCCATCAGGTCCAGTTCGGACGGCCACACGTAACGGAAAGGAATCGAGCGATATGACCCAAGCCCGTTGACGACGCGAACGTAATTGGAGGTGGTGCGCTGGGTGGCGACGTCGTAGACGTCATACGCCCAGCCGGTAGGGCTGACAGTGTAGGGCACGATGTTCTGGCCGTAGGGGAGCCGCCGCAGCTCGGGGACCAGGACCTCGATGACGAAGCAGCCACCCGGCTCCAGGTGATCGGCGACGTTGCGGAAGCAAGCCACCTGCGCTTCCTGGGTGGTCAGGTTCATGATCGTGTTGAAGACCAGAAAGGCCAGCGAAAACGTCCCGCCTACCTTCGTCGTGGCGAAGTCGCCGATCGTAACGTCAATCGCGTCGCCCCCCGGCTTGGCACGCATCCGGTCGACCATCGCGCGGGAAAGGTCAATGCCATGTACGGACACACCCCTGCCGGCGAGCGGCAGCGCGATGCGACCCGTCCCGATGCCCAGCTCCAGTACGCGGCCCCCGCCGGCGATATCGGCCAGTACGTCGACCGTCTCCCCGATGACGGCGAGATCGAACATCTCCGACGTCGGGTCGTCGTACCTGGCCGCCACGTCCTCACCGAAGTATCCATCCGCGTCATGCATCGCTGGACCGTACGGTGACACCCTCCGTAGGTGCCTCCGATTTTCCGACCGATGACTCGCCTCGCCGAAGCATCGCCGTGCCCGATGGTGCCCGATACAGCGGTCAACACCGGCCCACAGCGGGGATCGTTGGGCGAAGCGGCGTCCGTCCAACTGGCCTTCGGAATCCCAGGCGTCGCCTGCCGCGCGCACCTCGGTGCGCCGCTCGCCTCCCGGTCTGTGAGTGGACGGTCATCCGGTACGGCGGTCAGTCGATGCTGACCCGGACCGGCTCGCCATCCGGAGCCTGGACGCTCAGCGTGGTCCGACCGTCAGCTACGGTCACCTCACCCCGGTCGGCGCGTACCGGTCGGTCGGTGGTGAAGACCGCGACATCCTCGGCCTGGGTCGGCCGGAGCAACACCTCCGAGCCGCTCCGGGCCACCAGTTCGCAACTGCTCTCCACCAGGATGGCTGGTCCGACGCGAATTCCGGCGGGCAGCATCAGTCCAGCGCGGGCGCCGATGCGCAGCCGTCGGCCGGACAACACCGGCTTGTCCCGGTGCCACAGGCCGAACTCGATCACCGACGGCGCGACGTTGACCAGATGAAGCAGCCGCTGGCCGGATCGGTCCACGGTCGAGGTGAGCAGCAGCCCGGGGTCGCCCGCGTCGTGCCGGAGCCGGGGCCGCACTCCGAGCCGGTCCAGCGCTGCTCGCCAGAAGCCCAGGTGACACGGGTAGTCGGTGGCAATCACCACGGCCCGGCCCACGCCCACGGTCACCTCGGTGGCGCACGGACGGCCGGAGCCGATCTCGGTGAGCAGCCGTTTACCGGATCCGGCGAGGAGTTGGGCGTAGCCGACCCGGACCTCGGCGGGGCCGGCTGCCCAGTCGTGGCCCACCACCGACGGGAAGTAGTGTGGCCCGCCCTCCAGCCAGCCGTCCGGCCGCAGCCCGAGCGCGTCGGCCAGCAGGGTGCACGGCGTGCCGTCGTGGTCGCGGGTGGGCAGCGGTCCGTGCAGCAGCAACCGGCCGCCGGCCCGCAGATGCTCGACCAGCCGCTGCTGGACGTCTGAACCGAGGGTGGGGGCGGTGGCCAGCACCAGCACCGGCGGTGCGCCGCCCGGCAGCTGTGCTGCGCCGCCCGGGGCCTGCAGGTCCGCCGCGGGGAATGAGTAGCCGGCGAGCAGCAGCGCACGGGCCAGCACGTCTCGCGCGCCCATGCCGCGGAACCGTTCCAGTTCGGCGACCTGCGCCGCCCGCTTGGTGGACGCCGGGTGGTGGTACTCGGTCAGGTAGTGGTCGCGAACGAATCCGAGGGCGAACCCGTCATGTTCCTCGTCGCCGTCGGCGAGCAGGTCGCCTACCGCACGTACGGCGTGCAGTGCCCGCCTTGCCGCCGCGTACGTCGCGTTGAGCCGCCCCTCCGGGTCGACCGGGGCAGCGAAGCCGTGCCGCTCGCCGGTGAACGCGATCCGGTCATTGCCGTCGCCGACCGGCTCCGTCAGCGGCGGGTTGTGGCCGCCGGCGAACAGGTAGAGGTTGAGCAGCCGGTTGCCCTGCGCCACGCAGAGCCGGGTCTTCAGGTCGATCGCCTCCGGCGGGTACAGCGTCGACAGGTCCTCGCCGTAGTCGCCGTTGCCGGCCTCGAACTCCAGGCAGGTCAGCGGCTGGGCGCGGTCGTGCGTGGCGGCCAGGAAGGCGTTGGACACGTACAGGTCGGCGACGTTGCCGACGGTCAGGTCGCCGAGGTAGTAGTCCGAGCCGGAGGTGAGCTGCGGCTGCCCCCGGTACGCCTCGACGAGCTGGCTGATCCCGATGGGGAAGGTGCGGCCTCGCCGGTCGGCGGTGCCGTGCACGTTGACCAGGAACGGCACCCCGGTCACCCCCTGCCGCTCGGCGCTTTGCCGCAGCGCCGCCACGTACCGGCGGTAGCGGTCGCGCATGTAGCGGCCCAGGTCGTCGTGCAGCGCCAGCGACCGCTCTTCCGCCGGGGTACGCAGGGCGGCAGACCATGCCGCCGGATCGGCCGGGTCGGCGCCGATGCGGGCCGCGGCGGTGTCCTTGCCGTACCGCTCGACGGCCCAGCGGGCCAGGTCGGCGCAGAGGCCGTCGGTGAGGTCGGGGGAGTTGGTCACCCAGGACAGCATCCCGATCTCGTTGTCGAGTTGAACCGCCACCACCGGTCCGCCACGCGGCGCGAGGCGTGCCGCCACCAGCGGCATCACCTGGGCGTACCAGCCGTCGGCCGCGGCGAGGAACTCGGGTGCCAGGTAGTCGATGGTGCGGGTGCTGATCGGCGCGCCGTCCCAGGTGGTGGGGAGCAGGTGCGGATGCTCGTCGTACACCCGGTAGGGGATGCCCTCGTTCTTCAGCTCGGCCATCACGAACGGGCCGGGGCGGACCACGGCCCGCAGTCCGCGCTGGTGTGCGAGGTCGAGGAAGCCGGCCAGGTCGCGCTGCTCGTGGGTGCGCCCGGTCAGGTCGACCGAGCCGTCCGGAAGTTCGTGCCACAGCCACGGCACGTAGGTGGCGATGGTGTCAGCGCCGCAGTCGCGGAGCCGGTCGAGTCGGTCCGCCCAGTCGGCGCGGGGGAGACGGAAGTAGTGCACCTCACCGGCGAGCAGCAGCTCGGGCCGGCCGTCAACGAGGATCCGGCGATTGCGGAGCAGTACCTCTGACATGTGGGGCAGGCCCTCCTCGCACGGGAGATTGTGGACCCGAGGGTTGTGAAGTTCGTCGCGGCTGCTTATGGTCGCCCTGAAACCGGTTTCTGTGAGGCACGTTACGGATTGAGGCAGCGATGGGCAACAGCCGCATGACGGTTCGCGAGATCGCCAGGCTCGCCGGCGTCTCCGTGGCCACCGTCTCGCGCGTCTCCAACGGCACCGGCCAGGTCTCCGAGGAGATGCGGCGACGGGTGCTGGAGGCGATCGAGAAGCACGGATACCGCCCCGACCACCTGGGCCGGGCCCTGGCCGCCGGCCGGCACGGCGCCCTCGGTCTGGTCTTCCCCGGCCTGTCCGGCCCCTACTTCACCGAGCTGATCCAGGGCTTCGAGTCCGAGGCGGTGGGGTCGCGGGCCAGCGTGCACATCCTCTGCACGCACCTGCGCTCCGACGCCGACGACCAGGTGCTGGAGATGGGCCGCCGGGTGGACGGCGTCGCCGTCATGGGTGGCACCATCTCCGAGGAGGCGCTGCTCCGTCTCGCCGGGATGGTGCCCGTGGTGGTAGTCGCCGGCAAGGGGCCCGGCGACATCCCCTCGGTGCGCGCCGACAACGCCGGCAGCATGCTGGCGCTCACCCGTCACCTGCTCGCCGACCACGACCTGCGCGATCTGGCCTTCGTCGGCAACCCGGCGGGCTCGCCCGACGTCAGCGAACGCTGGGCCGCCTTCCGCGGGGCGCACCACGACCTCGGCATCGAGCCGCCCAACGAACCGGTCGCTGTCAGCATGCAGCAGGCCGACGGGTTGCTCGCGGCCGAGCAGTTGCTGGGCGGCGACGCGCCCCGGCCCGCCGGGGTGGTCTGCGCCAACGACGAGATCGCCCTCGGCGTGCTGGTCGGCGCGCTCGGCCGGGGCCTGAGCGTGCCGCAGGACCTGGTCATCACCGGCTTCGACGACGTGCCGGCCGCCGCCCTCGTCACCCCGTCCCTGACCACCGTCCGGCAACCCGTACGCGAGCTCACCGCCGAGGCGGCCCGGCTGATCCTGCGTGCCGCCAACCAGCCCGGCAACACTCCCGCGGGCAGTCTCGTGCTGCCCACCGAACTCGTCCTGCGCCGCAGTTGCGGCTGCTCGGCGCCTCCGACCGGAGGTACCGGCAGGTAAGTAGCTCACACCCATCACCACCAACCTCCGGAGGTACGAGATGAGAAGTAGGCGGTTAACCGCCGCGGCCGCGGTCGTCTTGGCCGCGTCGGTCGCGCTGGCGGGTTGTGGCCGTGACTCGGGCGGCGGCCAGGACGAGGCGAAGTCCGTCGGCGCGGGAAAGGCGAGCGGGGATATCACCGTCTGGGCGATGGGCACCGAAGGGGAGAAGCTCGCCGAGTTCGCGAAGGAGTTCTCCACCGAGAACCCCGACGCCAAGGTCTCCGTGACGGCGGTGCCCTGGGACGCGGCGCACCAGAAGATCGCCAGCGCCATCGCCGCGAAGCAGACGCCGGACGTGTCGATGATCGGTACCACCTGGCAGGGCGAGTTCGCCAAGACCGGTGCCCTCGACCCGACCCCGCCGGACCTCATCAAGAAAGACGACTTCTTCCCCGGCGCCTGGGACACCACCATCGTCGACGACACCTCCTACGGCGTCCCGTGGTACGTCGAGACCCGGCTGATCTACTACCGCAAGGACCTGGCCACCAAGGCCGGGTTCCCGGACGGCCCGAAGTCGTGGGACGACCTCAAGGCCATGGCCAAGGGCATGAAGGAGAAGGCCGGCGCCAAGTGGGGCCTCAACCTCCAGCCCGGCAAGACCGGCAGCTGGCAGTCGATCCTGCCGTTCGCCTGGTCCAACGGCGCCGACGTGGCCAGCGCAACCAAGCTGAGCTTCGACACTCCGGAGATGACCGAGGCGCTCGCCTACTACCAGTCCTTCTTCAAGGAGGGCCTGTCCCCGACCGCGCTGCCGGAGGGCTCGCTCGAGCCCGGCTTCGTCAAGGGTGAGATCGGCGCCTTCATCTCCGGCCCATGGCACATGGGCATCGTCGAGGAGCAGGGCGGCGCCGGCTTCAAGGACAAGTACGCGGTCGCACAGATGCCGACGAAGAAGTCGTCGACCTCGTTCATCGGCGGCAGCAATCTCGCGGTCTTCAAGGACGCCAAGAACCGTGACGGTGGCTGGAAGTTCGTGCAGTGGCTGAGCAGGCCCGAGGTGCAGGTCAAGTGGTACCAGGCGGTCAAGGACCTGCCCGCGGTGCAGTCGGCCTGGAACGACCCGACGCTGTCCGGCGACACGTTCCTGACCACGTTCGGCCAGCAGCTCAAGAGCGCCAAGGCGCCGCCGGCGATCACGACCTGGGAGCAGATCGCCGCCGCCTTCGACCTCGAGGCCGAAAAGCTGTGCAAGCAGAACGCGGACCCGGCAGCGACCGCCAAGTCGATCCAGCAGAAGGCAAGCGCGATCGGGACCGGGAGCTGACATGGCCGGCGCCCCCGCGGCGACGGCACCGGCGCGACCGGCCGGGGCGACCAGCCCCGACCGGCCCGCCGGGTCGGTCCGGCGGCGCCAGCGCCTGCGGCGGGCGCTGACCGGCTGGGCCTTCTCCGCGCCCTTCACCGTGTTGTTCCTCGTGTTCATGGCGCTGCCGGTGGTGGTATCGCTGCTCATGAGCTTCACCGACCTGCGCTCCACCGACCTGCGCAACCCGCTGGCCGTCAACGTCGTCGGCATCGACAACTACACCCGCCTGTTCTCCGACCAACTGTTCCTGCGCTCGTCGGTCAACACCCTGGTCTTCGTCGTCATCGGCGTGCCGCTGACGATGGTGCTGGCCCTGGCCGCAGCGACCGGGCTCAACTCCGGGCTCTTACGCTTCCGCGCGCTGTTCCGGGTCGGCTTCTACCTGCCGGTCGTGACCAGCATCGTGGCGATCGCGGTGGTCTGGCGTTTCCTGCTCGACCCCGAGATCGGGCTGGTCAACAACCTGCTGCGCCTGCTCGGGATCGACGGACCGAGTTGGCTGTTCGACACCAGGCTCGCGCTGCCGTCGTTGATCGTCATGGCGGCGTGGCGCAACTTCGGCTTCCTGATGGTCATCTTCCTAGCCGGACTCCAGGCGGTGCCGGCCGACCTCTACGAGGCGGCGACCCTCGACGGCGCGACGCGGTGGCAGCAGTTCCGCAACGTCACCGTGCCGATGCTCCGGCCGACCCTGCTCTTCGGCGGGGTGATCACCGGCATCGGCTACCTCCAGCTCTTCGAGGAGCCGTTCGTCATGACGCAAGGCGGCCCGCTGTCCTCGACGCTGTCGGTGTCCTACCACATCTACAACCAGTTCGGCTTCGGCAACTACGGCTACGCGGCCGCCGCCAGCTACGTGCTGTTCCTGGCGGTCGTGGCGCTGTCGGTCCTGCAGTTCCGCCTGCTGGGGGAGAGGAACTGACGATGGCGACAGAGGACCCCACCCTGCGTACCCGTGACCGGATCGCCAGGACCGTGCTCCACATCGTCCTGGGCCTCGGGCTGCTCGCCGTGGCCGGACCGTTCGTCTGGATGGCCCTCGCGTCGGTCAAGCCGGAACGGGAGATCCGCGCGGTGCCGCCGACCTGGTGGCCCGAGACGTTCACGCTCGACAACTTCCGCGAGCTGTTCTCCCGGCTCGACTTCCCGCTGTACTTTCTCAACTCGGTCCTGGTCGCGACCGCGGTCACGGTCGGCAACCTGCTGTTCTGCTCGCTCGTCGGGTACGCGTTGGCGAAGCTGCGCTACCCCGGCAAACGCATCCTCTTCCTGGCCGTGCTCGGCATGCTCATGGTGCCCGGCATGGTCACCTTCGTCCCGCAGTTCGTGCTGGTCAGCAACATGGGCCTGACCAACACCTACGCCGGCCTGATCCTGCCGTTCCTCGTCGGACCGTTCGGCGTGTTCCTCATGCGCCAGTTCCTCCAGTCGATCCCCGACGAGCTCATCGAGGCCGCCCGGGTCGACGGCGCCGGCGAGTTCCGGATCTTCTGGCGGGTGGTGCTTCCGCTGTGCCGCCCAGCACTGGCCACCCTCGGAATCCTCACGTTTCTCGGGTCCTGGAACAACTTCCTGTGGCCCCTCGTGGTCGCCACCACCGAGGACAAGTACACGCTGCCGGTCGCCCTCGCCCTCTACAGCGTCGGCCAGAACCGCACCGACTACGGACTGCTTCTCTCGGGCGCGGTCGTCGTCGTGCTCCCGGTGCTCATCGTGTTCCTGTTCCTTCAGCGGCACTTCCTGCGCGGCATCGCGACCACCGGAATCAAGTGACCCATCCCCGAACCAGACAAGGAGACCCATGCGACGCCTTCTCGCACCGCTCCTCACGCTGGCGCTCGTGCTGGCAGGTGGCCCGGCCGCCGTCGCGGCACCCGACGAGCGCGGCCCCGACCGGGCCCTGCTCCACTACGCCACGGACACCTGGCGGTCGATGGCTGCCATGACCGACCCCGGCACCGGCCTGGTCGCCGACAACATCACCGGCGACCTCGCCGCCGACGGCCGCGCCACCTACACGTCCCCCACCAACATCGGCGGCTACATGTGGTCCGCGGTGGTCGCCGCCAAGCTCGGCATCATCTCGCGATCCGAAGCCCGCCAACGGATCGCCAGGACTCTCGACACGCTCGCCCGGCTCAAGCACCACACCGCCTCGGGCATGTACTACAACTGGTACGACCCGCGCGACGGCACGGTGGTCACGGTCTGGCCCGACAACGGCAGCACCGTCTACCCCTTCCTGTCCAGCGTGGACAACGGCTGGCTCGCGGCCGCGCTCAACGTGGTCAAGGGCGCCGTGCCGGAGCTGCGCGGCAAGGCCGACGCGATCCTGCGAAAGATGAACTTCGGCTTCTACTACAACCCGACGGCGTCGACTCCGTTCGGGGCCAGCGGCCTGATCGCCGGCGGCTTCTGGGACGCGCCACCCCCGGGGTGCTCGCGGCAACGCGACGGCGTCTGGTTCACCTGCAACCACTACGACATCACCGTCACCGAGCCGCGTATCGCGACCTACCTCGGCATCGCGATGGGCCAGATCCCGCCAAAGGCCTACTACAACACGATGCGCACCCTGCCGGCCACCTGCGACTGGAGCTGGCACGAGATGCAGCCAGTCGGCTTCAACACCACCTACGAGGGCGTTCCGGTGTACGAGGGCGCCTACCGCTACCGCGGCATCCAGTTCGTACCCAGTTGGGGCGGCGACATGTTCGAGGCACTGATGCCCGACCTGTTCGTGCCCGAAGCGCAGTGGGCGCCCAACAGCTGGGGCCGCAACCATCCCGCGACGGTCGCCGGCCAGATCGAGCACGGGATGAACGACGCCGGGTACGGCTACTGGGGCTTCTCCCCGGCGAGTGACCCGGCCGGCGGTTACATGGCTTGGGGTGTCGACGCGATGGGCATGGACACCGACGGCTACCCGTCAGACATGGAGCACTCGAAGTACGACGTGGGGTTCGGCGACTGCCGCCCAGCAGGCCCGGACCCCGACTACGGCGACGGCGTGGTGACCCCGCACGCGGCGTTCCTCGCTCTCCCGTACGCCAAGGCACCGGTCGTCGACAACCTCGCCCGACTCAAGGCCAACTTCGACTCGTATGGCCCCGGCGGCTTCTACGACGCGATCGCGGTCGGCAGCGGCACCGTGGCCAAGCGTTACCTCTCGCTCGATCAAGCCATGATCATGGGTGCGCTCGGCAATGAGCTCGCCAACGACCTCCTGCGCCGCGCGTTCGTCTCGCCACAGTTCGAACACCGGATCCGTCCACTGATCGCCGAGGAGACGTTCAACGTGCCGGCCAACCAGAACCTTCCACAGCTGCGTGGGGCCGCCTGACGGCGCCGCAAAAGGTAACGGGCGACCTGCCCAACCCGTCGACCGCACCGGTGCAGGAAAGTAGGGCCTACGGCCACGCGCCGCAGGCCCTACCTCCGCATCGAGCATGATCTTGCGAGTGGCCGGCACCGCGGGAGCCGAGCCGAGGCCGGCCGGTCCGCGCACATGATCGCCCGATACCGCGGCCGACGACGCTACCCGCGATGGGCAGGGATCAGGCCCCGGGGACCTCCACCAGAACCGCGCCGGGCTGCGGCAGGTCTAGCTCGATCACCGCCGCTCCAGCATGGGTGGAAGGCTGCACCTTCTCCGCCGGGAGCTGGTCGGCGGCCCGCAGCGCGGCCCACTGCTCATCGGTTGGCCACTCGGCGACGCCCAGTCGGTCGGCGAGGGTGGTGATGTCACCGTGCTCCCGGTCGAGCCGGGTAACCAGAGCGGGCCGTCCGGCCGCGCCGTCGATGGCCAACCGGATCCGCCGGGCCAGCGCCGGGTCTCCATCTCGCTTGTCCTGGTCGAGAGTGGACACCCAGACCAGAATTGCCAGGCTGCCGTCGCCGCGCCGGCTGGCCCAGGTCTGCACCAGGCCGTCAGCGCCGTCGCCGGAGGCCCGTACCGGCAGTTCGGTCTCGCCGAGTTGCGCGAGCATCCGCAGCGCGTGGTAGCGCGGCTTGGCGATACCGCCGACGGTGAGCAGGCCGAACCCGCCGTGCAGCAGCCTCGGCGGCCGGCCGAGTTCCTCGAAATGGTCGCTGGCCACCCAGTAGGACAGCGCGTCGACCCTGCCGGCGGCCGACCGCATGCCGGTGAGCAGGAAGGTGGCGGCCGAGGTGCCGTCGTTGACTGGGTGGAAGTGGGTGGGGGTGACGCCCCACTCGGTCCACAGGATCCGCGCGTCGGGGAAGCCGAGGCGGGCCAGGGTGGGCCGCAGGTCCAGCGGCGGGCTGCCATACGTGTGGGTGGACACGAAGTCCACCGGTGCGCCGGACCGTACGGCATGCTCCAGCAGCGCGTCCACCCAGCCGGCGGCCGCCGACGAGGGCCCACCGACCGGGATCCGCGGATCGACGTCCTTGACCGCGCGGGCGGTCACGTCGTACAGGCGCATCCATTCCTCGCGGCTGCCGCTCCAGAAGACCTCCAGGTTGGCCTCGTTCCACACCTCGAAGTCCCAACCGAGCACCTGATCGCCGTACCGGTCCAGCAGATGGGTCACCAGCGCCCGAACGAGCCCGGACCACCGGTCCCAGTCGCGCGGCGGGGAAATGATGCCGCGATAGGTGAAGACGGTGCGGTCCGGGTCACTGGCCAGATCGCGGGGCATGAACCCGATCTCCACCACCGGCGTCATTCCGATGCCCAGGAGTAGATCGTAGATCTGGTCCACGCGGCTGAAGTCGTACACCGGCTCGCCGTCGACCTCGCGATAGACGCCGAGGTCGTCGTGCAGGATCGCGTGCGCCCGCACAGCGGTAACGCCGATCTCCTCCCGTACCCGGCGGAGCGCGGCCAGCAGTTCAATGCCGATCTCCCGGCCGCCGGATTGGTCACGGCAGAGCAGTTGGGACAGCCGCTCGCTGCCGATCATCGGCTGCCAGGGACGGTGCAGGGTGGTGCCCGGGGCGTCCGCGTCGAGGCGCAGCGTGAGGGTGCTCGGTTCGCCGGTGCCGGGCAGGGCGGCCGCCGTGACCGGGTCGCTCAGCGCGCCGGTCACGGTCACCTCGGGTACGGCAGCCACCGCATACGCATACCGCTCGCCCGGCGTGCCGGTGGTGTCGACGTACCAGGTGTCGGGAACGGAGAGCACGTCGCCGCCGAGGTGGTCCAGCGGGGTGAACGGGCCGGACACTTGATCGCCATCCAGCGTTGCACGATGCACCAGGTAGCCGACCGCGCCGTCGACGGGCTGCCAGGAGAGGCGGACGTGTCCGCGGCCGGGGGTGGCGGTGAGGCGGGCCGGTGGTGGCAGGTCGGGTAGCGCGGCCGTGTCGCCTTCGTCGCTGCGGCGGGCGATGCGGGCTTCCCAATCGGTCCGGGCGTCGGACGGCTGGGGTCCGCTGGCGTTCGTCACCGGGTACCTCCTGGCGGTCTTGATTGAACCGGTTCGACGAATGTAACCGGTTACCGTCCGTCCTGCGATCCCGCTACCCGCCGCCGGACTACCCCGCGGCGCTGCATGCCGCCCTCAACGGCGCGATGGTGTTCGTGCCCAGCGATGGCGAGGCCGCGCGGGTGTTCGTCCACCACCACAACGTCCTCGACGCGCCGACGCGGACCGGGGTCGGACACGCGGTGCGGCTCAGCCGACGTTGGCAACTCGATGGTCCACGGCGATCCAGTTCGTCTCCCACGTCTTCCCGCCGTCGTCTGAGAAGGCCTGCTCGAACCTCGCCTTGTCCGGGCCCTGCCGGAAGATGAGGAAGCGCACCTTGATCGCGCGTCCCCCAACCTGGTCGTCGCCGAAGAACTCGCCGACACCGTCGTGGAACCCGCCGTACACCGACGGGGTGAGCAGTCCATCGCGGATGTTCACGAAAGTCAGGCTCCAGCGCCCCGCCAAGGGCTCGTAGAGCCGCAGATTGAGGCCCTCGATCCGTCCGTTCGGCCCCGAGACCTTGAGTTCGACGACATTCGCATGCCGGTCCAGCAGTGGGCGCACGACGCTCGTACCCTCGAAGTGGAGCCATTCATCCTCGGATTCCGAGAGCGGATCGGCGAGCACCCGCACCTTGGTGTGCCAGGCGCCGATCTCCCAGTCGAAGTCACGTTGGCCGTCCTCGACAGCCGCCGAAGTCCTGAGGGGAGCCGCCGCCGCGTCGCCCGACGCCGCCATCGCGGCCAGTATGAGAAGCGACAGGCACGGGACCAGGACCTGCTTGTACCGCACGGTGATCTTGGGGTGAAGGTTCATGATCCGACTATCTGAGCGGAGCACGTCCATGAACAAGAAGGCACCTGCAGGTAACCCCTCACCATCGCGCCCCAATCCTCTACCCGGCTGCCCGATGGCCGCGGCGTTCGCCGCGATCGGTGGAAAGTGGAAGTTGACCCTTCTGTACTGGCTGGCCCATGGCGAGTGCCACTTCGCCGGCCTCCGCCGTCTGGGCGCGCCGATCACGCCCAAAGTGCTGGCCGAGCAGCTGCGCGAACTCGAAGCTGACGGGCTCGTCGAGCGCGTCGTGACCGGACCGGTCCCGGCACCGGTCATCTACCGGCTCACCTCCTACGGCACCACGGTCTTACCTGTCGTGGAAGGCGTCCGGATCTGGGGCGAGGCGCACCTTCAGCGCACCAACGACCAGGCCACGCCCGACGAGTCGATGCGCTGCACGCACGTGATCGCGTAGGACCGCGGCCGAGTCCCTCGACGGCAGCGCCTACCGCGCGCGCTGGGCGGAGCACGTCCCGCTGCGGCTGGTCATGCTGCACATGCTGCAGGAGTACGCCCGGCACAACGGCCACGCCGACTTCCTCCGCGACGCCGTCGACGGCGTCGTCGGAGTCTGAAGACGGGAGATCGCGCCCGCTGTCGGAAGCCCGACCTCGCCGCGCGGGTCCTTGACCGGCCGGTCCGGCGCCGGAATTCTCGACCCATGGCGTCGCCCACCACCGATTGGCCGGAGCTGTTGGCGCACGCAGAACGGCGGCGCGCGTCACTGACCGAGCTGTACCGGCGGCTGCACGGCCATCCGGAGCTGGGGTTGTGGCTGCCGCGTACCCAGGCGGCCGTGCTCGACGCCCTGCGCCCCCTACCGCTGCAGGTGCGCACCGGCACCACCTCCAGCGCCGTGGTCGCCCGGCTCGCCGGCCGGGGCGACGCCCCGCCGGTGCTGCTGCGCGCCGACATGGACGCGCTGCCGCTGACCGAGCGGACCGACCTGCCGTACGCCTCGACGGTGGCCGGCGCCATGCACGCCTGCGGGCACGACGCGCACGTCGCCATGCTGGTGGAGGCCACCCACCTGATCGCGGGGGCCGATCCCGGCCCGCCCGGTGACGTGATCCTCATGTTCCAGCCCGGCGAGGAGGGCCACGACGGCTGCCGCACCGTGCTCGCCGACGGGCTGCTCGACGGCGACTTCGCACCGGCCCGCGCGTACGCCCTGCACCAGTTCCCGGGGCTGCCCGCGGGGACGGTGGGCACCCGGCCCGGCGCGCTGCTGGCCGGTGCGGACGCGCTGACCGTCACCGTGCACGGCGCGGGCGGCCACGTGGCCCTGCCGCATCTCGGCGCCGATCCGGTACCGGTGCTCTGCGCGGTCGTGCTGGCCGTGCAGCAGATGGTGACCCGCCGGTTCGACGTCTTCGACCCGGTGGTGGTCACGATCAACCGGCTGGACGCCGGCGTCTCCGGCGCGGGCGTCATCCCCGACACCGCGACGGCCGAGGGCACCGTGCGAACGTTCAGCGACGCCGCCCGGTCCCGGGTGACCGAGGCGCTCGCCCAGGTCGCCGCGGGCGTTGCCGCCGCACACGGCTGCACCGCCGAGGTGAGCGTGCACCCCGGCTACCCACCGACCGTCAACGACGCGGACGAGGCGCGGTGGGCGCTGGCCACGGTCGCCGGGGCGCTCGGCCCCGACCGGGTGAGCGAGCTGCCCGCCCCGTTCCCGGCCAGCGAGGACTTCGCGTACCTGCTGCACCGCACGCCCGGCGCGATGCTGATCCTGGGCACCCAGCCCGCGGCCGGGCCGGTCGCGCCGGTGCACTCACCGCAGATGCGCCTCGACGAGTCGGCGCTGACCGCTGGAGTCGCCGCGCTCGCCGCGCTCGCCCTCACCCCGCGCTGACCACCGCGGGCGTCATCCCGTATCGCAAGCCCGCCGACGGCACCGCACTGCCGGCCTGAGCGGATGTCGAACAAGAAACTGTCGGGTCCGATGACGGGCGCCATGTCGGCCGTGCACGATACTGCCTGTGCGTAACGAGCGTCTCAGCTTCTTCGTTGGGTCGGTCCAGGCAGTTCGGGAAGGCTGGCGGCTGGAGGGCGAGCCGGGTTGTCACCCACGGCATCGGGGTCGCCCGGGCGACCGCTTCCACCGCGCCTGCTCAGAGCACGGGCGGCGCGGTGAGGTCATTCACGGACGCCTCGCCCTCGGGAGCGGATCGGATCAGGCTGAACAGTCGCAGCCGGCCGCCTCCCAATAGCCGACGACCGGCGCGAGAACATCGACGTCAGCGGCGCGTCGCGAGGACCACGCCGCTCAGGCACAGCGCGCCGCCCAGCAGGGCGAGCGGCGCCGGCACCTCGCCGAGCAGCGTCCACGACAGCAGGACGGTCACCGGCGGCGCCAGGTAGGTCGCGGCGGTGGTGCGACCCGCGGTCCAGCGGGACAGGACGTAGCCCCAGGTGAGGAAGCCGACAGCGGTCGGGAACACGCCCAGGTACAGCATGCCCAGGGTGGCCGACGGTGGGGCCGTGGCGAGCTCTGCGAGGAGCGTGGGGGCGAACGGCAGCAGGGCCACGGTCCCGGCCAGCGCGCCGAGCCAGGTCATCGTCACGGCGTCCACCCGCGCCAGTAGGCGCTTCTGGAGCAGTACGCCGAAGGCGTACAGCAGAGCGGAGAGCACCGCCAGCGCGACGCCGACCTTGTCGGCGTGTCCAGTGAAACCGCTGGCCGCGATCAGAGCGACGCCGGCGAAGGCGATCGCCACCCCGACGCCGAGCCGGCCGGAGAGCCGCTCGTTGAGAACGAGGACCGCAGCGACCGCGACGAGAATGGGCGCGACCGCCACCAGCAGTGCCGCCGTCCCGGCGTCGACCAGCCGCTCGGCAGCGTTGAGCGCCACGTTGTATCCGCCGAACCAGGCCACGCCCCAGACCGCGATCAGCCCCAAGGTTCCGCCACGGGGCAGGGCGGCCCGGCGGGAAGCCGTGGCGTCCGACCCGGGCAGAGCGTGCTGTTGTCGCGTGCTGCGGCGTCGGACGCCGCCGGTGAATGCCATGAACGCGCTCAGCGCGATGGACGCCGCCGCCATACGACCCAACGCCATGGCGCCGGGGGAGTAGTCGTGCCCGGCGAAGCGGATGCCGACGAACGCCGACGCCCACAAGAACACGGTGGTGCCGGCGGCACCGACCGTCGGCCAGGACCGGGGGTACGCTGTGTTCGCGCGGTCGCCCTCGGTGATGGCCGGCTGGCTCGGGGTAGCGGTGAGCTGTGCACTCCTCATGGAGCGATCATCGTGCGCCCGAACATTCAGCACCAGCGACTATTCCTTCACAACGGTTCAGTGGGGCTTTACTGTCGTAGGGTGCTCGACGTCCACCGCCTCCGTGTCTTCCGCTCCGTCGTGGCGTCCGGGTCCGTCCAGGCGGCCGCCGCCAACCTGGGCTACACCCCCTCCGCGATCAGCCAGCACCTCACCGCA
Organism: Micromonospora sp. NPDC004551; assembly: GCF_040609975.1. NCBI lineage: Bacteria > Bacillati > Actinomycetota > Actinomycetes > Micromonosporales > Micromonosporaceae > Micromonospora > Micromonospora sp. NPDC004551. Next base: position 73,792 of record NZ_JBEXLM010000024.1, on the reverse strand, counting down.
CTCCAGCGCGAGACAGGCCTGACCCTCCTCACCCGAGCGGGACGCGGCCTGCGGCCCACGGCAGCCGGCCATGCCCTCGCCGCCGAAGCCGACCGGGTGCTCGCCCGGATCGGAGCGGCCGAGTCGCTGATCGCCGACCTGCGCACCGGACGCACCGGCGCACTGTCCATCGCGTACTTCGCGTCAGTGGGCGCCGCGTGGATGCCGCTCGTGGTGCGGCGCATCCTCACCGAGCTCCCAGGAGTCCGGCTCGACCTGCAACTGCGCGAACACCTCCCGGACAGCCGGGAGGAACGCGCCGATGTCCAGGTGGCCGTGGCGGGCAACGGCTTCGACCCCGGTTCGGGTTTCACCACCCATCACCTCCTCGACGACCCCTACGTGGCCGTCCTTCCCACCGGACACCGCCTAGCCGGGCAGGATGAGGTGGACCTCGCCGACCTCGCCGACGAGCGCTGGGTCGACAACGACTTCGCCCGCGGCTGGTGTCGCGCCAACCTCATCGAGGCCTGCACCGCCGCCGGATTCAGCCCCGCCTTCAGCGTCGAGGCGCACGACTACCCGACGGCGCTCGCCTTCGTGGCAGCCGGCATCGGCCTCACGGTGCTCCCCGCGCTCGGCGCAGCACACCTGCCCGACGGCGTGACCCGCGTTCGGGTGGTCCGCCCGACGCCGATCCGGTCTATACACGTGGTGGTGCACGATGCGGTCGAGCACACCCCGGCGGTGCGCACGGCGGTCGCCGCGCTGAGGGGCGCGGCCAGCTCCGGGGGCGAGCAGTAGGACGCCGACACGCAACAATGCCCGCCGCCCTCCGCCGCGGCCACGAGCGACGGGCAGCCGCACCAGGCCCCGGCAGAGGTGGAATTCCATCGTCGGGTAGCCCGTTCACCCAGCGCCTCCTCGGCGGCCATCGAAGTTGTATCGGCACGCGCGCTCCGTCTGCCGAGGCTGGAGGGTCGTAGTGGACGCAGAACCCCCGATGAAGTTGATCTGTGAGAGGACCGCCTTCATACCTGGGGTTCTGCGCCTTCTCGTTGCACCACAACGGATCCAACTACGCAGCGCAACCCACCGTTACGCGGAATAGCTCATTGGCCCTGCATCGGCCGACCGTCACGAAACTTTGAGGCTAAGCGATTGGGTGAATACGTGCCCAAGGCGGATCGCAGCGGCGAAAACGCCGTCAACTCCACCCCTCGGCACCAGTAGCACATGTGTCTGGCTTCGTGCTCGACACCTTGCAAACGATGAGCCAGACCGGGGTTTGCTCCGGAAGGTCACCGGTTTGCCAACCCGTACAATAGGGCGAACTGTGACCGGAGGTGTTGGCGGTGCGAATGAGCTTGCCGGTGTTTCGATTGAACAGCTGCGCCCTTACGCCATACCCATCGGCGTCTAAGTCGCAGGCTTTCAGTGCGTCACCGGGCAAACTCCCGTTCGGATCCGCATGGAACCACCCGTACCCCGCAGTGGCGCAGTACGACATTGGGCACTGCAAAACATGGACGGTAACATCTTGACTTGCATACGCCGGGCTAGCCACCGCGACTGTCGCGAGGGCTGCACCCGCCGCTACCGCCGTCCGGATAAGTCCTTTCCGCTTCATCTTGTCATCTCTCCTCTACTAACCAGGTTTCTTGTAACTGCTTGGGCATCAACCTATATGTACTGAGGCGACCGTCCATCGATCCAGGGAAAACTAGAGCGTTCCTTGAGGATAGTGCCCCAGCACCGAGCCCAGGGCCGTTGCGTGTTCGATGAATGACCACGTGAGCTGGAGTTATGCCGGGTGAGAGGCCATTGTGGAGGCGGCCGAGGCGGGTGAGATCGCCTAGCGGTGACAGCCACTAGGCCGACGGAGCCACCCAGTACGGACCGATTCCGGACGAGTAGCCCGAGGCCAGAGACGTGGACGGACTCGGCCGGACGGTACGCCCAGAACTCAGACGGAAGTACCCCAAGGCGTGCGCGAGATGGGCCGGTATAGGCCACTTCCAGACAGCCGAGGTGACGCGCCAGCGGCATGTTCCTCTTACAAGCGAGGGGCCTACCATGGTGGACGGGCCGGTGGGCTCAGACCAGGGTTGATCCTGGTTTCAGTGCTGCTCTTCATGCTGTCTGCTTTCATCTTCGCCCTGATCCCTACCGCTGTTTTTTATGGAGCCGGACGAGGAAGGAAAGGTGGTCTGGATGAAGGTGATCGTTAGCTCTGCTACGTGTGTCCTCAGCGGTCTCGCGACCAACTTGGCGGCATCAGCACTGGTCTGAGCCCATCGCCCCCTGTGGCCGGGAGCAGCAAAATCCGGAACATGCGCGGAATGGTCATGGCCGCCGCTGGGAGAACGTCAGGTATATGTCCTGCCAGGAGGTCCGCGCAGCTGCCCAGCGCGACTGCCTTCCTAAACCGTGTGTCGCAGGTTCGAATCCTGCCGGGGCACCAGGTCACACCCTTGATCACCGATCACTGTTCGGCCTTCCGGGGCTTCCGTGCCCACTGCGTGCCCGATCGCCTCGGTACCTTCGCTCTGCTCGCGCCCAGGTGTTGGGCGACCTCAGCGTCCCGTCCGTCGACCGCGCCGGGCGTAGTGGCGGGACGCTGGCATTGGCGTGCCCACGTCGGCGAGCGGCCACCAGGACGCCGTGCGAGTCCGCGACCCAGCTCGGATCCGTGGAGAGTCCGCCAACCGATGCCGCCGCATCGAGGTCCGGCCAGCTGTCTGCCGGAACATGGGCGGTTCGATTCTGAGGCAGCCGCGTCCGACGATCACGACCTGTCGGTCAAGGTCAACGCCGACTGGTGGCGCATCGCCAGCGAGTACGGCCTACTCAACGATCAGCGCGAGTTCCTGCTTGGTATCTACCACGACATCCCGGAACACGCCGATCCCGACTATGCCTGGGTGCGGGTCCCGGCTTACCGCCGAGTGGGACCTTGGCCGGCCGGGACCCGAGGAGGGATATTTCTTGACTCTCAACCCGGTCGAGGGCTGACCCTTCCTGGGTGACGTCTGAAGAGCCCGACCAAAAATCAGTCCCTCTCGCGATTGACCTGGAGATGCTGCGGCCGGTACTGCGCAGCGGCTGGGGAGCGGATACCTGCGACCCGCACGATGTGCAGGATTGGCACGCCGGCAACCCAGCCCGTGGTCAATGCGGAGTGACGGCCTTGATCATTCAGGACCTCCTCGGCGGAGAGTTGATCCTCGGCGAGGTCCTCGTCGGGGACGCCAAGGTCGGCTACCACTACTGGAATCGATTGGCCGACGGCCGCGAGGTCGACCTGACAGCTGACCAGTTCCAGCCGCCGGAAGTCGTTGTCGGCGGTCACGTCCAGCAACGCCCGCCGGGCCCACCTGGGCGATGCCGCCAGCAGTACGAGATCCTGCGGCACCGCGTCTTCGCAGCCCTCTACGGCGGCGAACCAACGCAACCCACTCAGCCGTGATGGCCGGCGAACTGGGCGTCACGGTCTTTATTCGGCATGCTCAAGGCCCGTGTAACCCATCAACTGAAGCCATCGTCTAACGCATCAAGCGGAGCACGACACTGGCTGCCGGCCTGTGATCCGACAACTGATGTGCGACACGGGTCCGCCATGTGATGTGCAACAGGGCTACAAGTAGTTGGTGTTACCGTCGACGGATCTTGATGTTGTCGAGGTCGGTCGACACCGACTTAAGGTCGCGATAGTTGGCGCCGAGTCCCCGGACGGCGGCCGCGGCGAGCGCTTCCGCCCTGTCGATCACGACTGCTTCCTCGTCCTCCTCGGTGGCCGGGACCACGCAGCGAAAGGTAAACGCAAGCAGGGATCGCTCGTAGGTCACGGTGCCTTCCTCGGTGAACTTTGCCCGAAACACGTCGTGTTCGTCAGCCATGGCGAGCAAGGTGGCCCGCTGCTCGTCATCGAGTGGCGCGAACTTGCCGCGCACGATGACCTGATATGTCTTGGTGGCCATTGCTGGGGACCTCCGGATCTGGCTGGTGTCGCAACATCGTCGGTCGGCGGGCCGGTGCGGCAGGCAAATCGCCGTCGCCATGCCGCTGGCCAACCGGCACGGCGCAGGCGACCCTATCGGGAGAACCCAGGAACGCAGAGGCATTTTCACAGCGGTCGACCGCCTGCCCGCAAGCGCAACCACGTCCTCTCAGCCGCGTTCCCACGCGCCGACTGTGTCGCGGAACAGTTGGCGGACGAGTGCCGCGCATCAGTCGACGGAGGACAAAACTGGTGGCGAGCCGGCTGCCAGCCGTGTCCGACTCCGGTTGATGCGCTACGTCGTCGCTTCACTTGATGCGTGACACGATGCCCTGGCTCGTTGGCTACCCGCTGTCGCGGGGCGGCCGGAGGCTGGCGCATCCGCTTCTAGCCGATGAGCGGATGGCACTGGGCGCTGTTGCAGACCCTTGTCCCGCCGGACACCGACCGAAAGCATGATCCACAACGCGGCAGTCCTGCCTACTCTGCACCGCTGTGCGGTTCTTCAGGAAGAAGCAGGAGCGTTCGGGCGACGCCGACAAGTTAGCGATCGGCGGCTTCCTCGACGACGAGTCAGAACTTTTGAGCGAGGCGCTGCTGGATCGGGAGTGGGGCGCGGCCCGCAGAATCCTCGCGGCGGCCGATAAAGAGCACTTCATGTACTATGTCCAGGTTGCTGCCGCTACCCGCGGGGTCGAGGAGTGGATCGACGGACCGATACGGGCCCAGCCGGATGATCCGCTGCCGCTACTCATCGGCGGCGCCCGTGCGATCTACTGGGCCGGCGAAGCCCGCGGCGATGGCCGGGCTAGCACCGTGCCCAAGGACGCCTGGCCCGTCTGGTTCCAGCGCTTGGAACTCGCCGAGAATCTCCTCGATCAGGCCCTGGACCGCCATCCGGCGCTGGCCGAGGCGTGGCACTACAAGATCTCCCTGAGCCGCAACCGTCAACTGCCAGCCGAGGAGCGTTGGCGGCGATTCGATCGACTTATCGAGATCGATCCGTCCCACTTGTTTGGGCACTTGACAATGCTCGACAGCCTGTTGCCCAAGTGGGGCGGCAGCTGGGACGAAGCCTTCCGGTTCGCCCGGGAGCGAACCGCGGCCTGCCCCGCCACCAATGTTCCCTTACTGATCATGAAGGTTCATCGCAACTTCCGCTGGGAGAGCGAGAACGGCGAAACCCGGTATTACCAGCGCCCGGACGTCGCCTCAGAGACCTACGACGCGGCCGAGCAGTCGGTCTGGCATGACGACTACGAGACCACAACCCTGACACCCATTCTCTGGAACCATTTCGCTTTTGCGCTGACCTACGGCCGGTACTTCAGGCAGGCCTGCACCCTCTACGACGCCATCGGCAGCGACTTCATCCGCAAGGAACCGTGGCAGACCGTCGAGCGCTACCGCAATATGCGCGACTGGGCCCACGAGGAAGCCGCCGACCCCCACTACCACGACGAGTGAGCCCGCTACCGGAACGTCTTGGCAGCAGTGGTCGGAATCCATGGTCAACATCGCCGATCCAGGCGACAGCAGAGTCGTCGGGGCAGAGGAGGAGGCAGCTTCGCTGCTGAGGGACGTGTGCTGGCGGCGCGGGTTGCGGAAGAACTACCGCAGGCGGTGGTCTGGTTCAAGGACGGCAGCAGCCCCGACGCCGCCGGACCGGACTGAGGCGGGCCCACGGCGGGGCCGTCGGCAGCAACAGGCCGGGACGAGGACGGCCGGCAACGCCGGGCGCCGAAAGTCTCCCGAGTTCACGGATGCGGACGGATACGGGAAGGGATCTGCCCGTCGAGTCAGAGCGCATCGGCTTCGGCCTGACCCGTTAGCGCTGAACCAGGCTCCGGTGGTCGCGAACGCGAATCGGGTCGTTTGGCAGCTCAGCGCCGACGGCGACCGTGCGACAGGCGTAGGAGCCGACGGCGGCCAACTTCCACAGGTGTCCGATGAACTCCCGCACGTCGGTCCGTAGGTTCGGTTCGACCGTTGTGGCGACTGGCCCGTATTTATGCCGGTGAGGGACCTCGAGCCGCTGGTCGACGGATGGTGTGGGGGAAGGAGCACGCAGATGCGAAGAGGGAAGCTTGCCCGGCGCGGCTCGGTGCTGGCCTTGGCGGTCGTGGCCGCCGGCCTGCCGGCGACCGGCGCCCTGGCCGGGCCGGGGGCCGACGAACGCCCGGCCAGCGCGCAGTGGCCACACCCGGAAGACTGCACGCAGTGGTCGTACCCGGAAGACCCAGGCTTTGTCGCCACGAGTCCAGGGGAACTAGCTGCCGCCAAAGCCAGCTGGGAAACGCCGGAATATGGTAATTACACCGGCCATAATCCTTCCACTCCTGGCACAGCAGTCAACTCCCCATGGCAGCTCACCGCGGTGAACGCGTCCACCGCCTACGCGCTGGGGTACTGCGGGCAGGGCGTCACGCTGGGCATGATGGATTCGGGCTACAGGCCTACACACGAAGCATTTCAAACCCCGCTGATCGAGTCGGTGAGAGCGGAGGGTGTCTACGGCACATCCGGCTACGGGTATCGTGGCGCGACCCCGGCGAACCCTTTCACTGCGGGCGAGCCGTTCACGGTGGCCGGTGATCAGGCGAGACCAAGTGACTACTCGCACGGGACCGGCATGCTCGGGGTCACCTCCGGCATCCGCGACGGTAAAGACCAGCACGGCATCGCCTTCGGATCGAAGATGTATGTTGCCAAGACCGGCGGCTCCGATACCCAGTCCCACGGCCCCTTCCACGACTACGTGTACTGGTACACAGCCAACAAGGCCCTGGTCGACGCAGGCGCCCAGGTCATCAACAGCAGTTGGGGCTCTTACGTCCAGACTCTCGACAGAGCCCGCTACGACGGCCTAGGAAACGACCTCGGAGTCAACGGCAACCGCGCCAACGCTTACCAACTGCCTGGCAAAGACAGCGCCAGCGCCACGGCGATGGCGACCATCATCCCCAACGAGTACCTGAAGGATCTGGAGTACCAGTACTTCTTCTTCAAGAAAAGCTACTCGGAAGGCGGCATTCAATACAACCCGAAATACCCCGGACGTTCCTTCATGGACGCCATCTGGGACTCCATCAAGGACAGCGGTACCGTCAACGTACGGTCGGCCGGCAACAACGACTGGAGCAACCCGTACTTCCGCCCCGCGTACCCCCTCTTCAACCCCTGGGCGGAGAATCAATTTGTAGCCGTCGGCGGGGTGCAACCGCCCACTGCGACTAACCCCGAATACACAAAGCAGTTCGGGTACAACGAGGCGGGACTCGCCAAATGGTGGAACGTGTCCACCCCTTCGAACAACGTTCGAACCACCAGCAGCGCCGGTGACACCAACTACTCAAACTCAAACGGCACGTCACCGGCAACGCCCGTTGCGACATCGGTGATGGGCGTCCTGCTCTCCCGCTACCCGGACATGGACGCCAAGCAGGTGCGTGAGTTGATGCTCACCACGGCGAACAACAAGATGTCCGACGGCGTGAGATTCCTCGGCACCGGGCAAACCTCCCCCTCCGGAGCATCCATCGCCTGGACCGCCCCCGACGGCCTTCCGGACGAACGCTGGGGCTGGGGGATTCCCGACCTGGCCAAGGGCATGTACGGCCCCGGCCAGCTCCTGAGCCCCATGACCTACAACATGGACAGAGCGCCCCTGGACGTCTGGTCGAACGACATCAGCCAGATCGCCATCAAGGAGAGGGAAAAGGAAGACCTGGAGTGGCTGGCGGGCTACAAGAAGCAAGGCATCGCCTACGCCGGTGAATTCAGCCCCAACGTGCTGCACCCGGACGGCACCCTTGACGAACACGCCTTCATGCTCCAGGGCATTCTCGGTGATCCCTACATCCAAGCCATCACCAACGGCCATCCCGAGATGTACGACAAGATCACCTATGAGGACGCCGTCAAGTGGCGCAAGGAATGGATGGACCAGCGCGCGTCCTACATTCAGAACAACATCGACAACAACCTCTACACGGCTTCCCTGACCAAGCAAGGCCCCGGAATGCTGATCATGACGGGCGACAACACCTACGAGGGCGGCACGACGGTCGAAGGCGGCAAGCTTTCGATCACCGGCTCGCACGCAAGCTCGATCGACGTCAAGGGCGGCACCCTCGGCGGCAGTGGCAGCGTGGGTGACAGCGTCACCGTCACCAGCGGCGTCCTGCGGCCCGGGCTCGCCTCCGACGAGGCCGCGCACCTCACCGGCACCCCCGCGGGCAACGTCCTGACCGTCGGCGGGAATGTGACCGTCGGCCGGCAGGGTCGCGTCGCCGTCACGATCTCCGGCGACCGGGACTGCACCAGCGTCCGGGCGGCGGGAAACCTGATGCTGGACGGCGAACTGGACCTGGACGTGCAGGGCAAGCTGACCCCCGGCACCGTGTTCACGATCATGAGCGGTAGCTCGATCAACGGCGCCTTCCACGCGCTGCCCGAGAACCGGGCCCTGAACGTGGGCGGCTACCTGTTCCGAGTGTCCTACAAGAACAACAGCATGACGCTGACCGTCATGCAGCCGGTGCCGAACAACGGCAAGTAGACCGTGATCTGGGGCTTGACCATGGTCCAGCCGCAGTGAAGGGACCGTGAGGAAAGGCGGGCCGCGACGCCGACATCGGCGTCGCGGCCCACCAACTCGTCCGGCCCACCCCGTGCCCCTCACTCCGTGACGGCCGGGGGAGCAGGCGCCTACCGGCCGGGCGCCACCGGCTCGGCCACCCGGGCCGGTCAGGGGCGTTCGATACGCACCGGATCGCCCCGCACCAGCTCGTCGTGCACCCGCCAGCGGGCGGCAACGACCGCCCGCCCGGCCGCCTCGTCACCGGCCGCGAGCCGCTGCCGCAGCAGCCGCAGCGCGATGCCCCGGTTGAGGCCGAACTGCCGCTCGGTGTCGACCACCACGACGATGCCGGTCGGGCGGTGGATGGCCCGCACGGCGGTGCTGGCCTTGTTGCGGTGCTGGCCGCCCGGCCCGCCGGTGCGTACCGCCACCACCTCCACGTCCGCCTCGACGAACGGGGTCACCGGAGCGTCGACCTCGCACCGCCGGGCGGCCACGTACCAGTTCTTCCGGCCATGGCCGGAACGGTAGGGGCTGGGCGCCTGCCAGCACAACGTCCCGGTCCAGCCGGCGGCGAACGCCTCCGCACCCGCGCCGGTGAGCCGGATCAGCACCGACCGGTAGGTGCCGGGCCGGTCGCCGGCGACGCTTTCCAGCCGCACCACGCCCACATCGTGCCGGGCGGCGTCGGCGTCCAGCCGGCGCAGCAGCCGGGCCAGAGCCCACGCGCACTCCTGCGGGCCCCGGCCGGCCGACAGCAGCAGGTGCGCGCTCACCGCCGCCCCCGCCGCCGCTGCTCGGCCTGCCGGCGCTCAGGTCGCCGGTCGCCGCGGGCCGCGACCCCCACGTCCGGCGTCTTGTAGGTGACCAGTGGGACCGTGGTCGCCACCGGGGTCGCCAACCCGTGACCGACCAGGTCGGCGATCACCTGCTCGATTCGCTTGTACGCGCTCGGCGCCTCCTCGAACAGCAGCTGCCGGTCGCCGCAGACCACCAGCGAACCCACCGGGGTGCGGCGCAGCTCCTCGACCGTGTGCTTGGCCCGGCCCCGGCGCAACGCGTCGGCCCGGGACATCTTGCGGCCCGCCCCGTGCGCCACCGAGTAGTTGGCCTGCGCGCCCGCATGCCCGGCCACCAGGTACGACGGGGTGCCGCGGGTGCCGGCGACGAGCACGTCTCGGCCGTCGCCCGGCGCCGCGCCCTTGCGGTGCAGGTAGTGCCCGTCGCGTACCTCAACCAGGTTGTGACACTGGTCCACGACCGGCGCCGTCGGCTCGGCACCCAGGGCGATCGCGGTCCGGGCGGCCAGCAGCCGCCGGTTGAGCGAACCCCAGCGCACCGCGTCGTCGTGCCGCGCCAGGTACGCGGCCGGGTCACCGGCGGGCCCGGCGCCTCGCAGCTCGGTGTGCTCACGCAGGATCCGCTCGCCGAGCCCGCGCGACCCGCTGTGCACGACGAGAACCGTGTCGCCGGCGGCGAGCTGAAGCCGCGCGGCGTGGCCCGGGTCGAGGACCTCGCCGACGCGGGCCAGCTCAACGAAATGGTTGCCCCGCCCGACGGTACCGAGACCGTCGAGATGGCCAGCGGGGACCTCGCCGTCCAGCACCGACCAGGCCGGGTCGTCGGCGTCCCGATCCGGGTCGAGCGAGCGATCCAGGTCGGGGAAGCGGGCGGCGAGCCGCTCCGGCACGACCCGCTTCAGCGCGATCGGGAAGACCGCGATGCCGCAGCCGATGTCCGAGCCGACCAGGTGCGGGTAGAGCACGGTCGAGGCCATCGCGGCGCCGATCGGAGCACCCTTGCCGGGGTGCAGGTCCGGCATGCCGGCGACATGGACCATGCCGTCGAGGGTGGCCACCTGGCGGCACTGGTCGACGGCGTCGGACTCGACCCAGCTGGTCGGGGAGGCGAAGACGGTGACGGTGGCAGGGGTGGGTGCCGGCAGGTACTCCTGCCGGAAAGGTACAACGGACAAGGACGCTCGTTTCTCGCCAAGGGTGGAATGGACGGCCGCCGATCGCGATGGCGTGGCGGCGACGAAGGTGCTGCCCTCAGAACGTCATGCCACCCAGCGTCCCGGAGTCCACCGTGGCCGGCAACCGACTTTCGCATCCGCCGTCCAGGCGGGCCACCCCGTTCGCCGATGCGACGGCACACCGAGGCGTCCATCGACGTTCATCCAGCCGATCGCAGTGCGTAAGCTCCGCACGGTCAGATCTGGGGAACTTACCGAGGAGGTTCCATGGATCGTCGAGCAATGTTGCGAGCCACGGTTGTCGGTGCCGGCGCGGTCGCCCTGCCGTTCACGGCGTGGTCGGCGGCGTACGGAGCCCCGGCGCAGAACGCAGCGGGACCCTACGGTGGGCTTCAGCCCGCCGACGCCAACGGCATCCAGTTGCCGGCCGGCTTCACCAGCTCGATCGTCGCGCGATCCCGTCAGACGGTGCCAGGGACGTCGTACACCTGGCACGACGCCCCGGACGGCGGCGCCGTGTTCCCGAACGGCACCGGCTGGATCTACGTGTCGAACTCCGAGGTCGCAGCCAGTGCCGGCGGCGGTGCCTCACGCCTCGTCTTCAACTCCAGCGGCGCCGTGGTCGGGGCGTCACGGATCCTCTCCGGCACCAACAACAACTGCGCCGGCGGCAAGACGCCGTGGAACACCTGGCTCTCCTGCGAGGAAGTATCCCTGGGCCGGGTCTTCGAGACATACCCGCTCGGCGGGACCTCCGTGGCACGTCCCGCGATGGGCCGGTTCAAGCACGAGGCGGCCGCCGCTGACCCGGTCCGCCGGGTCATCTACCTGACCGAGGACGAGACCGACGGCAAGTTCTACCGCTTCGTGCCGACCACCTGGGGCGATCTCTCCGCCGGAACCCTCCAGGTCTTCCGCGCCGGTACGGCCACCTCCGGCACGTTCACCTGGGCCACGGTGCCCGACCCGGACGGCTCACCCACCCCGACCCGGCAGCAGGTGTCCGGCGCGAAGACATTCAACGGTGGCGAGGGCTGCCACTACGCGGACGACACCGTCTGGTTCACCACCAAGGGCGACAACCGCGTGTGGCAGGTCAACCTGGCCGCCGGCACGTACGAGCTCGCCTACGACGACAACCTGGTCAGCCCTGGCACCGCCCCGCTGACCGGCGTCGACAACATCACCGGGTCCACGGCCGGTGACCTGTACATCGCAGAGGACGGCGGGAACATGGAGATCTGCATGATCACGCCGGACGACAAGATCTCCGTCTTCCTGCGGATCACCGGACAGAGCGGCTCGGAGATCACGGGGCCGGCGTTCACCCCGGCAGGGGACCGGCTGTACTTCTCGTCGCAACGCGGCACGACCGGCTCGTCCTCCGGCGGCATCACCTACTGCGTCACCGGGCCGTTCCGCCGATGACCGGCTCCCGGCCGCGCTGACCGACACGGGCCGCCCGGCGAAGGACGCCCGGTCTTCACCCGGCGTCCTTCGCCGACGCGCTCCACCCGGACGCGCCGGGAAGACGGCCTCCGATCGTCCCTCCCGACGAACAAGCCCGTCGGGAGGGACGAGGGCGCCATGCGTAGCCCACACCACCCGTCGTCGACCCAACTGATCTCCGCCGCCGACTGAGAATCGTGATCAGGGCGCCCGCACAGGCACGGCCGGAGCACGAGATAGCTTGGGCGGATGAGTTTTGATCCAGCGGCGCACAACCGCGTGGCCTGGGACCGGCAGGTCGACCAGGGCAACGAGTGGTCGCGGCCGATCTCCGCGGATACGGTCGCCAGGGCGCGTGCCGGTGACTGGTCGGTCGTGCTCATCGGCTACCAACCCGTAGACCGCTCCTGGTTCCCCGCCGACCTGGCCGGCGCGGACGTGCTGTGCCTGGCCTCCGGCGGCGGCCAGCAGGGGCCGACGCTCGCCGCGGCCGGGGCCCGGGTCACCGTGCTGGACAACTCGCCGCGCCAGCTCGAGCAGGACGAGTTGGTCGCCCAGCGGGACAACCTGCCGCTGCGGACGATCCTCGGCGACATGCGCGACCTGTCCGCGTTCGCCGACTCCTCGTTCGACCTCGTCTTCAACCCGGTCTCGAACCTGTTCATCCCCGAGCTCGCCCCGGTGTGGCGGGAGTCCTTCCGAGTGCTGCGGCCAGGCGGGACGCTGCTGTGCGGCTTCCTCAACCCGGACGTCTACTTGTTCGACCACGAGGCGCTGGACCAGCGCGGCGAGCTGGTAGTCCGGCACAAGCTGCCGTACAGCGACATCACTCACGTACCGGCCGAGGAACGCGAGCGGCTCTTCGGCGCGGATGCACCGCTGGAGTACAGCCACACCATGGCCGAGCAACTCGGCGGCCAGCTCGCCGCGGGCTTCGTCATCACCGGATTCGAGGAGGCACCGCACCACTCGGACGCCACCGCGGGCTGGCTGCCCGGCTACTTCGCGACCCGCGCCGTCAAACCATGAGCCACTTTCATCCTGCGTAGCGGTTGGCCTCGATGTGGTGCAGGGCGTGGATGGCCTGCACGACCGCGGTGGCGCAGCGGGGCCAACAACTGCTGGCTCGTTGGTGGTCAGGAGTGCTCAGCAGTCCGGATGTCCTTCTCGTCCCCGGCCCTCATCAGTGCCGTCGATAGCGGTCAGGGACCTGGACGAGGGCGGCAGCCCCCTGCGCAGAGCAGGACCAGGACACCCGCTCCGGCCAGCACACAGACAGGTCCGAAGAGCTACCGTCCTCCTCCGCCGTCGCCGAAGACCCACCACGGGACGTGGCACCAGCCGCTGCCCGATCGGCGAACGCCGGGGCCGGTTCGGGTCGGTCTGGCAGTGCACCCGCTGTCGCGCCGCCTGTCCGTTGTCCAGCCAGCACGTCTCAGGCCGCAGACCGTCGCCGTCCTGCGAGCGGCTGCCTCCGTACTGCATACGCGCCCTTAGGGCCTAGTGCGGTGTCCACTAACGTTCACCGGGTGTCTGGTGTTGGTTGTGGATCCTCGCCTTTTGGGCGAGCGACTTCCCACCGGATGGTGGGGCGGGCCTCCGCGGGCCAACTGATCCTCGCGCCGCCCGGGGGCGGCGGGGGTCACGCCGGGACCGACCGGCACCGGGAAGGTGTCGGCCGGCTCGACGGTGCGTGACCACCTCGGGCGGCACGGGAATGGCCGTCGGGGTGGTGGGTCCGCCGCCCGGGGTGCGGGTGGCGATAGTGGCGGCCGCGACGAGGTCGCGGTGCCCGGAGAACGTGCAGTGTGGGCAGGTCAGGCTCCGGCCGCGGGGTTTCGGTACCCGCCGCCGGCAGCCCGGGCAGGTCGAGGAGGTGCCGCGCTCGTCGACGAGGTGGACGGTGATGCCGGCCAGGACAGCTTTGTCGGTGAGGACCTGGAGGAGCCGGCCGATCTGCCATTGCCGCAGCCGCAGGTTGCGCCGCCGCCCCGCGTCCAGGTCGAGCATCCCACGCGGGTCACCGACGTGCAGCACACCGACCCGCTGACCTACCGCCCAGGACACCACCTGGCGGGCGGCCTCGTGCTGGGCCTGACGCACCCGGCGCCCGTGCCGGCCTTCAACCCGTCGCGCCCGACGCCGGTATCGGCGCCACCGCCGCGACCCCTTCTGACCGGGCTTCGGCGCCCGCCGCGCGACCGCACGGCGGCGAGCTTTCGTATCCGCCAGATGCATGCGGTGCTCAGCGCGGATCGCCCGCCCCGACACCAACAGCCCCGCACCGTCCGGGCCGGCCACCGCATACGGGTGGATGATCCCCAGGTCCACCCCGGCCACCCTGGCCGGGTCCGGACCCTCACCGGCCGGATACGTCGCCACCGGCACTTCAGCGGTGATATCGAGGAACAGCCGGCCGCCTTCACACAGCAGCGTGACCGACCGGACCTGCTCGACCGGATACGGCACCTCCCGCGCCAACCGCACCCACAACGGCCCAGTGCCCCTGGCGGTCGGGATCCGCACCCGCGCACCGTCGAGGGTGAACGTGCCGTGATACCAGCGCACCGGCACCAACCCCCGCCGCCGACGCGGGAACCCCGCCGACACGTCACCGTCCTTGCGGCGTTTCGCCGCCGCGAACCAGGCATCGGAGAACCGGCGCAACACCGACCGAGCACCCGTCGAATCCAACTCCCCGAACGTGCCCGGCCCGACACCGACAGCTCCCGACACAACTCCTGATAGCCGGTCAACGGCGCATCCCGGCGGCGACGCCGCCACGCGTTGACCTCCAACACACACGCCCACACATCACCGGCCGAACGCAACAGCCCGAAACACCGCCGCCGCTGCCCCGACGTCACCCGCAACCCCACACGCGCCGTGCGATGCACCACCCGAGGCGCGGCAGGATCCCGACGACGAGGCACAACCACACCCAACACCACCACTACGACAAAACTCCCCAGCCACCGACCCGGCGAACGTTTCTGGTCACGGCACTAGCCGTGTTGCAAAAGTTCGGTGATCGCCGATGTAGGACATAGACAGGCGCCACACATGCTCCCAGAGGAGTCGCCTCATGCCTCGAACCATTCCGCCCCTGATCGCCGGCACCCTTGCCGCGGCGCTCGTCGCGCCGGTCGCACCGGCACAGGCGAGCAACCCACTCGCCCCGATATCCAGTTCCCTGGCGCGGACGCTGACGACGGCCTCCGGCACGATCCCCGTGTTCGTGCACGGTACGAGCATCGGTGCCGCCCGGCAGGCGGCCGCCGACACCGGCCTCAAGCTCATCACAACCTGGAACAAGATCGGCGTCGCGGTTGCGCGCGGCACCGCCGAGCAGATCGCGGCCGTTCGCGGTCATGCCGGTGTCACGTACGTCGAAGGTGACCAGCCGCTGCGGCCGTACCTGTCGACCTCGAACGTCGCCACCCGAGGCGAGCAGGCACGCGCGGAGCTGCGCGACGGACAGGGGCGGCCGGTCGACGGCCGCGGTGTGTCGGCGGCGATCATCGACACCGGCGTTGACGGCACGCACCCGTTCTTCCGCAACGCGGACGGTACCAGCGCAGTGAAACTCAATCTGAAGAACATCTGCGGCCCGCTCACCGACCTGGGTCTACCTCTCCCGCTACCCAACGACTCGTGCTTCCTCGACCTGACCGCGGCCAACGACACCGACACGCTGTCGGCCGGCGGGCACGGCACGCACGTCGCGGGGATCGTCGCCGGGCGGGACACGACGCTCACCGACGGCACCCGGCTGCACGGCGCTGCCCCTGAGGCCACGCTGATCAGCCTGTCGGTCGGCGCCGGACTGAGCATCTTCGGTGCGGACAGCGCGCTGAACTGGGTGCTCGACCATCACCTGAACCCGTGCGCGGGCTGCCCACCGATCAAGGTGAGCAACAATTCGTACGGCCCGGGTGGCGGCGGGGCGTTCGATCCGAACTCTGCGACCACAAAGTTGCAACGGGCGCTGGCCGCCGAGGGTGTCGTCACCGTGTGGGCGGCCGGCAATGACGGCCCGGACAACAGCGCCACCAACCCTCCGGGTCAGGACCCCACTCCGGGCATCCTCATGGTCGCCTCCTACGACGACCATGGCACCGGCACCCGTGACGGTAGCGTGTCCACGTTCTCCAGCCGTGGGGCGCCGGGACACCCGGAGACCTACCCGGACGTCTCGGCACCCGGATCGAACATCACCTCGGCCTGCCGGCCATACCTGGTGATCTGCTCGACCGGACTGGACCCGCACAACGGCCCCGGGCCCCTGGACCTCGGCACGTTCAACACGATCAGCGGTACCTCCATGGCAACCCCGCATGTCGTGGGCATCGTCACCCAGCTGTTCCAGGTCGCGCCGAACGCGACCCCGGCACAGATCGAGGACGCGCTCAAGGCCACGGCGTACAAATTCACGGACGGCGCTGCCTACCAGACGGTCGGGCCCTACACCAGCGCGGTCGACAAGGGAACCGGACTCGTCGACGTATACGCCTCCGCGGCCCTGCTGGGCGCTACACCTGCCTGACGACCGATCAGCTCAACGGCGCAGTAGCGAGTTCAGTCGGCACCGTCACCGACAACAACAGCGCCACGGAGACGACGATCACCGGCTGGCAACAGCTGGTGGTTGACGCAGTTGCGGAGGCCGTCGGCCTCGCGGACGACGGGTTTGAACACGCGGTGGGTGCCCTCGGAGCCGGCGTTGGTCATACCGGAGCTGCTCGGTTAGCCGACCTCCGGGGGGCGCCCATCGCGGACACCAGAACCGGGTCAGCCGACCAGATCTCCTGTGGGCAGCGGCAGCAGCACAGACGGGACCGGCGCCGACGGCAGGGGAAGCTCTGGCTCGGCAAGGCGCCCCGCCAGGCCCTCGGCCATTCCTTAGCTGGCCCTGGCCCCGGCCGACCATCTCGCGCCCCGCGCAGAGGATGCTGCGGCCTAGATCCAAGGTAGAGGGTCGACTGGACGGCCACCGAGACGTACCTCGAAATGCAGGTGAGGGCCCGTGGAGGCACCAGTCGATCCGACCAGTCCGATGACCTGACCGGCACGGATGCGCTGACCAGGCGACACCATCAGCTTCGACTGATGGCCGTAGCAGGTGGACAGCCGCTGCCCGTCAGCCCTGCCGTGATCGATACAGGTGTAGTTGCCATAGCCGCCGTACCAGCCGGCGCGCGACACACGGCCGTCCGCGGCCGCGAGGACCGGGGTACCAATCGGGGCGGCGAGATCCACGCCCGCGTGCAACTGCCACACGTGGTAGTACGGGTCAAAACGGGTGCCGTACTTGCTGGTGAGCCGACCCGACAGTGGACGCCCAAGCCGACCCTCACCGGCCGTGGCGACGGTGCGGGCCGGTGCCGCCACGGCGGGCACAGCGCGGACGCGACGGTTGATCTCCTGCTGAAGCCGCGCCTCCTCCCTCCGGCGGCGGCTGAGTTCGGCCTGGCCGGAGGTGATCGCGCCGGACAGCGCGACAGCGTGACCGGTGGGGGTGTCCACCACATCCGCGGAGTCCGCCACGGCGAAGGGCGCCGCATCCACATCCCCGCCGGCGGTCAAGGACATCAGCAAGTGCAGCACCGGGTCCGGCCCGCGCTGCACTCTCGTGAGGTCATCGCGGGTCCGAGCGAGAATGTTCTCCAGGTACTGGATCCGGCGCTGGACGTCGCCGAGCGCGGCGACCTGGCGGGCCTGTGGAGTGAGGGCGGCGTCCACCGGCGGCTGCGGATACAGGTCGGCGCCGGGGTCGCCAGCAATCAGCGCAAGGGCCGATCCGGGGTTCACGATCGGCCCGTCGTTGCTCGGCGGGGTCGAGACACCTACCCGCGGTAGCTTGCCTGAGGCCGGCGGAATCGTCGCGGGTGTTGCAGGCGGTCGGGTCGACGCAGTAGCCGACGGGATGGGCGGCGGCTTCACCGTCGGCGGCTTGATGGGCGGCAGCGTCACCTTCGGCGGTTTAACCGGTGGCAGCGACACGGTCAGCGACGGGCTCGGCAGGGTCGGCAGGGTCGGCAGGGTTGGCAGGGGCCCCTGTGCTGATGAGCTTTGCGCCCCGGCGGTCGCCGCCCCAGCGTCCAGGCAGAAGGACGTCACCATCAGCGTCGCCCCGGCGACGGTCGCCAGCGTGGCCTGCCTCCACCACCGTTCGCCCATCATGTGCTCCCGCCGTCGACCTCGTTCCCGTCCCTTGCTACATCGGATCCCGGCGCGTAGTCGTCACAGCCGGCCAGGGGGCAGGCCGTGACGCCGCCGCAGCCGTCGACGCGCAAGCAGGATGCCCGCCGCGACCGCGCTGACCACCACCGCCGCAACGGCCGTCACCCGCAGCGACCCTTCGGGCGGCCGGACCTCACTTGCCACGGCTGGCAACTCCAGCGCTGAATCTGTGGCCGTGGCGGTGGCCGTGGCCGTCGAGCCGGGGAGCAGATAGGCGTTGCTTGCGATTTGGGGACCCGTCGCAGTGGACTCCGCCGACGTGACACTGACCCGGTTGCGGACCAGCGTGCCCGGCGGCACACCCGGGTGGATCCGCCCCGTGATCGTGATACGTGGCACCGCTGCGGCGGCACCCAGGAGCAGGTCACCCAGGTCGCAGACGACGACACGACGGGATGCTGCACACCGACCCGGCTCGGCTCGGGCGATGACCCCGTCGAGATCAGCCGTGGTCGTGAACGTAACCCGCGCCGCCGTGAGGGTGCCCCTACCGGGGAGCGTGACGGTGTGCGTCACCCCCTGCCCGGGCAGCGCGCCGAACGGTGTCGACGTCAGCACCGGCGTGGCCTCCACCGCAGGCGCCGGTGGCGGCGCCGGAGCAGCCGCCGCCACGGCGCCCATCATGCCCGCCACCGACGCGGCGACAGACTCCCACATGCCCACAATGTAAACCGACCGGCGCACGATCGCCCCCCGGCCAGGTGCACCTTCATGCTCAACCCACCCGGAGATCGTGCCAACGGAAGGTCGGCGGAATTGTCCCAGGGTCCCGGCCTTGAAGGTCAGCACGAGATTGTTGCGCCGGTCCAGCGTGCCGCTGGTGTAGTCGACGCTTCGCTCTGGTTCGAGCTGCTCAGCCCAGGCAAACACGCCTCCGGCGGCTAAGCAGTCTGCTCAGTCGGCGGTGAATCCTATGCTCGAGGTACATAGATGCCCAGCGGTGCTGGCCTGCGGGCAGTAGGTCACGTGTGCTGGACACGACAGACCGCGAGGATCGAAGAAGCAGCGGGGGAGAGGCGGCGCAGGGCCGGACTGTCCAACATTCCGAGCCCTGCGCCTGCCGAACCCCGGTCAGCGCAAAGTGGCTGCTCCGGTGGTGGCGTACTGCTCGTCGAGGTCGCCGGAGGGCGCCCCGCCGACTCCAATGGCCCCGACGACCTGACCGTCGACGGTCACCGGTACGCCGCCGGCGAGAAACAACGTTCCAGGGATGTCGCGCAGCGTCGCGCCCTGACCGGTGACTCGGCCGGCGAGCGCAGAGGTCGGCTGGCCGAAGGAGGCGGCCGTGTACGCCTTGCGCTTGGCGGACTCGGCCGTCTGCGGGCCCGCGCCGTCACCCTTGAGCTGTACCTGGACGTTGCCCGATCGGTCGAGAACCACGACGGTAACGCGATGACCGCCCTTCTCGGCCGCCTTCAGTGCCGCTTCGGCCGCGTGCAGCGCCGCGTCGATGTCGAGTACCGGGTTGGCGACGACGCTCCGGTCGGTGGCCGCGGCGGCGCGGGAAGCGACCGCGGACTCCGCGGCGTTGGCGTTGATGGTGACGCCGGTGACGGTGGCCACGCCCACGGCGCCGGCGATCAGGCCGAGGGCGGCCCGGCGGCGGACATTGATCATTGCGCTGCTCCTCTGGTTCGACGTTCGAGGCGAGTGACGTCCCCCAGCCTGGTCGTGACCCGCGGTGCGGGCATGGCCCACCGGATCCAACCGCTATACATCAAATGGTTGATTCACCCACCGGAGACCTGCCGTACGCTGGGCATTTACCAAGATCAGACGGACTGCGTGGGGAGGTGCGCGATGCGGGAGGACCGGTTGGGTGCGGCGATGCGGTGGGGGTTTCTGCTCCTGCTGGCCGCTTCCGCTTCCCGGTATGTGGCGTACCACGGTGGGGGAGCCGCCACCGTCGGCGTGCTGGCGCTGGCCGGCGTGCTCCTGGCCGCGTACGTGTTGAACGAGCTGGGGCGTTTCGCACCGGCTGCCCGCTTCGCGGTAGTGACTGTCCCGTTCCTCGCGCTCGTGTTCCTCGCGCCGAGCTTCGCCTGGTGCGCGATCCCGCTGTTCTTCCTGGGGCTGCGGCAGCTCCCGCGCCGTGCCGTCTGGCCCGTGGTCGCCCTGCTGACCGCAGCGGTGGTGATCGCACAAATCCGGCTGGCCGACCGGTTCGAACCCAGCCTGCTGCTCGGCCCGGCGGGTATCGCCGCCATCACCACCACCGTCTTCCTCGAACTGGATCGGCAGAACCGAGCCCGGCAACACGCACTCGACGACCTGCTGGCGACCCGTGACGAGCTCAGTCGCAGCCAGCACGAAGCCGGAGCGCTGGCAGAACGAGCCCGGCTGTCCCGGGAGATCCACGACACCCTGGCCCAAGGCCTGTCGAGCATGAACCTGCTGCTGCAAGCAGCCGACCAGGAATGGGACGTCGAACCCGCACAGGCACGCGGGCACGTCCGGCAGGCCGCAGCGACCGCCCGGGAGAACCTGGCCGAGGCGCGCCGCTTCGTCCGAGGGCTGGCCTCCCCGGCGCTCGACAACGCCTCGCTGACCGACGCCCTGCGGCGGCTGTGCACGGCCACCGAGCGCGACATCGGCACCGCAGTTCGATTCACCGTGGCCGGCACCGTCGTGCCGCTCGGCGTCGACAACGAGATCGCGCTGCTACGGGTCGCGCAGGGCGCCCTGGCCAACGTTCGCCGCCACGCACACGCACACCAGATCGCGGTGACGCTGACCTACGGCGACAAGGAGGTGATGCTCGACGTGTACGACGACGGGACAGGCTTCGACCCCACGGTCACCACCGGATTCGGGCTCACCGGCATCCGTGAACGGATAACGCACCTACACGGCACCGTCACCATCGAAAGCGCACCCGGTGAGGGCACCGCACTCGCCGTGAGCCTGCCGCTGCGGGAGGCACGGTGACAGACCCACTGCGGCTGATCCTGGTCGACGACCACCCAGTGGTCCGCGCCGGCCTGCGCGCGCTGCTCGGCGCCCGACCGGACATCACCGTCGTCGCCGACACGGCCACGGCTGACGACGCCGTCCGGCAAGCCGCCGCGCTGCACCCCGACGTGGTCCTCATGGACCTGCAACTCGGCAACGGAGCCGACGGGGTCGCGGCCACCGAACACCTCCTGGCCCTGCCGGACCCGCCCCGCGTGCTGGTGCTGACCACCTACGACACCGAGGAGGACATCATGCGCGCGATCGAAGCCGGCGCGACCGGATACCTGCTCAAGGACTGTCCGCCGGACGAACTCTTCCGCGCCGTGCATGCCGCCGCCGCCGGACAGACCGTCCTCTCCCCGCCGGTCGCCGCCCGGCTGATGCACCGGATGCGCGGCCCGCGTACCACCCTCAGCACCCGCGAGGTGGAGATCCTCACGCTGCTTGCCCGCGGCCACGCCAACAAGGAGATCAGCCGACGGCTGTTCATCAGCGAGGCCACAGTCAAGACCCACCTGGTCCACATCTACGCCAAGCTCGGCGTCGACTCCCGCACCGCAGCGGTGCACGCCGCCATCGAACGGAAGCTGATCCGGCTGTGAAGCGTCGTGCACTGCTCATCCTCACCCTCGCACTGGCCGGCTGCACGCAACCGGACACGACACCCCGGGAGGACCACATGACCACACCCGCCGACGAGGCACTGCTCGCCGCGGCGAACACCGGCGACCCGGCAGGCGTACGCGCAGCACTCGCGGCCGGCGCCGACCGCGAGACCCGCGATGCACGGCAGCGCACGGCGCTGCTGCTGGCCGCCGCGAACGACCACGTCGAGGCCGCCCGCGTGCTCGTCGCCGCCGGTGCGGACCCGAACGCGCTCGACGACCGGCACGACACCCCATGGCTGGTGACGGGCGTGACCGGCAGCGTGGAGATGCTCGAGGTCCTGCTGCCCGCGGGGCCGGACCTCAACGTGGTGAACCGATTCGGCGGAATCTCGATCATCCCAGCGAGCGAACGCGGCCACGTCGCGTACGTCCGGCGCGTCGTCGATACCGGCATCAACGTCAACCACGTCAACAATCTCGGCTGGACCGCCCTGCTGGAATGCGTCATCCTCGGCGACGGAACGAAGCCGTACCACCAGATCGCGGAGATCCTCGTGGCCGCCGGCGCGGACGTCCACCAGCCCGACAAGGACGGCGTTGACGCGCTGCAACACGCACGCAACCGCGGATACGACCAGATCGTCGCCATTCTGTCCCGCTGAGCACCGTCCAGGACGCAGACTTGCTCCGCACCGAGCCCGGTCGCCCATCCAGATACTTCGATGACTCGTCGACTCGGCCGCCCGGGAGGACACCGGGGAACGACTACTGACTCCAGCGTGACCAACTTGCATCCCCAAAGCCGGCGCTTCCGAGGAGTCACTTCCCGGATCCGTCGCCACCCAGCTTAGAACCCGGCTCCCGGCCGCGACTTGACGCAGAGGGGAGCCAGAAGCGGATGCCCCACGGGCGTCTTGGCGGGCCATGTTCGGCTCAGGGCTGTTGGAGAAATTGCATGAGCTGTGCAGTGAGCTCGGCAGGCTGTTCCTCGAAGATCCAGTGGCCAGAGTCCTCGATGACGCCACCGGTTACCGTCGTGGCGTACTGCGCGACCTGGGTCGCTACCGCCTCCCCGAGGCTGGCTCGGGCGCCGAGTGCGAGAACCGGCATTGTCAGCTTCGTCTTGCCGTACTCGGCGTTGTCGGCGACATCCTGAGGCAGTGCGCGGAAGTAGTCGAAGCTGGCCCGCAGATGAGCATCGTCTTGCAGGTACCGGGCGTACTCGCGAACATCGTCATCGCCGATGGCGGTCTTCTGGACTTCCATCGACTCGGTGAACCGATCCACCCATAGGGCCTCGCGGCCGTCCACGATCTGTTCTGGCAGGCCGTTGGGGAGGCTGAAGAATCCGAAGTTCCAGAAACCCGGTCCCTTCGGAGTCAGTGAGGGGAACCGGTAAAGGCTCTGATCAGGGATCGGGGCTTCCGTGAGCACGAGCTTGCGCACGTCATCGCGGTGAGCGGCGGCATACGCGTACGCGACCATGGTCCCAATGTCGTGTCCGATCATGCTGACGTCGCGATCAAGGCCGAGTTGGGTGAGCAGGCCGTACACGTCGCCGGCGAGAGTCTTCTTGTCGTAACCTCCTGCCGGGGCGTCGCTGCCGCCGGCTCCCCGAAGGTCAGGCGCGATGACCGTGTAGTGCTTGGCAAGCTCCGGCAGAACCTTGCGCCACATGTACCACGTCTGGGGATAGCCGTGCAGAAGGACCAGGGTGCTGCCCCGACCGCCCCGAACATAGTTGATCGTGACGTCGCCGACCTGCATCGTCTGCTCCGTGAAGGAACCCGGGATCCGCTCGCCGCCCATTGCCACCCCCTCTGATGACACACGCGGTTCGCGGGCTACCCGACCCCGGGGCTCGTACACCTCACAAGCGCCGGCGCCTACCAGGGCCGTGCCCGACGGGCTGGGCAACCCGACGCTGCGCAAGCGATGCCGCGGGGCAAACAACAGCGGACGCATCCACGGTAGTTCGCGGACGTCCTGAACGATGATGGGCTCAGTGACCATCGACGGGCGCGCCTTACGAGGGGTCGCAGGTTCGAAACCTGCCCCACCACCATTCACCAGCGAAAGCCGCCCCGTGAAGATCAGTCCCAGGACGACGGCGGGACGCCCAGCTCCATTAGCAGGGACACGACTGCCGCAGGTCGCGTGGCCAAGCGTCCGGGCAGCCGTTAGTCCTCGCTATCTTGCCTCCTGCAGCATGCGCCCGTGCGACCGGAGCGGAACCCGACCCGAACGCGAGCGCATGCGTGCCCTGGCATCTGTGCCAAGGACAAGGGAGAAGCATCGACCTTGACCCCGGTGACTACCCTTCCCGAGTGGACCGCGACCCTGATCAGCCCTTTGATGACCTCCGCCCGGAGCTGTCACTCGAACAGGTTCCCTACGACGAAGCAGATCTTCCTCCTACTGCGATACCGGAATTCGTGTTCTGGCTCTGCAGCGCAGTCGGAGGCGGCATCCTCGGGAACGCCACCTACGACGCCCTCAAGGCGGCACTCGGCGCTCTCCGCCGCATCGAGGATGGGCCTGCTCTGAACGGGACGGAGGTGGTGGGGTTCGCGAGAGAGGCTGCCGGGCTCTGGTCCCGCCGAGAGGGCCAGGACGGGAACGGTGACTTCGAGGTCACCGCAGTTGAGCCGACGGATGGTGGCTGGAGCGTCGAACTCACGGGATCAACGACAACGCTCCGGGTGAGGCTGCCGCAGCGGCGTGACCGCAACGGAATCGTGCAGGCCAGGGTCCGAGACAGTGGGTTTGGGTGAAGTGAGCAGGCCGTCCGTGAGCCTGGTGGGCGACGGATGAGTTGACCTGTTGGCCGGATCTTGTGAAGTGGTTACCCGGATCGCGGGTGCAACTCGGGCCGTTGATCAGCGCTTGGCTTCGCGCTTGGCATCTGCGGCTGCTCGCCCCTGTTGACTTTGGCTACGGCCGCGCGCAGCTCTTCCTCACTCATCCTGGCGCTGCCTTTGATGCCCATTGAATGGGCCTGGTGACGCAGCTCTTCCAACCGATCGCCGTCTTCCATGTCAACCTCGTAGTTCCGGGCTCGGGCAGGGACGAAAACGCGCTTGCCTTCCCGCGTCTGCCCGCGACAAACCACCACAACGGTTCCCGCCAAGGGGGCGAGGCGGACTTCAAGGGTGCGTGACGGGTGAGATTGACATCAGCGGTCGACATCACGGTGGCATTCATTGCCGCACATGCCCATACGGATCTCACCTCCGGGCTGAGCCAGCGAACGTCCGCAGATGCTACGACTCTTGCCGGAGCCGCCTTGCAAGCGAGAAGTCCGCGACGGGCCGGTCAGGCCGCTTGCAGGCGTCGCGCGATGTCGATGAGAGCGTTGAAGGTGTTCTCGGTCTTCGGCGGTTGGACGTGGAAGCGGCGTAGCGACCTGATGGTGACAACGGAGGTAGTCGGCCGCAGCGGCGGTCACTCCACTTGCCCCCGCCCATGGGCCCGATCCGCAACGAAGTACTGCTGTAGGGCTTCGGTGGCATCGGGGCCGGCCAGAACAACGGCGGCTGTCGTGAGCGGTTCCGCATCGAGCGAACCCCGCGATGTGGCTAGAGCTTGGAGGACCGCCGCAGTCACGTCTGCACCGCCGACCCCTACTGCGTACCAGGCGCCCATGACGCGAGTGCGCCAGCCATCTCCCAGGAGTGCGATTACATCGGTTGCGATTGTGGCCCGGTTCGCCTCTGCCACGGCCGCTAGCAAGGGTATCTGAGGGCGTTGGTTCCCATCATGTCGAGGAACGGTACGACGTAACTGGGCAACCAGACCCTGGCTACTCCCTTGATCCACCGGGCGAAATCGGTGCGCCGACGACAGTCCTCCGACAACCTTGGGGGATGGGGCGATCATTGGAGCCGGCTCCGACCGGGAGCATCCTGCGGGGGGAGGAGGACTCCCGGCAGGCGAACTTCCTGGAGCTGTTCTTCGACCTGACGCTGGTTTTCGCCCTGACCGGGGTCGTCAGCCGAATTGTGCCGGACCTCGTCTCCGACAGCGTGGTCATGCGCTGGCAGGCGCTGCTGGAGACGGTCGTCCTTGCCCTGCCGCTGCTCTGGCTGTGGACGACCACCGCGTACATCACCAGCCGGTTCGACCACCGCAACCGCTGGATCCAGCTGGTGGTCCTGGTCAGCGCGTTCGGCCTACTGATCATGGCGACGTCCCTGCCGAAGGAATTCCAGGCACGCGGCGCCGCCTTCGCCGTGGTGTACGTGGTGCTGCACGTCGGACGCCCCTTGCTCCTCCGGCCCCTGTTACGGCAGCACGAGGCGATACAGGCGCTCTACACCCGCCTGGCCATCTGGGCCGGTGTCTCCGGCGTGATCTGGCTCGCCGGGGCGGTGGCGCGCGGCAACTACCGGATTGCCCTGTGGTTGATAGCCATCACTGTGGACCTGGTCGCGGCGCAGGTCAGGTGGCCGATACCCGGCAGGCAGCGACCACAGACGAGCGCGTGGGCGATGGCGAGCAGCCGACACCTTCCCGAGCGCTACCAGCAACTGTTGCTGATCGCGCTCGGCGAGACGGTGCTGTCCATCGGCGTCACCTACGCCAAGGATCCCGCCACGCTCGCCGCAACGACCGCCCTGGTGGTCACGTTCCTGACGTCCGTGCTGATGTGGCGGATCTACTTCTACCGCGCGGGAGAGGTGTTGGCCGAGGCCGTCGAGATGGCCTCGAAC
The DNA here is from genome assembly GCF_040609975.1 of Micromonospora sp. NPDC004551. Classification (NCBI taxonomy): domain Bacteria; kingdom Bacillati; phylum Actinomycetota; class Actinomycetes; order Micromonosporales; family Micromonosporaceae; genus Micromonospora; species Micromonospora sp. NPDC004551. Next base: position 47,289 of record NZ_JBEXLM010000024.1, on the reverse strand, counting down.
CGGGCAGTTGCCGGCGGGATCGTCGGCGTGTCCCATCTACTCATGGTGCTCGGCATCACCGCCACTGCGGCCGGCTCGGAGGTCGTGCTGGCGCATCCCTCCGGGCACTCCGTGCCGGCCTGGCTCGTCGTCATCCTCGGCGGGCCGGCGATCTTCCTGTTCGGCCGCAGTCGGCTGGAACGGGTCGTCTTCAACCGGCTCGCCGTGCGCCGGTTCGTCGGCATCGCCGCCCTGATCCTGCTCGCCCTGCCGCTGTTCTTCGCCCCGCCGCTGCTCGCCGCCATCGCCGCCGCCGTCGTACTGCTCGGAGTCGCCGTCGCGGACGCTCGACGCGCCGCCGGCCATCCACCGGAGGCCCCGTCCCCGTCCGCCTAGCGGAGTGGTCCGCATCCAGTCCGCTTGAGCCCGACGGTGTCGTGTTGCAACCGGCGGGTGCGCTGCCGGATCTAATCGGCGGTCAAACCGGCCACGAACACAGTGAACGCCATGAGGCAGGACCCGCCCTAACCGCCGTCGCTCGACATGCCGCCCGGGCGGTCGTCGTGCTCGGCCGGGTGGAATCTCGGCGCAGACGACGGGCCGTCGGCTCGAACCGACGGGCGCGCACGCTCGGCCAACAGATATGCCACATACGCGCTGTTCGCCGTCAAGGGTCGTGGCGCTGCCGACCTCGCCCACCGGCCATCAGGCGGGCTCGAAGACGGCGCGTACGCAGCCGTCGAGCTTGTTTTTGAACATGTTGTATCCCTGTGGCGCCTCGTCAAGCGGCATGGTGTGTGTCGCGAGGTGTTCGGTGACCAGCTCGCCGCGTGCCATCCGTTCGAGCAACATCGGAATGTAGCGGTGTCCGTGCTGTTGGGCTCCACGCAGGGTGAGACCCTTATTCATGACCGCCCCGAGCGGGAACTTGTCGACAAGGTTGGCGTAGACGCCGAGCAGGAACACGCTTCCGCCCTTACGGCAGTGGTAGATGGCCTCGCGGGCGGCGATCGGACGGTCCGACTCCAGGCGCAACTGCTGTTTCAACTGGTCGTACAGGTATTGCGGGCCGGTGCTATGGGACTCCATCCCCACCGCCTCGATGCACACGTCAGGCCCGCGCCCACCGCTGCGTTCCAGCAGCTCACCACCGACGTCCTGAGTCTGGTAGTTGAGCGCCTCCACACCCAGGTACTTCTCCGCCATCTGCAGCCGATTGGCGAAACGGTCGATGATGATCACCCGCTCCGCGCCGAGCAGGACGGCCGCGCGTGCGGCCATCTGGCCCACCCCGCCCGCGCCCCACACCGCGACCACGTCGCCGGCCTTGACCCCACCGAGGTCGGCGCCCATCCAGCCGGTCGGGGCGGCATCGGAGGCGAAGAGAGCACGCTCGTCGCTCACCCCATCTGGGACGGTAAAGGCCCCCTGGTCGGCGTACGGAACCCGGATGTACTCGGCGTGGCTGCCCGCGAAGCCTCCGAGCGCGTGGGAGTAGCCGTAGCAGCCGCCGGGTGCGAAGCCCCAGAGGTTCTCGGTGATCGCGGGATTGGTATTGCCGTTGTCGCACAAGGAGTACTGCTGCTGCTGGCAGTACCAGCAGCGGCCGCAGGAGACGAACGAGCAGACCACCACCCGGTCGCCCACCTTGTGCTTACGCACCTGCGGGCCGACCTCGACCACCTCGCCCAGGAACTCGTGCCCGAGGACGTCGCCCCGCTCCATGAACGGAATGTACCCACCCAACAGGTGCAGGTCGGAGCCACACGTCACCGTCTTGCGCACCCGGATGATGGCGTCCTGCTCGTTGCGCATCGTCGGGTCCGGAACCTCGGCCACCGACAGCTCGTTGACGCCTTGCCACAACAGTGCCTTCACAGCCGCCCCTCCCTGCGCCCCTGCCGCGTCGCCATCTGCAGTGGCTTGTTGACCACCGTCGTCTGGGTGGTGGGCGGAAAGTCCGGGTGCAGGACCTCGCCGGTCTCCAGTAACTGCTTCGCCTCCCGCAGCGCGGCGCGAATCGCCTGGTTGGGATCGCGACCCGCGAGTCGTCTGGCTCCCTCGGTCACCGGCGACTGAGCGCCGTCACGCAGCCGCACCGCCAGCTCGATGCCTCGGTCACCCGCGGCGCGGCGGATCCGCACGTCCACGGCGTCACCGAGACCGGCCAGTGGCTCCGGCAGTGGCGAATCCGGGGTCAGCTCGTCGCGGGCTGGGTTCACGGTCACCACGTGCCACCGCGGCTCGCGCCGCATCAAAGGAGCCTGCTGCCAGGGCCCCTGATGGCCCGACGGAAGCAGGAACCTGCGGAGGGCCAGCCCTCCGATCGCGATGACCGCCGCCTTGACCAACGCCTTCATGTACGCCCCCGAGTCGACCCCACCCGTCGCCACATCTGCCTGGACCGACGGCTCCGTCCCCGACAAACCTGTCATATCGGTTCACCGTCACGCTGGCAAATCCCGCACCCCGAGGGGCAGTGGGGGCGCGACACCGCGACGGTGAAGTCGGGACAAAGGAGGACTGGGACCGTGGCCCACCGACACGCCAGGCGGGTGTAGACGACGTCCCCGGGCCACGCAGTCCGCGCCACTCGGCGAAGACCGTGACCGCGGGCATGCCGACTCCGAACGCCGCGATCACGATGTGCCAACCGAGGACAGCGCCATCTGCAGCCGCGCGGCCACCAGGTGGCGGCAGCGGCGTCCTGCGCCAGAGCAACCGATGCCGCCAGCCGCATCGGTACCCACATCCCGGAGCAACTCGGAAGCGGCCGAGCGAGAGGGGACATATTTGGCACACAGGGCGGCGGCGGGGCGTCGATCAGCTCTGCCGCTGCTGGCCCTGCGGTCCTACCAGCCACGCCGTAACCTGCCTCAGCGGCTGGCTGCTGTTGACCACCTTCATCATCCGCTGCCACGCCGCTGCGGCTGGAGATCCGCCCAGCACGCCGCCCAGACCACCACCACCAGCCGCCGCTGCGCGATTCTGATCCAGTTGCTGGGTGGTCTGCCCGAGCTGTTGACCGACCTGCTGGGTAGTCTGCTGCAGCGTCTGCGACAGCGGCCCATCAGGCCCCAGCGCCTCCTGCGCCGTCTGCCCGACGTGGTCGAGCGTCCGCGCTAGCGGCCCCTGCGGCCCCAGCATCTGCTGAGCCGTCTGCCCGACCTGGTTCACAGCGCTATCCACGGTCTTCACCAACGACTCGATGATCTGAGGGTTGCGCTCGATGGTGCCGAGGGCGCTGTCGAGAATGCCGCGGAGTTCCTCGAGCCGAACCTCGAGCATCGCCTCGGCCTCAACGCCCCTGATGTCGATCTTCACCGTACCGAGGTGCGCCTGGACGCCCACGTCCAGCTGGAGCAGGCTACCCAGCCGGGCTCGCAGTGAGACGGAGGCGTCCAGGTTGTCGACCTCGACGTAGATCTGTTCGACCTTGACTTGCGGGAGCTGGAGGACGACGTCCGGATCTGACATCGTCTTGCTGCTGTGCCCGCCAGCCGGCTCGGGTAGGCCCTGCTCACCACGCTGCGAGACGGCCGGGCGTTTGCTCCGGCCCGCATCCGTCGAGGCGTCGGCAGGACCGCGGCTCTCACCCCGACCGGCGACTTGCGCTCCCTCCCCGGCGTCGCGCTGCCGATCGACCTGCTCGCGGGGTTGCGCGGGCGACCCCCGTGCGCCCGTGTCCCGGCTCTCCGGTTCGGCCATCCCGCACTCCTCGGGCCTCGCCTAACATGCGGACCGGACGGAGCCCGTATGTGGCTCCGATCCTCGGCCCACCCCCTCGGACCGCGGGCGGTCTACCCGTGTGCCTATGCATCAAACCGTTCGGGGGTGCGGCCGAGGAGACAGCGGATCAGCTGCGCCTGAGAGCAAGGCGCAAGCCAGGCGAGCAGCCACTCCCACCCGTGCCCGCGCTCACGACGATCCCAACGACAAGGTCGGCGTGCCAGTAGCGACCGGTGTCGTCGTTGCTGGCCATGACGATCATGCCCGTCGCGCTGGTGACGCCTGCTTGGCGGCCGTCATGTTGTTGAGGTCGGGCGCACAGCTGTCCCGGATGACCGGCGCACCACGTCCGCCGGATAAGGCCGAGCTGCGCCACCAGGTTGTACAGGCCGTGTGCGCCGGGGCCGGCCGACTATCAGGCGATCCACGGGGTGGGCACGCGTTCGGCGCCTCCGCTGGCACCTACGCCGCCGGACTGGTCGGCGCCTTCTTCGCGGCCGCCGATGCTGGTCGCGGCAGTGACGTCCCAGATCTGGCCGCTGCCCGAGCTCGGGGTGAACAAGGACGCGTACCTGCCGCGCCTGGAACTCGCGCACGAGCCAGACCCCCCGGCTGGGCCCCGTGCTGATGGTGGCGCCGGCTTCTCCGAGACGCCAAGAACCCCTGGCACCCAGATTGTGGTCCTCCGCTACGCCGCCTAAGTCATGATCCGCACTATTGCTTCACATCTGGGGCGGCCATGGCTGGCTGTTTGCCCCAGACGACCCTGGGTAGGCACGCTCGGTGAGCGGGCCAGAAACGGACCTCGGCACGAGGTCGGACACCAGCCGTGCCGTGGCGTTCAGCGACGCCATCTTCGCCATCATCATCACGCTGCTGGTCCTGGACCTCCGGGTGCCGGACGTCCCGCCCGGCCACCTCCTGTCCGGACTGCTCAGCCAGTGGCCGGCATACGTCGCGTACCTCGCGTCCTACTCGTACGTGGCCGTCGTCTGGCTCAACCACAAGGCGGCATTCAACCGCATCCAGCAGAGCGACCGCGGCCTGCACTGGATGAACCTGTTGGTGCTGTTCACCACGGCGCTGCTGCCCTTTCCGACCATCGTCGTGTCACACGCCCTGCAGGAGCACGACAACGCGGACCAGCGGGTGGGCATCGCCTTCTACGCGCTGATCGGCGCGTCGCTGTGCGCGGCTTGGCTGGCGTTCTACCACTACCTGGCCCGGCACCCCGACCTGCTGAAGGAGCAGGCCAGGGACCACTTCTTCCACGTCGAGCGGTTGCGGGCCCTCGCCGGCGTCGTTCTGTACGTCCTGGCGGGGGTGCTCGGCTACCTGGTGACGCCCCTGGTCGGCCTCGTCATCTTCCTCCTCCTGCCCGCCTTCTACGCCGTCACCAGCGCTGGCCTGTACCAGTTCCGGGCGACTCGCAAGATCACTAATCGCCCTCGGCCACCCCGTGGCTGAGGGAGGCCAGACCGCCGTTTCACCCCGGCGGGCGCGGGTACCCGCCGCATTCCGGTTCGAGAGGGGATCCGAGGTGGACTACACCGAGTTCATCCAATCCGTGGCAGCGAGACCGAAGGTTCCGCCGGGGCAGGCGGAACCCATCACCCGCGCCGCGCTCGAGACGTTGGCAGAACGGATCACTGGTGGCCAGGCGAGGGACCTGGCCTCCCAGCTTCCTGAGGAGCTACGGGGCCTGGTGTGTAGGCCCACCGAAGATCCGGAACGGTTCGGGCTTGCCGAATTCCTCGAACGGGTGCAGTCACGGGCCGGGGTGGATCGCCAGGTGGCCACCGACGGAGCACAGGCCGTGCTGAATACCCTTCGTGAGTCGGCCAGCGCGAAGGAGTACGGGGACCTTGTCGACCAGTTGCCGCAGGAGTTCTGGCAGTTGACCGGGCCGGGGACGGGACAGCTCCAGCCCCGCCGGGTCGGCACCTAGCTCGGGCGCGCGGACCTGCCAGAAAGCTCCGGCGGTAACGGCAGAAGGGCCGCCACTCACTCTATCGAGGTGCGGGCCCTTACTCCGCCGCGTACAAGCTGGTGGCATCGGTCGGCCCGCAGGCTGACCGACCGACGCCACGTCACCGCCCTCCGCCCACCACCGCCGGGCGGAGGGCACCGCTTCTTTACCACGCGCCCTCCGCGGAAACGGTGGCGCTACAACATCTCCAGCGGTTGCGGGCCGGTCGGCGGCGGGAACGCCGTGTCGAGTGCCGCCACGTCCTCCTCACTCAGATACAGGTCGTGCGCTTCCGCGTTCTCCCGGGTGTGCTCGGGATTGGACGATCGGGGGATGGCCGCAATCCTCTCCTGCCGCAGTAGCCAGGCCAGCGCAACCTGGGCGGGCGTGGCTTCGTGCCGGGCGGCGACCTCCGCGACCTGGGGGTGGCCGAGCAGCCGGCCCTGCTCGATCGGCGAGTACGCCATCACCGGGATTCGGTGCTCGCCTAGCCACGGCAGCAGGTCGTACTCGGGACCGCGGCGGGTGAGGTTGTACAGGATCTGGTTGGCCGCGCAGGAGTTCCCGCCCGCCTCGAGTAGCTCCGTCATGTCGGAAAGATCGAAGTTGCTCACGCCCCACTGCCCGATGTCACCGGCGTCGACGAGTTCGGTGAACGCCTCGATCGTCTCCGCGAGTGGATGCGAGCCGCGCCAGTGCAGGAGGTAGAGGTCGATGTGGTCGACGCCGAGTCGTTGCAGGCTGCGGCGGCAGGCCTGCACTGTTCCCCGTCGGCTGGCGTTGGAGGGCAGCACCTTGTCGACCAGAAAGACGTCGGCGCGCCGTCCGGTAATCGCCTCACCGACGAGTTCCTCGGAGGCGCCGTCACCGTACATCTCCGCGGTGTCGATCATGGTCATGCCCAGGTCCAGCCCGGCGCGTAGGGCGGCTATCTCGTCCCGCCGCCTTCCGGGGCGCTCGCCCAGGTACCACGTTCCCTGGCCGAGCACGGGCATGGTCTGGCCGGATGGTAGCTCGATCGCGGCAGCAGCGAGAGTCATGGCGGCCCTTTCCGGGAGCCTCAGTACCAATGGGTTGGATGCGTTACCCGCTGCTACAGGCGGCACGCTCTCGTAGCGCGACCTTTCTCCGCGCATGCCCTGTCTGAGCAGCGGGCATACGGGTGGATTGTCCGTCCCCGAGCGGCCTTCGCTGGCCTGTTTTCCGGTGGTCGCACCGGGAAGGCGACCGCGAGCGAACGATGCGCCGCCGACGGGGTGGCGCCGCGAAGGGGAGGCCGCAAAATGGCGCAGAGCCAGCAGCCACTGACCGGCAAGCGAGTCGCTTGTCTCGCCGCCGACGGGGTGGAGGACGTGGAGTACACGCAATCCCGGGCCGCCGCGGAGCAGGCGGGGGCCGAGGTGCACCTGATCTCCTTGAATTCCGGCGAGATCCAGGCAATGAACCAGGACATCAACCCTGCCAACCGCTATCGGGTGGACCGGACCGTGAACGAGGCCAATGCGGCCGACTACGACGCCCTGCTGCTGCCCGGCGGGACGGTCAACCCCGACCGGCTCCGGATGAACCCGCAGGCGATGGACTTCGTCCGGGCGTTCTTCCAGCAACAGAAGCCGGTGGCAGCGATCTGCCACGGCCCCTGGTCCTTGGTTGAAACCGGGATGGTCAACGGCCGGACCGTCACTTCGTTCCCCAGTCTGCGCACGGACATCCGCAACGCGGGCGGGAACTGGGTGGACCAACAGGTGCAGGTCGACAACGGCCTGGTCACCAGCCGCAGCCCCAGCGACCTTCCGGCCTTCTGCGCCAAGATGGTCGAGGAGTTTGCCGAGGGCAGACACGTCCGCCAGATGGCGACAGCCTGACTCAGGTGGGGGCTCCAGGCCGGGAGGATCAGCCGCCTTGGAGCCCCCCACCCGGCGGTATCCCCGCCAACCGGACCTGGCGCCAATTCGGATGCTTCCCGCCGGCTACTGCCACCTGCTGATCCAGGAGTACGGCTGCGCTTGGGCCCTGCCGTGCGGCGTCGAGGCCGATCAACATGGGAATCAAGGAAGGTCGCCGGCCGTTGCCGCCTACCAGAGTTGATCAAGATGCTGGTCGGTCAGCCGTTACCTCTCAGTGCACTCTAGAGAGCACACGATCGGTAGTTCCGCCCTTGCGGTGGGACGGTCCCGGTCCGACCCGCTGTGGCGGTTCCGGGTTCACGCTTCACTGCCACCTGCCCGCCTATGCGGGTCTTCTGGTCGGCTCCACGTGCTGCCACCGGGCCACTCCCGGCGGTGTCGTACTCGGCCGCCAGGGCGGCCAGCTTGAGTGCGGCGTTACGGTCGCGGTCAATGGCCAGGCCGCACGTCGTCGCAATCCCCGCGTACTCCGGCGGCGGGACACCTCATCGGCCGGCGGGTCGTCGTGGTGCTGCGAGCCGTCGGCCAGACGGTGGTTGGTGGCAATGGAGTGGGTTGCAGATGCGTCGTGCTGCCGCTTCCCGTCGCCGCGAGAGGAGGTAACGCGGACTTCTCGGTGCAGGCATGCAGTACGGGAAGGCCGCGTCTGGAACGCGGTCCTTCCTGCTGGGCCTAGGTCGTGATCAGGTTGGCGGCCCCGAGGATGGTGCCGAGCCGGACAGCATCAAGCCAATGATCCAGACTTCCCGCCCCTCACGGCGGGCTCAGGCACAGCGGAAAGGTCATGACTGGCCCAGGTTGGTGACCAGATTGACGGCGACGGCCAGGATGCCGGTTCCGAAGGCGTACGAGAGCAGCGCGTGCCCGAGCGCGACCCTGCGCATGCGGTTGCTGGTCGGTTCGTTCTCTCCCGGGGCGAAGGACATGCCAACCGTGAAGGCGACGTATGCGAAGTCGGCGTACGCGGGACCGTCTTCCCGCTTGAAGTCGAAGCCGCCGTCTTCGTCGAGGTAGTACAGCCGGGCGTACTTGAATGCGAAGACGGTGTTCACCAGCGCCCATGCCAGGACCACCGCGACCACGCTGAGGATCACCAGAGCGACAGCCGTAATGTCCTGCTCGTCCGAGGCGCGGATGAGCGCCTCGGCCACTGCGGCGACACTGATACCGGACGCGATGATGACCGCCGTATCGGTGGAACGTGAGTGCCGCTCCGCTTCGGCGAGTTCCTCGGTGCGCTTGGAGCTCGCCGACCAGCAGTACCGCCATACCCAGACGAGGATCGTGCCCGCCGCGATCGTCCAAGTTAGCAACGGCGTCAGCTCCGGCGCCCCGGCCAGCGCGGTGGCCGTCCCGGCGATGGCACCGGCGGCTAGCGCCCACAGGACGCGCCTGACGGACAGCAGACGTCCCAGCGCCGGCTGTCGCGATCGGTGCTCCATCTCTTCAGCGTCCCGACTCGACCTGGTAGCGCCGGCGAAACCTTCGCGATCACCGGATCGGGGTGCATTCAGGATGGCGGGAGGCCGGCGATCGGTTTGGACCGGGCTGGGCCGCTGAACGACCACTTCAGTCAGCAAGAACCTCTGGCGTCTCGTATCAGCTGGCCAGCACCGTGCCGCAAGCAGGGGCTGGCGTGATCGGAACGAAGCGGCAAGTGCATCGCCGCGGTGAGCGAGGCGCACACGAAGGCCTCGCCTGCCGCCGGGGCCAGGCGAGACTGCCGAAATCAGGTCGACACTGCTCATGGCCTGGCGGAGATCGACAATTCCTCAGCTGACAGGGCGGATGTGCGTTGACTGCGGGGTATCGCCATCCCCGCCGACTGCAGGCGCTACGTCCTGCGTCCTCACATAAGGTGGCCGCGGAGCGGGCCGGGCACCGAGCCCGGCCCCAGGCTGTACACCGGTGAAGCCGCCGGCACACGGGTAAACCGTCGATAGCCGCCAGCTCCAGGGTCAGCTTGTACCCGGTCCGCGAATCCTTTTCGCCGTGGGCCCACTCTTATGGGGGTGTCGAACGCATCGAGCCGGACGGGAGGGCGGGGCATGAGCGGTGCCGAGTGGGCCAGCGCACAACTGGTCGCCGCCGCCCGGGACGGCCACGTCGAGTCGCTGACCGCGTTGGTCGCCAACACCCATCCGCACGTTCTGCGCTTCGCTCACACCCTGTGTGCGTCGCCGCAGGACGCCGAGGACGCCGCGCAGGAGGCCCTGCTCATCCTGTTCCGCAAGGTCGGCACGCTGCGATCGATCACCGCGTTGTCGTCGTGGATGTTTCGCATCGTGCGCAACGAGTGCCTGCGCCGCCTGCGCCCCCAGGGGTGGGACGACCTCGGCGGTGTCGGCGCGGTGGAATCGCCCGAGGACGAGGTTATCCGGCGTCTGGAGGCCGAGCGGGTGGCCCGGGCGATCGCGGCGCTGCCTGACGTGCAGCGCCGCGTCCTCATCCTGCGTGATGTGCAGGGATACCCGGGCCGCGCCGTCGCAGACAGCCTCGGGCTGAGCCTCGCCGCGATGAAGTCCCAACTGCACCGGGCGCGCACGAACGTCAAGGCCGCGCTGCAGCACTGACTGCCTTTCCTGTGCTCCTTCTGCCTCTTCCGGGAGTTCACCATGCTCGAAATCAACACCACCGTGCCCGATCTGGACCTGGTTGACGCGACCGGCGCCTCCGTCCGGCTGCACGACTACCTGGACCGGATGCATGTGCTGCTGTACTTCATGCGGGCCACCACCTGCCCGGTCTGTGTTCGGCACGTGCGCGATCTGGCGCGGCACGTCGACGAGTACGCCGCCCTCGGGGCGCGGATCGTGGTGGTCGTACCGGAGGGGCCGACGACCGCTCGCGCGTGGGCGGCCAGGCAGGGGCTGCCGTTCCCGGTCGTGACCGGTGCGCACGGCAGCCCGCACGAGGCGTTCGGCCTAATGCGCACGGTGTTCGGGGCCGTGCAGCAGTCCGGCACGGTCCTCGTCGACCCGGCCGGCCTCGTCCGGCACATCAAAGCGGCGACGATACCGACGGCCAGCTACGAACACGCGGCCGTGCTGCGCACCCTGACCGCACTGCGTTGACTACACCTCTCGGTTTCAGCCTGGAGGACGTGACGGGATCTGGTATGAGGCGGCCTACGTCGATCCCCTGCCGAGGGCCGCCTGGACGAACTCACGCCCCGCCGGCCCCGGGCCTACCGATTCGGCTTCATCCATGTCACCTGCCGGCGCGAGCCGGAGTTGGCCGCCGACCGGCCCGTTCAGTGCCAGGACGGCCGGTAGTCGTCGTGGGGAGGAGCCGCGCGCTGACCAGCGCCGCCCCGAGCACGATCGACACGGCGGGCAGCACCGTGTGGAGGGGATAGCCGGGGCTGGTGCCGGTCAGCCCGATGAACGCGGCGCAGACGGCCGCCGGTGCGTGCGGCGCTTCCAGCAGCAGCATGGCGACCACCGAGGACACCGTTGCCGCGGTCGCGGTCCACACCGAAGGGCCCGCGGCGGCCGTGATCGCCACCGCGATCGGGGCGCAGGATGCATAGCTGATCAGCAATGCGGCGGGTGGGGCCAGCGGCGCGCGGGGCGCCATGGCCAGGACCGCCGCCGTCGCGAGGAAGGGCAACGCGAAGACGTCCAGACCGGTCGGATGTTCGGTGACGGCGAGCAGGGCCGCCGCGTCGAGCAGCATGCTGCCCGCGCTCAGCGCGACGACCCTGGCCTCCCGCCGGCTGGTTCGTGACCGCAGGGTGACGGCAGGCACGGCTCTACCGCGTCCGCCGCAGGAAGGCGCGCATCAGTCCGGCGATCTCGTCGCCGTGGGTTTCCAGCGCGAAGTGGCCGGTGTCCAGCAAATGGCTCTCGGTGTCGGGCAGGTCCCGGGCGTACGCCTCGGTGCCGCCGGGGCCGAAGATCTCGTCGTGCCGACCCTAGGTGACGAGCGTGGGCGGCTGGTGCTGACGAAGGTACCGCTGGAAGTCCGGGTAGACGTCCAGGTTGAACTGGTAGTCCCAGAAGAGTTGCAGCTGGATCTCCTTGTTGCCGGGCCGGTCCAGGCCGGCCTGGTCGAGCCACCCGCCGGGGATGGTGCAGGAGGAACACGGGACAGGACCTGCACTTGCTCCTGGCTCATCCGAGCAGGATCCCAGTATCACTCGAACCGGACACACCCTTCCCAGCATTGTCTGGCTCCAGTTGACACGTTACGCATCTGTTCCAGTTGATGGGTGACAGGTCGTCGGTCAATAGCGCCTGGTCGTCACACCCCGTCACCGGATACCGGGTTGCCTGCTCGCGACACCTGCGGCACCCTTCCCCGCATGATTGAGACGCGTGTGCTCAGCGAGGGCGATTGGAAGATGTGGCGGGAGCTGCGGCTTGCTGCGCTGGCGGAGGCGGCGTACGCGTTCGGTTCTCAGCTGGCGGACTGGCAGGGCGAGGGCGACCGTGAGGAACGCTGGCGCGGTCGGCTGGCAATCCCTGGCGCGTACAACATCATGGCAATGCTCGACGGGCAGCCGGTCGGGATGGCCAGCGGGGTGCCGACCGATCACGACGGCGTCGTCGAGCTGATTTCCATGTACGTGGCGCCACTGGGACGTGGCCGGGGCGTGGGCGACCACCTTTTGCAGGCGGTCGAGCAGTGGGCTCGGCTCGTGGGCGCGGAGACGCTGCGCCTGGCCGTGGTGGAGGGCAACCAGAACGCCTGGGCGCTGTACGAGCGGAACGGCTTTCGTGACACGGGTGAACTCGGCGACCTCATGCCCGACGGCGTGCGGCGGGAGCACATCATGGCCAAGAGTCTCGTGGCTTAGCGGCCGGCCATCGATTGAGGGCCTTCGACCAGGGCTTCACAGAAGGTAGCCAGCGGGTCGGGCATCGTGTGACGCTCCAACCGGAGTACGACGCACCCTCACCAGAATGCCTGGTCTCGCATGATGGTTGACGAAGCGGCTTCGCAAGACGCTTGAGCCAGGCCTTGATCGAATAGGTCTGGTGCCCGCTGTCGATGGTAAGACTGGTCAGCGCCGGGAGGCAGAAGGGCTACGTTTGCGTGTGCCTGAGGAACCTGACGAAGACCTTCTGATGCACGAGGAGTCGGTGTTGGCCGGTTTGGTCGAGCTGTCCGGCGTCGAGATTCTGTGATGCGACGACTTCTACGACGGAGCGATCGACGGGCTGGCCCGGTGGGATGGGCGGGAGTTCTGGTTCGCTGGGGTCTATCCACTCGACCATCGTCCCCGGCGGTATGTCCTGCATGAGATCAGCGCAGGGGATGTCGAGGCGGCGTCAGCGCTGCACCGTTTGCTGAGCGAGAACGCTGACGCCGCCCGGCACGGACGTCTCGGCTCGACGCAGGAGCGAGCGTGGAGCCAGGTGTGGGCGAGTCGGCCGGATTACCGCCGCGCCCCGGCCGTGGGGTGGTTCTCCGCCTAACCGCCCCGCGGCGACGATGCTGTTCGGGTCACCAGCGCCTGAGGGGCGATCCGGGTGCGGATGCCGCGGGCGGCAAACGCACCCGGTGACCGCTAGCCGGGCAGCCGGTTGGTCCACTCCGCGGTCAGTGTGAACATGGCGTCCCCCGGAGTCGAGATTCGGGCCCCGTCCGCCGTGACAAAGAAGTTGGTCTTCCGGATCCGGGCGGTGGCCGGATCAACGACCATCCGGGCCACCGGCTCGCCGTTCAGGTGGATCAGCAGGCCCTGCCCGCCGTCGGTCGCGCCGGTGCTCGTCACGTCAGGGTACGCGGCGACGGCCTGGAAGGCAGCGGCCCGGACCTTGGGCGGGGCGGGCATCTGGGCGAGCAGGGACAGCAGGCCGTCGAAGACCATCTGCTCCTGCATGGCCGAGTCCGGTCGGCCGGCGCTCGTCCGGATGTCGCTGCTACGCACCGACTCGGTGATCCAGCGCTTGAGCGCGGCCGGTTCGGTCGGCAACTGCTGGAGCTGCGCGAAGCTCACCTCGGGGCCGCCCAGCCGGAACGACGCGGCCCCGGGAAGCGCCATCAGGTCGCCGCCGGTCTTGGCACCCCGAACCCAGATTCCCCCATCGCGCCCGATCCAGGTCTCCCACTCGTAGTCGGTGGCCGTCGTCCGCAGGTGCCAGTAGGCGCCGGAGGTGGCGGCCTGCTTCCCGGCGGTCGTGGCGGCGGCGAGCAGGATCTGCTGGCCGGAGGGGCCGGCCGCGACCGGCGCCCGGCCGTCACCCGGGGCGGTGGCGCCACCGGCATCCGGGGCACCGCCGGTGCCGTCCGACGGCCCGAGGCCGACCACCACCACGACGGCGGTCGCCGTAGCGGCGGTGAGTGCCGAGGCGAGGATGAGCCGGCGGCGCGGTGCCCGACGCGGCGGCATGGGCTGGGCGGGATGGATCTGGGTCATCACGAACTCCTGGATCAACCGGTGGCGGTCGCTCGGCAGGTCCCGCTCCACCGGCGCCGGCAGCAAACCGGCCAGGTCGGCACGTACGTCTTGCGGGTCAGTGCTCATCGGGAGTCCCCCTCGGCGAACCGGACCGCGATCGCGCGGTCGACTGGTATCTGTCCACGGCCGCCGGCCGGTTCCGCGTCTTTCCCGACCTGTCGCAGCTTCCCCGCAGTGACGAGCTTGTGCAGCTTGGTGCGCGCCCGGGACAGCCGGGAGCGCACCGTGCCGACCAGCACCCCCAACGCGGCCGCCGCCTCGGCATAGTCGAGCCCGGACCAGACGCACAACGCCAGCACCTCACGCTCCGGCTGTCGCAACGCGGCAAGGGCGGTTCGGACCAGGGCCAGCCGTTCTCGATCGCGGATCCGGGAGGCGACCTCCTCGGCGAAGTCCGGCACCACCTCGGCACGGGGCAGCCGGGAGGAGGCCGCAGCGTGCCGGCGGGCGGCCCGGCGTACGTTGCGGGCCACATTGGTGGCGATACCAAGCAGCCAAGAACGCAAGGACCCGGCTTCGGCGCCGGCGACGACCCGGTCCCGCAGCCGCCACGCCTCCAGGAAGGTCAGCGACACCACCTCCTCCGCCACCGACCAGTCCCCGGTCAGCCGGAAGCCGTGGTTGTACACCGACCGGGCATGGTCGTCGAACAGGTCCCGGAACGCGTCCGGATCCCCGGCCCGGATCCGGGCCCGCACAGTCATCTCCACATGCGGTACCTGTCCGCTCGGGCGGGCGGGTTCCCGGTGCTCCGGGTGGCTTCGTGGTCGCCCAGGTGAGCAGAAACGCATGCGAAACCCGTCGACTCGGCCGTCCGGTCGACGGCGGCGTGATCCACCCGTCGAGTCTGGGACAGCCGACAAAGCGGCACCAACAAGGTTCCGGAAGTTCTTCCCCGGCGGATGGAGCCGCGGAGGTGGCTCTACCTGGGGGTGGATGTACCGAGAACCGGTGCACGGACGTGAGGGTTACATGCTGCTGATGCAGTTCAGCCCCGCCTGGGCCGATTTCCCGTCGATCGACATCTGGACGCCGGAGTGGGTCCAAGCGTGATCTGCAAAATCTGGGCGCGGATCGCGGCAAAGCGGTTGGCTGGCTGTTTGGCGGCGATCTCAGCTGGCTGTGTCCGGGCCTACGACGTGGCGGGATCGGTTGGGTTTGGCTTCGAAGTGGCGTTCCGGCGCTTGGTGCGGGAGGTGACCGGCCTGAGCGTGAACGCCGTGCATACCGTGAGCAGCGCGGGAAGCCGTTACGGGAACTGACCTCTGCGGCTCACCTCGAAGGCAGATAGGCGGGGCGTCTGCGGGTAAGACGTCGATGAGGCAAGGCCCTACTACCGCAGGCAGCAGAGAACTGAAAGGTGGCAGGTCATGACATCGGTCGGTCAACGGATCAAGGGCCTCCTGAACAGCCCACAGGGGCGCAAGGTGATTGACCGTGGGCGGCGCGAG
This sequence comes from Micromonospora sp. NPDC004551, assembly GCF_040609975.1. Lineage (NCBI taxonomy): Bacteria > Bacillati > Actinomycetota > Actinomycetes > Micromonosporales > Micromonosporaceae > Micromonospora > Micromonospora sp. NPDC004551. Next base: position 31,845 of record NZ_JBEXLM010000024.1, on the reverse strand, counting down.
GCGGCCAAGCCCAGCACGCAGGCGAAGCTACGGCAATTCGCAGCGCGGATGACGGGCGGGTCATCCGGCCGCCGCTGACGGCGGGGCCCGCTGTCATGCGGGCGTCAAACCGGCGGTCAGCCGGGAGCCGGTCGATTCCGGCGGGACTGCGCCACACCCAGCCACTCGCCGAGCCGACCGCGGACCCGGATGCGGCGGTATCCGCCGTGCACGGCGCCGCTTGGTGGTGGATCAAACAGCGATCCCGATCCGATCCCGATCCGGGAGCGGCTGCGGCCGGCTTGGTCAAGAACGTCGAGTTCCACCTGGCGACTAGCGACTCGGTGACACGCGGTGCCATCCGGTGGGCGAGCAGCGCGGCACCGCCAGCCGGGCCAGCCGATCTACGGCGGCGGGATCGGCAATGTCGGTCGGAACAACGAGCACCTGCCCGCCTCGTGCTCGGCAGTCTTGCTCCACCTCCACAAGCGCTTCCTGGCTGCGTAAGGCGAGGACCAACCTTGCCCCTTCGGCAGCGAACGCCAACGCAGTCGCCCGGCCGACGCCAGTCGGCGCCCCCCGTGATCACCACCACTGCGCCACGGGATGTTCCACGCCTGACCATCACACCTCCCGCGATGCAGCAGAACGGGATCAACCATCTACCAATGGGCGTGGCAATCACTCCCAGGCGCATCACGCCGTCTGCCGAGCGCGGCGGCGGCATCCGCGGGAAGGCCAGGAGACGCGGTGCCGGCAGCTCGCGACGGGCTTTCAATGCTGCAAAGAGATGGGCAAGGTCGGCCGGCTCACCCGGAACCTGACCGCCTCCGACGGGGCGGGTCCCGCCGCCCCGCCGGCCCAGCCCACGCAGCCGACACCGGCGCCGTCGTCCGGTCAGACCGTTAAGGGCCCCGTACGTGGCAGAGGGGCCGTACACCGGGGCGGCCCGGGCGCAGAACGTTTCGCCAGCCGGCCGGCCGGAGCCGGATATCCCGGGCGGGGTGGCGCCGTGAGCGCCCCGGAGAAGGAGCGGACGCAGCCGTCCGTCGGCGAGTTGCTGGGCGACGTGACCCGGGATCTGTCCACGTTGGTCCGCCAGGAAGTGGAGCTCGCCAAGGCGGAGCTGCGCGAGGAGGCGAGCCAGGCCGGCAAGGCCGGCGGAATGTTCGGCGGGGCGGCGGTGGCCGGTTTCCTGGCCGTGCTGTTCGTGTCCTACGCGGTGTGGTGGGGCCTGTCGAACGTGATGGACGAGGGCTGGGCCGCGCTGATCGTAGCGGTTGTCTGGGCGGTCGCCTCCGCTGTCCTGCTCGCCAACGCCCGAACGAACATGCGGCGGCTCCGTGCGGTCCTGCCACGGACGAAACAAACCGCGCGGGAGATGCCACACGCCATGCGAGGCCGCTGACCGAGCCAGGAGGGAGCGGATCATGTCCAGTGAACCGGATCGGATCCGATCAGAGATCGAGAACACCTGCGGCGAGTTGAGCAGCGACGTGGATGCCTTGACCGACAAGGTGAACCCCCGCCGGATCGCCGGCGACCGGGCCGCCCAGGCACGCGGCGCGCTGACCCGGGCGAAGGAGAAGGTGATGGGCGCACAGACGGACGGGCACGGCGCCGGCCAGCGCATGTCCTACGCCGCCGGTTCGGTCCGGGACGAGGCGCGGTCGCTCGGGCAGCAGTCCCGGGCGCAGGCCCAGGGCAATCCACTCGCGGCTGGCCTGATCGCCTTCGGCGCCGGGCTGCTCGTCTCCTCCCTGATCCCGCCCAGCCGCCCCGAGCGGCACTGGGCTGGGCAGGCTCGGGGCATGGTGGGTGAGCACTCCGCAGGGCTTCGCCAGCAGGCGAGCCAGGTCGGCAACCAGCTCCGGGACACCATGCGCGAGCCCGCGCAGCAGGCGGCCGAGTCGGTGGAGTCCACCGCCGCCCAGGGCGCCTCCGCCGTCCGCGACCAGGGCCGGTCCGCGGCCCACCAGGTAAGGGCAGAGACGCAGGACGCTGCCGACGAAGTCCGGCACCGCTAGGCCGGAAACCGCCGCAGCGGGCTCTAACGCCGCCGCGTGAGCATGGTCTGCCGTCCACCGGGCTGCATACCGTGCTCACTGTGCTGCGGAAAGGTTTCCGACCGCGCGCTCTTGGAGGCGGACCTGGGCCGCGACGGGAATGGCGTGGTGTGACGCTGCCGGGCGGATCTCGTCCTCGCACTTTCTATCATGACGGTGAGCGGGTCGCAGGGTTCATATGCCTCGCCGACCTCGATCCCGCGCCCCCGGATGTCGTCGCCGACACCGGCCTGGTCCACCATCCCGTGAATGGTCGCCGTCAGGGCCTGAGACTCGCTGGGCGATGAATGGGCCAGCATCAGCGGCAGGGCGTTGACGGCGCGATGCATCCACTTTCCAGCCGTGAACAGCCGGGGCCGCCCACGCGACACGTTGCGACAGGGACTTCGGCTCAGGCGCGGCCCCGCCGACAGTCTCGCCCACTCGAACGGAATCGAACGGCCTCGAACGCCTGGTCCCGGGCCGGCAGGCGCCGCCGCGGATAGCGTCTCGACCGAGCGGCGCCGTGATGGCAGCCGGCGGTGGGGCAGGACGGGGGCGGGGTGACCGAGCGGGCCGCGACGTACGCCGAGGTGTTCGCAGTGCGCGAGTACCGCTACCTGTTCGCGGCGTACCTGCTATCCCTGGCAGGTGATCAGCTCACCGCCGTGACCGTGGCGTACCTCGTCTACACCCGCACCGGCTCGGCCGCACTGTCGGCGGCCGCCTACGCCAGTTCCTACCTGGCCTGGCTAACGGGCGGGCCACTGCTCTCCGGCCTTGCCGACCGGTTCCCCCGGCGGCGGATCCTGGTGACGTGCGATGTTGCCCGCGCGGCGCTCATCCCGGCCGCGGCGCTGCTGGACCTCGCCGCACCTGCCCTGGTGGTGGTGCTCTTCGCGGTCAACCTGATGCGGCCGCCGTTCGTGGCCGCGCGGGCGGCGTTGATGCCCGAGGTCCTCGACGGCGACCGTTACGCGGTGGCAAACGGCGTGGACAACATCTGCGCCCAGGCCATGCAGGTGGTCGGCTTCGCCGTCGGGGGGAGCCTGGTGGCGTTGCTGTCGCTACGCGGTGCGCTGCTGGTGGACGCCGGCACGTTCCTGGTCTCGGCGATACTGATCATGATCGGCGTCCGCCCCCGCCCCGCGCCCCGCCCGTCGCGGAGCCTGGACCCGCCCGGCCGGGCCGCCGGCCTGCGGGTGATCTGCACCGACACCCGCCTGCGCGCCTACGTCCTCGTCCTCTGGACGGCCAGCGCTTTCACCTACGCCGCCGAGGGACTGATGGTGCCGCTGGCCCGCCAGTACGGCGGCGGCGCCGCCACCGTCGGACTGTTGCTGGCGGCAGCACCGTCGGGAATGGCCCTCGGCGGGGTGGCCCTCACCCGGCTCTGCCCGCCGGCGGTGCGGTCGCGGCTGATCCTGCCGCTGGCCGCTCTGTCCGCCGGGGTGCTGGCGGCAACCTGGCTCATCCCCCCAGTGTGGCTGATGCTCCTGTTGTTGATGCTGGCCGGCGCCGCGAGTGCGTTCGCCATCCCGCTGAACGCGTTGTTCGGCCGGGCCGTGCCGACGCAGTACCGGGGACGCGCGTTCGGCGTGGCCATCACCGGTCTGAGTGGGCTCCAGGGGACGGCGATGGTCATGGCGGGTCTGGCCGCGGATCGCTGGTCGGCCACCACGGTGATCGGATTCAGCGGGCTGTCGGGCGCGGTGGCGGTCCTCGCTCTCGCGCCGCTGTGGCCACGGCGGCACGTTCCCGCGCCGGTGACGTTCGAGGTCCCGCTCGAACAAGCTCGAACGGCCTCGACCAACGACAGGCCTACCGCCGAAACGGGCGGCGGCCGACGCTGAGATGACCGGGCGGGCACGGGGCCGCCACGTCGGGAGAGGAGAAGCGCATGCGCAGCGTCGGCAAGCGTGGCGTCAGCTGGACCTGATCCAGAAGCTTCATCCCTCGGGCGATGTGCCTCCGGATCCCACCTGATCCGGAGGAAGTCGACCGCTTCGACGAGAGGAGGTGCGGGCGATGCGGAAGGACGACTGCGCCGGCTGAGACACGTAAACGATGGTGGGTGGTCGCCGCGAGGCGACCACCCACCCCCCCGCGACATGGAGGAGTCATGCGCAGTCACGGTAGCTACCCACTCACCATCGGCCAGCTCTCCATGTGGCGAGCCCTCTCGGTGCGCCCCGCCGCACAGTTGTGGGAGTCCAATCAGGACCCGGCGTGGTCAGTTCCGGCCGGCACCACCGAGAGGCAGGTGCGGGACGCCCTCACCGCGCTGGCGGCACGGCACGAGTCACTACGCACCGTCTACCGCCCGGCCGAAGATCCCGGCGGCGTGCGGCAGGTGGTCCTACGCGACCCGCTCGTGCAGCTCACCGAAGCGTCCGTGCGGGAGCCGTTCGACCTCGCCGCCCAGCCGGCATGGCGAGCCTGGCTGCGCACTCCCGACGACGGCGGGCCACCGCAGGTCCAGCTGGTTATCCACCACATCGCCGCCGACGGCGCGGCGATGCGGATCCTGGAATCGGACTTTCACACCCTGTTGCGTGGTGGCCGCCCCGACGACGCCCCCGCGCCCCGGGAGGTAGCCGAACGCCAGCGCGCTGACGCCTTCCGGGCCCGGTTGGCCGCGGCCGGAGAGTACCGCCGGCGGATCGTCGCCGCTGCGCCACGGCCTCCGGTGTCCCGGGGTCCCCTGGTGCGGGCCTGCGCACACACCGGTATCCCGTACGACGCGGTTCGCCAGGCGGCACGGCACCTGCAGGTCACCCTGCCCACCGTGCTGCTCACGGTCTACGCGCAGGCGCTGGCACTGACGACGGGTCTGACCGATCAGTTGCTGTGGCAGTTGGCCGCGAACCGGCTGGATCCCACGGTGCGGCGCCTGGTGTCGTCCATGACCCAGTGGGTGCCCATGCTGGCATCCGGCGATCCCGACGGACCGCTGCGCCCGATGGCCCGTGAGGTCAACGTCGCGGCGGTGCGTGCCATGCAGCACGGCGTGTACGACCCGTTCGCCGTGACACCCATGGACTTCGACCACGGCAGCTTCTTCACCTTCATCCCGGCGCCGGCCGACACCGACCCCGCGCCGTCCGAGGCGGCTCCCGGGCGTATCGAATTCCTCCCGCCCCGCGCGTACAGCGGGGCCAGCTTCTACCTGATGGCCCGAGTGCACCCCTACGTGCAACTCACCCTGCGGGTGATGCGCAGCGGGTACGGGCGCGCCGAGGTGGAACGCTTCCTGACCACCATGACCGACCTCCTTCAGCGCGCGGTCAAGGACGCGGCATGAGCGACAGCCTCTGGCGCCACCGCGACTTCATGGTGCTGTGGTCGGGCCGAACCCTCAGCGAGGTCGGCGACGCCGTCTCGATGCTGGCCATCCCGCTGCTGGCCGTCACCGTCCTGGACGCCTCCGCCGTGGAGGTCGGCGTGCTCAGCGCCACCCGGATGGCCGCCTACCTGTTCCTCTCCCTACCCGCCGGGGTGTGGGTGGACCGGATGCGCAAACGCCGCGTCATGGTGACCTGTCACCTCGTGCGGGCCGCGCTGGTGGCCACCGTCGCCGCCGGCGCGTGGGCCGGCTGGGTCACGATGGCGCAACTGTGGATCGTGGCGCTGCTGTCCAGCGTCTGCACCGTGCTGTACGAGACCGCGCACCACAGCTTCCTGCCGTCGGTCGTCACCGGGAACCAACTGCTCGACGCCAACGGCAAGCTGGCCACCACGTACTCCGTCTCGCGGATCGCCGGATACGGCGCGGGCGGCGCACTGGTGTCGGCGCTGGGCGTGGCGCGTACCGCGGGCATAGACGCCCTCGCCTACCTGGCGAACGCGGTGTCCCTGATGCTGATCCGAAGCCGGGAGGAACCCCCCGCCGCGGCGCAGCAGCGGAACTTCCGCCGCGAGCTGGTCGCCGGGCTGACCTTCGTGTTCCGCCACCCGCTCATGCCCAGACTGGTGGCGGCCTCGGCGTCACTCAACCTGTTCAGCCAGATGATCTTCGCGTTGGCGATTCTCTACCTGGTACGCGACCTACGCCTGAGCGAGCACATGGTCGGTGTGGTGCTGGCGTTGACAACGCTGGGTGGGATCGGCGGTGGCGCCGTGTCCGCGCGGCTGGCGCGGCTGGTCGGCACCGCGCGGATCATCTGGATCGCCCCGCTGGGCCTCGGCTGGACGGTGCTGCTCGTACCGGCCGCACAACCCGGATGGGGTGCGGCCGCCTACACAGCCGGCATGGCGGGCCTGGGGGCGGTGTTCGCCGTCTACAACGCAGCCGCGATCAGCTACCGGCAGCGGGTCTGCCCGCCGGATTTGTTGGGCAGGATGACCGCCTCGGTCCGATGGGTCATCTTCGGGGTGATGCCGGTGGGTGCCCTGGCGGGCGGGCTGCTGGGCAGCTGGCTCGGGGTCCGCCCGACGCTCTGGATCGCCGCCGCCGGGGTGTGGGCGTCCGGCCTGTTGCTCTATTTCTCACCGCTGCGGCGGTGGCGTGACCTACCGGACGAAGCCGCCGCCCCCGACACCGGGCAGTCACCGACGAGATTCCCGGCACCGCACGGGCGGGTGCCAGCCGACACGGCCGGCAAGACCATGGGAGGTGTACGAGGTGGATGACCAGCCGTTCGGGCAGCGGATCCTGTCCTGGGCGGGCGGGCCGGCCGACATCGACCGGTTCGTTGCGCTCGGCGGCATCCGGCTGCCCGCCGAACCCGACCCGGCCGACCTGCGGCAGGCGCTGGACGCGGTCGTGGCCCGGCATCCCGTACTGGGCCAGGCGCCGGTTCCGCTGCGCACCGTAGACGACGTGTGGGCGGCGGCCGCAGCCGGCCAGTACCCACCCGATGCACGCTGCCTGCTCTGGGCATACCTGGCCGGCCGCGAGCTGCTGCTCGTGGCGCACCACACCGTCTCCGACCCGTGGTCGATGCGGCTGCTGCTCCGCGAGGTGCTCAAACCGCAGACCGGCCCGGCGCCTTCCTACCACGACAGCCGATCCACCTACCCCACCGCGAGGGTGAACCGGTCGTTGCCGTTCTGGCAGCAGACGCTCGCCGACGTGCCGGCGCTTAACCCGTCTACGGGCAGCGAAACCGGCACAGCCGAGATCAGGACTCCGAGCGGCATCACCCAGGAGCAGTCCGCAGCGGTCGCCCGCACCATGCGCAGCACACCGTTCGTCGTCCTGCTCACCGCGTTCGCGCAGGCCCTCAGCCCGCTGTGCTCCGGCGAGGCCGTCATACCGGTGCTGACCCACGGCCGGCAGCGCTCCGACTGGGACACCGTGGGGCTGTACATGAATGTGCTGCCGGTGCGGCTCGGCACCCCGACGGTGCAAGCGGTGCACCGCGCGTTCGCCGAAGCCTACGCGCACGAGATCCCGTTCCCGGTGCTGCTGAACGCGGTGCCGCAGACAGGTGCGCTGTTCACCGACGGCGGACCGGGCCTGGCCCAGTTCGAGGTCATCCAGGTGCCCGACGGCGCCGGCATCGAACCGTTGACGATCCCCGCCGGGCTCGGCCTGGGCGGCCCGGTGCTGCCCGTCAACGGGCTGACGTTCTGGCTCGAGCCGGGCGCGGGCGGCGCCTACACCACCTGCCTGCGGTACCGCCGCACGTACCGCGAGGACGAGATGCGTGCCCTGACAAGGCGGTTCATCGACAGTTGGGAGAAAATCCGTGCCGACACGAACCGAGCTTGAGTCGATGCTGACCCGCCTCTGGAGCGAGAAGCTGAACATCACGCCAGTAGGCGTCGAAGACGACTTCTTCGCCCTCGGCGGCGACTCGCTGCTCGCCGCCGACCTGCTGATGGACCTCTACGAGCAGCTCGGCGTCGAGATCGACGCCGCGGTGCTGTTCCTCAAGCCGACGATCGCCGAGCTGGTCGACGAGGTACTGGCCGCATGAGAACGCCACCGTGCGGCCACACCCGGCCCCCAGGCAGCACCGATCTCGCCGACCCCGCCCTGCACGGCACCGGCGACCCGCACGACGTGTGGCGGGCGCTGCGCCGGCACGAACCCGTCCGCTGGCAGCCGGTCGAGGGCAGGCCGGGCTTCTGGGCGATCACCCGCTACGCCGACGCCAGAACGGTGCTGGCCGACCACGCCAGGTTCACCTCCACCGGCGGGGTGGTGCTCAACATGCTGGGCCGGCCGGAACCGGCGCAGAATCAGCAGTTCTCGGCGTCCGACCCGCCGCGGCACGGCCTCATCCGGGGACCGCTGCAACGCGAGATGACCACACGCGCGGTGGCACGGCACGCGCCGGCAATCCGTTCCTTCATACGGCAGATGCTTCACCCCGCCAGCGGGGCCGTGGACTTCGCCGAGCTCACCAGCGCTCTGCCGCTGGCCATCCTGGGGCCGCTGATGGGCATCCCGGCCGAGGAATGGCCCGCCCTGGCCCGGTGGGTATCGATGTCGGTGGCCGAACACGACCCGGAGGTCATGCTGCCCGGTGGCCCCTCCGCCACCCTCGACCGCGGGCACCGGGAACTGTTCGCATACCTGCTCAACCTGGTGCTCGAACACCGGCGGCGCCCGCGCGGGGACCTGGTCGACCTGCTGGCAGCCATGCCCCTGCGCCCCGGCGCGGTCGTGGCCAACTGCTACAGCCTCCTCCTCGGCGGCAGCGCCGCCATCCCGCACGTTCCCCGTGCGGCCCTGGCCGAGCTGATCCGCACCGGCCGATACGAGCACTGGGCCCAGCGACCCGAGCAGATCGGCCGCGCGGTGGAGGAGGCGCTGCGGTTCAGCTCGCCGGCCGGGCACTTCATGCGCTTGGCGACGCAGGACACCACACTCGGCGGCGTACCCGTCGCGGCGGGCGACGCCGTCGTGGTCTGGCTCGGATCGGCCAACCGAGACGAAAGGCTCTTCCCCCACGCCGACACCCTGGACCTGGATCGCCACCCGAACCGGCACCTGGCCTTCGGCGACGGCCGGCACTACTGCCTGGGGGCGGCCGTCGCCAGACTGACGTTGCGCACCTTCTTCGAGGAACTGTTCGCCACCTTCGCGTCCTTCGAACCCGACGGCGACGTCGAGCGCGTACGGTCGACGTGGCTGGCCGGCATCAAGCGGATGCCCGTCGTGGCCAGACGCCGATGATCCTCGAAGCGCTGGCCGCGCAACTACGCACCCGCCCGGAGGCGCCGGCCGTGGTGGATCCCGAGCAGACCCTGACGTACGCGGACCTGGACGGCCTGAGCGGCGCGGTCGCCGCCCATCTCGCGCAGCGGGGAGTGGCTGTCGGGGAGCCGGTGATCGTGCACACCCGGCTGTCACGCTGGGCCATCGTGGCCATGCTCGGCGTCCTGCGGGCCGGCGCGCGCTACGTCCCCATCGACGCGGCCTTCCCGGCGGCCCGCCGCGAACTGATGGCCGCGGGCAGCGGCGCCGCCGTCGTGCTCACCGAGAGCCTGCTGGCGTCGCTGGGTCCAGCTTCTTGCGGCTGGCAGGACGGGCCCGACGCGTACACGCTGTTCACCAGCGGCTCCACCGGCGTGCCGCAGGCGGTCACGGTGACGCGGGCGGCGCTGAGCTACTCCACCGGTGCCCGGCTGGAGTACTACGGTCTCCCGCCGAAGCGGTTCCTGCTGTGCTCATCGATCTCGTTCGACAGTTCGGTGGCGGGCATCTACTGGACGCTGTGCACGGGAGGCACCCTGGTCATCCCGAGTGACCGGCCGTTCGACGTGCGGGCGCTGATCCGGGCCGGCGCCGCGCACCGGCCCACCCACACCCTGATGGTGCCGTCGCTGTACCGGCTGGTGCTGCGTTCGCCGCCGCCCAGCCTTACCACCGTCATCGTGGCCGGGGAGAGCTGCCCGCCCGACCTGGTCGACCTGCACCACGAGCGGATGCCCCACGCGACGCTCTACAACGAGTACGGGCCCACCGAGTGCACCGTCTGGAGCACCGTGCACAAATGCGCGGCGGGCGAAAACCCGGTGCCCATCGGCCGTCCGATCCCCGGCACCACGACCTCGATCGACGACGGCGAACTGTGCATCTCCTCCCCGGGCGTGGTGTCCGCAGGGCCGGTGTACCGCACCGGCGACCGGGTCAGCATGGACGCCGACGGCTTGCTCTACTACCACGGACGCGTCGACGAGCAGCTCAAGGTCGGCGGCATGCGCATCGAACCGGCCGAGATCGAACACGCCCTGACGTCCCACCCGGCGGTGCTCCTCGCCGGTGTGGCCGTTCCCTACCAAGGTGTCGCGTTCGTTGTCTGCGCCGAACCGGTGGATCAGAAAACCCTGCGCGCACACCTGCTCGAACGGCTGCCCGCCGTGGCCGTTCCCACCGCGTTCGAGCAGGTGCAGCGGTTGCCCACCCTGCCCAACGGCAAACTCGACCGGCGTGCCCTGAGCCGCCCCGGCCGACCGGGACACGGCCACGACGCACCGGCCCCTCGTGCCGCAGCCTCCCGCCTGAGTCGCGGCGGCGACAGCACCTCGACAGCAGGCGAGGTAAGCAAGTAGCAGGCCGGCGACTCGACCCACCCATTGGATTGGCCGCACTCCCCATGACCTTCGAGAAGCGATCCTCCCCGACACAGGCCGGCGCCGGTGTCGCTGCGACGGCCGCGTACGCGAGCACCGCCCGAATCGACGAGCTGCGCGCCACCGAGTACCGGCACCTCGACCGCGACGGCCGGGTCTACCTCGACTACGCAGGCGCCGGTGTGGCCGCACGGACACAGGTCCTCGCCCACCACGACCGGTTACTCCAAGGCCTGTACAGCAACCCGCACTCGGAGAACCCCACCTCGGAGGCCGCCGGCTCGCTCGTCGAATCGGCCCGGCGCGCGGTGCTCGACTTCTTCCACGCCGACCCGACCGAGTACGTGGTCATCTTCACCCCGAACGCCAGCGGCGCCTGCCGCTTGGTGGGCGAGGCCTACCGCTTCGGCCGCGACCGCCCGCTCGTGCTGACCTGGGACAACCACAACTCCGTCAACGGCATCCGGGAGTACGCCCGTGCCGCCCGCGCACCGGTCCGCTACGTGCCGCTGGCCGCGCCCGACCTGCGGGTGGCCGAATCCGACGTGATCGCCGAGCTGACCGCCGGCCGTGCCCGGCCGGCCGGCTCCGGCGCATCGGGGCTCTTCGCGTACCCGGCACAGAGCAACTTCACCGGGGTACAGCATCCGCTGGGATGGGTGGACCTGGCCCAGCAGCACGGGTACGACGTGCTGCTCGACGCCGCCGCGTTCGCCCCAACGAACCGGCTGGACCTCAGCGTCGTCCACCCGGACTTCGTCTGCCTGAGCTGGTACAAGCTCTTCGGCTACCCCACCGGCGTGGGGGCGCTGCTCGCCCGGCGTGACGCGCTGACCCGGCTGCGCCGTCCCTGGTTCGCCGGTGGCACCATCCGAGCGGTCAGCGTCCAGGGCGACTGGCACCAACCGATGGGGGACGAGTCGGGCTTCGAGGACGGCACCCTCAACTTCCTCAGCATCCCCGACGTGGAGTTCGGGCTGCGCTGGCTGGACTCGATCGGCGTCGACCTCGTCCACACCCGGGTCAGCCTGCTCACCGGTTGGCTGCTGAAGCAGCTGACCGCATTGCGGCACCGCAACGGGCGGCCGCTGGTTCGCCTCTACGGGCCACCGATGGGCACCGCCCGCGGTGGCACCGCAGCGTTCAACTTCCGCTACCCCGACGGCTCACTCGTCGACGAGCGGCTCGTCGCGCTCGAATCGTCAGCAGCCGGCTTCGCCCTGCGCACCGGGTGCTTCTGCAACCCGGGCGCGGCCGAGGCCGCCTTCGACATCAGCCAGGGCTCCCTGCGCCGCACCAATCTCGCGCACACCGAGACGATCGACCAGCACCTCGCCGCGCTGGGGCTGCCGACCGGCGGGGCCGTACGCGTCTCCTTCGGGCTGGCCTCGACCGCGGCCGACGCAGAAAGCTTCCTGGCCTTCGCCGAGTCGACCTACCTGGACCGCAACGGCCCCACCGACATCCGACTGACCCCACGGATACGCTGCTGACCAGGCGAGCGCCGGCCCAGCAGCCGTACCAAGCACGCTGCGCTGGCCGGCCGCATCGAGGCCGAACGCCCTGAGTGGCTTCGGACATCGCAGCAACGGCGCCGACCGTCGGCGCGGCTCAACGGGTGGCCGCAGCCCGCGCCAGAGCGGCACGGAGCCGGGCACACGCCTGCGGGTCCAGCCCGTCGAGCCGCTCCAGGGCCTCCCGCCAGTGCCCGCGAGCCACGGCCCAGCGTCCGAGGCCCGCGTGCGCGTCGCCCAGCATCTGCAACGCCAAGCCGATGCCCCGCTGGTGCTCGTGGCGCCGGCAGATCTCCAGCGACTCGGCTGCGCGGCCGATCGCCGCCCGGTGATCACCGGAGGCCTGCAGCGTCTCGGCGAAGTTGACCAGCGCCTGGGCCTCGCGCAGGGGGTCGGTGCCGCTGTCAGCTACGGCGCGTCCCGCCTCATGACAGGCGATGGCGCGCGAGTAGTCGCCCTGGCGCTGGTACACCAGGGCCAGGTTGTCGAGCACCGACCCCTCCTTGTGTCGATGACCGAGCTGCCGCCGGATGACCAGGGCCGCCCGCAGGTGGTGCAGGGCGCCGGTGAGGTCGCCCCGGTCGCGCAGGGCATTTCCGAGGTTGTTCAGGATGGCGGCCTCCCGGCTCCGGTCGCCGAGTTCGCGCTGGACGGCCAGGCACCGCTCCAGGATCGGGATCGCCTCGTCGAGCCGGCCCTGGCGCAGCAGCGCGACCGCGATGATGTTGAGCCCGGACGCCTCGCCCGAGCGGTCGTCGCATCGGCTCGCCGCCGTGAACGCCAGGTCGCCGAACTGCTGCTGTTCGGCGATGTAGCCGGCGTAGTCGAGGAACTTGGCCGCCACGAGGGCCAGATCGCGGACCTCGGCGAGTGTCCGTCCGGCCGCCATCTGCTGGCGGGCTATCAGCAACAGGTTGGTGTGCTCCCGATCGAGCCAGGCCCACGCGTCGGCGGTGCTGCCCAGTGGCGGCCCGGGACGCCCCGGGCCGGTCGGCTCCGCGATGCCGAACCGGTCATCCGGGTACAGCAGCCGGGCAGCGCGCGCGGTGGTCGTGAGCAGCCAACCGGTCAGGCGGCAGAGGACCTCCTCCCGCTGCGGCGGGTCGTCCACGGCCTCCGCCCGCTCCCGGGCGCAGAGCCGGACGACGTCATGGAAACGGTAGGTGCCGCCCCCGGCCGACTCGATCAGGTGCGCGTCCACCAACGCGTCCAGCGCCGGCTCCGCGGCGGCGACAGGCAGATCGGCCAGCGCCGCACAGCCGTACGGCGTGAGGTGCGTCCAGTCCGGCAGCGCAGCGAGCCGGAAGAGCCGGGCCGCTTGCCGGCGTTCGTCCTGCCGCGCGTCCTCGAATGCCTGGTAGCCCAAGTGCAGGCTGGCCCGCACGGACAGGTCACCGACCTCCAGGACGTCCAGCCGCGTGCCCTCGTCGTCCATCCGCTCGGCGAGGCCGGTGAGCGAGGCGTCCGGCCGGGCCGCGGCGCGGGCGCCGACGATGCGCAACGCCAGCGGCAACCCGCCGCACCGGCGCACGATCGTCGCGGCCGCGGCCGGCTCCGCCCGCAGGCGTTCGGCGCTGGTGAGTCCGGCGAGCAGGCCGTGCGCCGCGTCGTCGGGTAACGGATCGAGGCGGATCCGGGCTGTCGTGTCCAGGTCGGGAAGCATCCACCGGCTCGTGATGATCGTGGTGCACTCAGGCCCGCTGGCCAGCAGCGGCCGGACCTGCGCCGCCGACGCGGCGTTGTCCAACACCACGAGCACGCCCCGTTCGGCGGTCCAGGTGCGCAGCAGCGCCGACGCCTCGTCGAGCGAGGCGGGGACGGCGGGCACGCCCAGCGCCCGCAGAAACCGGCCCAGCACGTCCGCGGGCTCGGCCGCCGCGATGCCGTCGGTGGCCCCGCGCAGGTCAGCGTAGAGGCAGCCGCCGCCGTAGCGCCCGACGATCCGATGCGCGACGTGCAGGGCGAGCGCGGACTTGCCGACACCGCCGGCGCCCTCGACCAGGCACACTGCGGCGCCGGCCGCCGTGGACGCGAGCAGCCGGTCGATCTCCGCCGAGCGGCCGATCATCAACGGTGGCGCCGGTGGCAGTTGATACGGAACCGGTGCTCCTGACCCGCCTTCCACCGGTCGCGCCTCGTCGGCTGTCGGCCACGGCAACCCACGCAACACGGTCCGGTCCCGCCTCCCGCCGGACGCGGCGGCCCGCCCCCCGTCCGGGCCGACCGTCCCGCCCCCGTCGCCTGCGGGGATCAGGCGTAGGGCGGCGGAGCGCTGCGGATGGGAGATCAGCCCGCTACCTCCGGCGCCCAGCGCGGCGACGGGACCGCCCGGTCCGGTGGTGCGGGCGGCCCGACCCACGGGGGAGTGCCCGGGTCGGCTCGACGGGGTTCCGGGTGCGGCCGCCGGCGACCTCGCCGCCGTACGGTCGGCCGCCAGCTGGCCCCACACGGCCAGCCACGCCGCCGCGCGGTCGTCCGGCACGCCGCAGGCCCGCAGCAGGGCCGTCACCAGATCGCGGCGGGGCAGCGTCGACCGGCCCAACATCGTCGCCAGGGTGCTCGCCGGCAGCACGTCCCCGTTGCGCTGCGCGCGGCGGGCAATCTCCCGGTAGGCGAGGCCGGACTGGTCGCGGATGCGACGCAGCAGCATGACGTACTGCTCCGGGCTGGTCGCGGTGGTCGGGTTGACGCCGAAGTCGGCGGCCGTCATGCGCGCCCTCACGTCCGATGTCACGTGCCCGGGGCCGAGGGCGCCGGGCAGTTCTGCCAGAGTGCACTACACGCTACCGTGCCCGCGCCAGGCGTAGCCGCCCGCGACTCCATAATGGACAGATGTGCCCCGATGCCTACGCGTCATCCGAAGTGATGGGGGGTCGACTGCGCTGGCACCTCCCCGTTCATAGGGCCCGGTGCAGTGCAGCTTCCCGGCCGGACCGGAATCATATATAGGCCATAACGCGATCGCCGCCTTGGCCGCTGACGGCGATGCAGGACCCGACGTAGGTGACGTTCGCTCATCCGTCAATCCGGCGCCGGCCGCTCCGGCCCGTGCCGCAGGACGGGGGACAGGCCCCGGCGCGAAGAGCGGTCCTCCGCGCCGGGGCCGCCGGATCGGGTGGGGTCAGCCAGCCGCGCAGGTGGCCGTCGCTCCCGGGCCGGTCCCGGTGCCCTGGAAGCCGAAGTTGGTCGACTGCCTGGCGCCGACGCGTCCGTTGTAGCTCACGTTGGTAAACCGGACGGTGCCGCTGGTGCCGCTGGCCTGGGCGTTCCAAGCGCCGGTGACTGCGGCGCCGCCGGGCAGCGTGATGGTCACGGTCCAGCCGTTGATGTCCGCAGAGCCGGCGGTGACCGTCACAGTCGCGGTGAAGCCGCCGGACCACTGGTTGACCGCCACCGACGCGGAGCAGCCGTTACCGGTCGGCGGCGGCGTGGTGGGGGGAACGGTGGTGGGCGGCGCGGTCGTCGGCGGGGTCGTGGTCGGGGGAGCGGTGGTGGGCGGCGTGGTCGTCGGCGGCGCGGTGGTGGGCGGATTGGGCGCACCGTTGGCCAGGCTGTAGGCGAGGTCGGGCTGGAACGATCCGGCCGTGTAGCGGCAGCCGTCCGCCTCCCCTGGCGGCTTCACCCACAGGTACGCGTCGATGTTGCCGTCGCCGGTGCTGGTCGTCGGGTACAGCCCGATACGCCGGTCAGTGTTGTCGTCGGCGCACCAGTCCCCGCTGGCACCCCCGTTGCGGCTGGTGTCGATGACCTGGCGCTTGCCCGGGATGCCCATGCCGGCGAGGGCGGAGATGATCGCCCGGCCGAAGTTCGCCTCGCCGGAGGTGGAATTGAAGTTCGACACGTTGGTGAAGAAACCGTCGGCGTACTGTACGCCGGCCGCCCGGAGCCGGTTGGCCTGCTCGCCCGCGCTGTTCCAGGTGGAGTGGCCCCCGTCGAGGTATACCTTGGCGTTGGGGTTGGCCGACTTGATGGTCTGGGTCGCCGTCGTGAGCGCCTGGTTACGCGCGCTGATCTCGCCGCCGCTCAGGCACGTCTGCAGGGCGAGCGAGTCGGTTTCCAAAATGATCATGACGGTCTGGTTGCCGAGTCCTCTGGCGAAGTTGGACACCCACGTCTGGTACTGGTTGAGGTCCGGCGCCCCGCCTGCGCTGGCCCCGCCGCAGTCCCGGTTGGTGATCTCGTACACCGACAGCACCGGGATCTGCTGCGCCGCGTTGGCGGCACCGATGAACCCGGAGACCTCGGACTGCACGGTCGACGGGTTGAAGTTGGCGAACCAGCGGGCCTGCGGCTGACTCGCGATCTTGTCCCGGATGACGGCGGCACGCGAGTCGCCGGGGTTGGCGGCGACCCAGCGGACAACTGCCGAACTCGGGTCACGGTAGAGCGATCCGGACACGGTGCCGGCGGACGCGCCGCCGACGGCGAGGCAGACGCCGGCGGCGGCGGTGCCCGCGATTGCCGCCACACTGATGGCTGCCGATCTGCGGCGTCGGGGGGAGAGGATAGCCACGACGTGTTTCCTCCTGATCGCATAGATGTATCTAAGTTAATGGGAGCGTTCCCATGGACGGTAGCGGAGGCGAGCGCCGCTGCCAAGATGTGAAGACCCGTCGCCCCGGCAGCGGCCGCCTTGGTGTGCCAAGGCTCGCGCAGGGTCGGTGCGACGGGACCGGCCGCCGCCGGGAGAGGTCTAACCTCCGGTTTTCACAGACCTGTACGTACGAGTCTCACCGTGAACGCTCCTTGCCCGTGGGCCATCGACGGCCGGCGTCCCGCCATCTGCCACGGCATCACCCATGGACCGCCCACGCCGACGGTGTAGACGATGCGGTCGAGCGCCCAGGCGCACCGCCACCGCACCCAGCAGGGTCACGCCGGCCAGCGGCAGCCACAGCGCCGCCGCACCCAGGCCGAGCAGACCGGTGATGATGATCGGGTCGACGGCCCGGGCCAGGCCGTAGCTGAGCTGCCAGCGGGCGAGCGCGCGCCCCATCAGGTGTGGCGGTGCTGACTCGATCACCAACGGCACGCTGCTGCCGGTGTAGAGAATTTCACCCAGCGTGTAAGGCACGATGACCAGCGCGACGAGCACCGTGCCGGCGCCGCCCCCGCTCGCCCCGGCCAGCCAGAAGGCGAGGTAGGAGGCGGCGAGCAACAGGCCGGACCAGAACAGCACGGTGCGGTGCGGCCATTTCGCCAGGCGCACCACCACGACAAGTTGCAGCGCGATCACCATGACGGTGTTGACGACGAAGATGCCCGAGGACCACGCCAGGGACGCGTGCAGGCCCTGCACCAGCAACAGTGGCAGGGCGATCTCGAGGATGTCGGCGTGAAACGCGTACGGAATGCCGGCCACGGCCAGGATGGTCACGGCGCGTAGGCCGGCACCGCGCGCTTCCTTCGGTGCCGCAGGCGCGGCAGGGGCCGGAACATCCTGATCGGGCAACGGCACCCGGGCGATCACCGCCGCCCCGAACGTGCACCCCAGCGCCGTCGCCAACGCGAGCCAGCGCAGCGCCTCCGGCCCGGCCGCGACCAGAACCGTGCCAAGCAGGGCGCCGGCGCCCAGCCCGGCGTTGCGCAGTGAGCGGCCGGCCGCCAGTGCCGCCGTACGCCGGGCCGGGCCGGCGAGCGCGGCGACCAGCGCCGAATTGGTGGGTGCAGCGATCTGCGTGCCGGCGCCGATGAGCACCGCACCGACCGCGAATCCGGCGATGCCGGGCACCAGCGCAAGCAGCAGCGACCCCACCGCCCGCACCAGTAGCGCGGCGACGGCGGGGGCCCGCCGCGCCCCGCGGTCGATCCACCACCCGGCCAGCGGGACGGCGCCGAGGCCGGCCAGCATGCCGGCGGTCAGCGCCGTACCGGCCTGCGGTGCGCTGAGCCCGATCAGCACGGCGTAGATCACGATGAACGGCCGCAGCATCCCGGAGGTCGCTGCCTCGACTGTGGCGCTGAGCGCGTAGCGGCCGCCGCCCGGGATGCGGACCAGCTCACGAAGCGTCGTACGGGTGGTCGTCACGGCGACGATCGTCCGGCCCCCCGGCCGGAAACAAACCCGGGTTGGCCAGCGTCGTCAATCCATGCCTCGCCGATTGACAAACGACGTCAATCGGCCTGCCCGGGCGCGGACCCCTGCCATGATCGGTACCGTGGTCACCTCGGTCGACATCGCCGGCGTACCAGCCGATCGGATCCGGATAACACCCTCACCACTCGCGGAGCTCGGCGCCGTGCTGCACGTACTCGCGGAGCCGCAGCATCATCCCGACACCGCCGCGGCCGTGGCGATGATGGCGGCTGCCCTTCCCGCAGAGCTGGCCCCAGACCTCGAGGAATTCGGTCTGCTCTGGCACTCCGGCCGGGCCGATTTTCTGTTCCCGTCCGATCCACGGCCGAGCCTGCGCGAGGAACTGGACGACGTCGACCGCCTGGACGACGAACGCTGGGTCGCCGCCGCGCTCGCCGCCCATCGGGCCGTCTCACCGGCGCCGCGAATCTGGTCGCCGCTGCGTGACCCGATCGTGCGCCAGCGGGCGCTGGCCGCCGCCCGCGCCCGAGGCCCTCGGCAGGCGGCGTGGGCCGAGCGGGTCCTCGCCGATCCGGCCACCGAGCGCGAGCGGCTACGACGCTTCCTGCTCGCCTGCGAGTCCGCCTTCTTCGGCACCGTCTGGAAACGCCTCCGCCCAGCCCTCACCGAGGAAGCCGACCGTCGACGCTTCGACCTGGCCCGCGAGGGCATCGGCGCCCTCAGCCGGATCTCGCACGCAATCAGGGTCGACACCGAGCGCGGCACCCTGACGATCGACAAGCTGCAGGACCAGACCGCAGACGGTCGCGGCAGCGGGATGACGCTCATCCCGAGCGCGTACGGCGCACCGCATATGACCGTCGTGTACGCGCCCGGCTGGCTGCCCGTGCTGCAATACCCGGCACCGGACTGGAACCCGCGCCCGGTGTTGCGCGTCGACGATCTTGACGCACGCCTGACCGCGCTCGCGCACGCGCTGCGGCTACGCCTCTGCCGCACGCTCGCCCGAGGCCCGCACACGACCGGCGAGCTGGCCGACCTCTGGAGGGTCACCGCGCCGGAGGTGTCCAGGCATCTCGCGGTGCTGAAGGCGGCCGGGCTGCTGATCTCTGCGCGCCGCGGCCGCTACGTCACGTACCGCCTGGACATGGATGCCTGCACCGGCCTGGGGCAGCAACTGGTGGACGTCCTCGGGCGCTGAACAGCCAGGATGAAAGCAGGCTGCGCCACGCAGCACCTGGTTACCCTCGCGCCGCTTCACCACTGAGCTAAGAGGCAACGCACGGCAGGTCAACGGCGAGCGGGGCCGGACCCACCCAACCGCCGCGCCGCGATCGCCCACGACGTACCCCAGATCAGGAAGAACGGCGACCAGAGCAGCAGGTCCCAGCGCGCCAGGGTGCGCGCCAACGCCGCGTGCTCGACTGGTGGCGGGCGTACGCCGGTCAGCAGCAACGCGTCGCCGACGAAGCCGAACCCCAGTACCCCGACCGCCCGGGCGATCATGAAGCCGCCCAGCGCCCAGGCGACGGCGAGCAGCAGCCGACGCGGAACGGTCGCACCCCACGGCCGCACGGTGGCCAGCGCGACCAGGACGCCAACCACCGCGCCGCCGGCCAGCACCCAGTGGCTCGCGACGAAGAACGGATCCCGCGCGAGCAGCCGCTCACGCAGCTCCGGCGGGAGCGGATCCCGGTCGGCCAACGCATTCGCCCCCAGCGCCTGGGCGAGCTTCATCGACCCGTACGCGGCGGCACCAGCCGCCGCCAGGTAACCACCGATCCGCGCCCGGTCAGTTCGTGCCACGTCGTCTCGTCGCCATCGCGTAGGAGCGGATCATCGCCAGCTGAAGCCCGATCACCACGAGTCCGAGCAGGCCGTGGTACCACCGCCAGCCGACCCCCATACCAACGAAGCCGTCCGCGATCATGATCCCGGCACCGCCCGCCACGGCCAGGAACATCCCAGCCAGCACCAGCAGCATCAGGGCTCGCGGCACCCGTCGCCCCAGCGGCGTGACGGTGGCGAGGGCGAGGCACGCACCGGCCACACCGGTCGCGGTCGCGAGCCACTGCGCGGTGGCCGGGGCCATGAAGTCGCGAGCGTAGCGTTCGGCCTCGGCGGCAGACACCGGCGGGCCGCCTGGAAACCCGAGCCGGGCGTGCAGGGCGAAGATCGCCTTCCCGGCGGCGTAGCCGAGAAACAGCACGGCCATGGTGTACGCGGGCCAGCGGCGCGGGCGCTCGGAACAATCCATGGCCGCAACGGTAGGCACTGTGGACCGGGCACCGGCTCCCGAAGACGGGCTAAGCCCATCCCCCGCTGTAGGGAACCCAACATGCTGCCCAGGGGATGCGGTAGCTCTCGGCCTGTCGCGCCGACCTTTTGCAGGCGGCAGGGCTCGATCATGTGCGTAGCCAGAGCGCCGGCTCGCGGGTGAAGCGGCCGGTGGCGATGTCGCGCAGCAGCGCGATGCCGTCGACAGTCACCGGCCCGTCCGACCCGCCGCCCTCGCCGTTCATGCCATCCGCAGCGCCGCCTCGCCGCGCGGCGGCCGGATCATTCGCGTCGCCGCTCACTCGTCCCGCAGCCTCGGGGACCGGCCGCAGCAGGTGGCGAGTGGGAAACCCGCGAAGTGCGGTCTGGTGTACGGCGCAGCTCACCTCGATGTTGTCGCCTGCGGTGAGCCGTGGCAATCGGCTGGCGCGTGGACCCAGCACCACCGGCTCGACCGTGGCGCCGTCCTTGCCCGTAATGGTCGCCCGTCCGCCGGCGAGCGGCTCGACCCGCACCCCCTCGGCCTGAAGCCACTTCGTAAGAGCCAGTACGCAGTAGCGCTCCAGCGCCTGGTCGGTCGGCTCGCCGTTCGGATGGAGATCGTCCGGCTGCACCACCACCTGGGTCCATACCCGTGGCGGAGCTTCCGGCGCCCCGGGCCGATCTTCGGCCGCCGCCGCTTCCGAGCGGACCAGCAGCCGCTCGACGTTCTCGGCCGTGCAGTGCGCCGATAGTTCCAACTCGTGGAGAAGATCGAGAAGTCGGCGAGCGTACTGGGCAGGGACGGCGCCTCCGACAGATTCGGCGCTGCCCTGCGTCTCGGCGATCTGGCGCTTCTGCCATCTGTGCAAGTGCCTGTCGAACTCCAATGCCTGGTCGCGCTGAAAGCCGAGCCACTGCATGGCCCGCACGAACTCGCTGTCCGGCACGAGGCTCTTCGGGCGGTTCTGCCGGCCCACCTTCTCGATGAACGAGTCCGGCCACTGGATACAGAACCGGTAGAGGCAGATGAGCCGGGGCAGCACGTACTCATGTAGTTGGCGAGGGCGCTCGGTGAGTAACAGGCCGTGGATTCCCCAGTGCTCGATCCGCCGGGCCAGTGCCTTGATGTCGGAACGGACGCGGCCCTGCCGCCGCACCCCCATCGGAGCTGCCCGATCCCACAGGTCGGCGAAGCGTCCGGCCAGCGCGTCATCGAGCTCCGCCCAACGCTGCCGATTTTGTCGGGCGTCCTCGGGCTTGGCTGGCTGGCGCCGCGCGCTGCCGAGGAAATCCTCGAGACTGTCGGTCGAGGCGTCCCTCAGGAAGTGCCACACCCCGTGGCCGTTGCGCATGACGAGCCGGCCGCGTGACCCGTCATAGAGCCGGCGAAACTGCCGCGAGCTCAGCCGACCCGAGGACCTGAACCTGACCCAGACATACAGCGCGACGCCGAGCACGGCGACTCCGCAGGCAAGGCTGAACAGGGCCGCCTCGTTGGCGTGCCGGGACAGCCACCCCAGTGCCTGGTCATGCAGCCAGCGCAGCCAGGTGGCATCCGCCGGCGCGCCGGGCGTCGGCGTGACCCCCAGCTTGGTCTTCATGTCCGTCGTCGCGTCCAGGACCGTCACGAGGCTGACGAATCCCACCGCGAGGCTGATCACCACACCACCCTTCTGGATCACATCCGCCTCACGGACCCGCCGCTCGTCGAAGGCGGAGGTGATCGCGGCCACGAGGTCGTCGTACCGAGACTTGACCCAGGAGGACTGCTCGACGATCTCCGCGCCGTGCTGGCGTACCCGGGCGAACAATCCGGTCTCGGTGATCGCGCCACGCAGTCCGCGCACACTGCGCCCGTGCAACTCGGTGAGTTTCGCGTCGAAGTCGTCCTGCAACCGCTCGGCCGCCGCGTCGATGCTGGCACTGGAGGCCCGCGTCAGCGCGCGCAGGTGGCCGAGGTCGGCTACCCCTTGGAGCAGGATCTGGTGCAGCAACTGCACGGCGCGGTGCGCTTCGTTGAGCGCCCGACCACGTCGCATCGGCAGGTGGGTCGAGAGCGCGTCCCACAGAAACGCGCCGCGCTCGGCCATCGCGGTGTAGACCTGAAGATGGTTCTTCCAGATTTCCAGGTCACGCTCCACCGTGTACAACTCACTACCGCTGGTCGCCTCAAGTTCACTGAGGGCGATGACAATCCCCGCCGCGTCCTCCTCCTGACGGCGGATCGCGGCCGCCCGCCCCTCCGGGTCCCGCCGGCCGTCGCCGTCACGAGCCGGGTAGCCATTGCGGGACGGCAAGATCAGGTAGTGCGGAGTGTAGGTCTCACCCTCCAGCCGAAACCGGCGCAACACCATGAAGTCACCACTGAGCACAGCGCGACTCACCACGGAGTCCCGAGCGGTGCCGGTCAGTAACAGCTCCCGCGCGAGCCGATCACCGACCCGCTCGCTCCGCTGCAGATAGCGGTAGGCGTCGCTGCGCAGAGACGCCGGAACGGCAACCCAGAACGTCGGGAGGTCGTACTGCCAGTCGAAAATCCGGAACTGGACCGGCAGCAGTTGCGCGGCGAGCAACCGCTGCAGGCTCTCGCCGACCCGCAGCAGACAGCTGCGGTAGGCGGGCACCTGCTCGGCCGGGATACGCAGGTCCTGCCCGCCGCTCACCGCCGGGACCAGCAGTTCCTCGGGGGCGTGCCGACGACTGCGAGGCAGCGACGTCCACACCGAGATGCTGGCTCGGCACAGCGGCCGCTCCACAAGGTAGGAGAAAGAAATGTCGACCACCGCATACAGGGGCAGCTCCGGATCCGACGGATCGCGCAGTGACCGCATTCGTCGCGGCTCCAGGAAGATCTGATGCCGCAGTTCCGCTAGTTGACGCCAGGCCTCTCGATCCTTGTCCAACGCGGCCAGGCACCCCTGCCGCACCTCATCTACCAGCTCGGCCATGAGCGACCGACCCGCATCACTGTCGGCACGCTTGTAGTCGACCGCGTCGGCTCCATGGCGGACCCGTCCCAGCCAGGCCGCGCCGTCCAACACCCCATCCGGCCGGAGCAGGGCGTCGAGTAGGCGACGATGCGCGGCGAATTCCACACCGCCTGGTTCGGCTGCGAGACCGTCCGGCGAGCAGTCCGGATCCCGCCGCAACAGCTCGACCTCAGGGATGCGCCAGGCCGAGGTACGGACCATGATCAGGCGGTTGAGCGCACCGTCCCGGTCGCGGTCCGTCCGCGGCTTCGAGTCTTCCTGCCCCCGCGAGCCGCCGCCCACGGCCCCCGAGGCCTCCGCCGTCACAGGGGCGGACGCGTCCGCAGGTGTGCCCGTCGGCGCCGGCTCGGGTGCCGGCGGTGACGACGAGGCCTCGCCCAGCAACACCGGATCGGTGGGGGCAGCTTGGGCCGGCTCGACGATTTCCTTTTGCTGGCGAGGCTTCCCCACGTCACCCTCCGCATCGTCACCTACTCCCACGGTAAGCGGCTCCACCCACGTGGACGAGATCCGCTCGGACGAGTGGCGGGGGACCGTCTGGCGGCGTGCGCACGACCGTTCTCGTGAACAGCCGGGCAAGTTCAGACGGCAGCGGAAGCGCCTCGTCGTCGCGAACCCACGCCGGGCCACGCGGAATGCGCCCGTCCACGTGGGATGAAGCGGGTGGCTTCGGCGTTGTCGCCGCGGGCAGCGATTGTGCCGCCGGTGGCACCGCAGGCCACTCAGCGTGGGCCCGTGCCAACGGCGAGATGAGGCCGTCGAAGAGGTCGGGCGAGGGCGGTCACCCCGCTTGCCGCCGTCGCGCGGTCCGCCGCCCGTCGCCGGTGGTGAGGGACAGGTGGCCGCCGACTGGGCCGAAGACGGGCCGGTGCGGCGCCGGTACGTACCCGCCGCACCCCGTCGAGGCCGGTGCCGGGGGAGGGCCGGTGGGCGAAGACGTACAGGCGTAGCACCAGAAACCGCCCGGCACCGGCGAGTCCGGAGGCGCTGAGGTAGACGGCCTGCTCCCAGCGGATGCTGGCGGACGGCTGCACTGCGTGCAGGATGAGAATGGCAGCTGAGGTGACCAGATAGGCGGCGATGGCCGACCCGGCGGACTGTAGATGCTGGTGCCATCGCGCGCGCCGGCCCGCGCCGAAGGTGAACCGGGCGTGCAGTTCCGTGCCGAGCAGCGTGGATATCACAGTGACCAGCGCGTTCGCGGCCGCCCATGGCATGAGCGTGGCCACCACTGGCACCGCGATACCGGAGGCGAGCCCGACACCGCCGCCGAACAGAACGAACCTGGCAAACGAGCCCAGATTGCTTCGGTCCACCGGTCGAGCCCCCGATGCTCCGGGCGGCTTCGGCGACAGCAGCGACGTGATCTGCCCACCTTCCCGCACTCGTGCAGAGCAGCGGCGAACAGGTCTCAACATCGACGGGACGGTCGAACCGGAGCAACGCCCTCTTCTACCGGCCAGCCAGGGCCGCTGCGGCAGGCATCCCGCGCCGGTGGCGGTCATCCGCACCATGCCGGCCATCCGCCTGCTCATCACGGTCATCCTCGGCCGGACCGTGGAGATCGGGACCGGGGTGTCGAACTTCGGCATCATGTTCTCCATCGGGCGGTCGTCACATGGCGCTCGGCGGCTCGTACGTCCGCCGTGCACACCGAGCATCGCTACTGCCGCTGACACCGCCCGATCAGCGCGCTGACACGGACGCTCACCCGCATTGACGCGATGTCAGCAGCGGGCAGCGGCCGAGGCTTCACCTAGCCCGCGTACGACCACAACCTCCACGCAGCCCCGCCGCAACACCCGAGGACAGCCGACACCGCGACGGGCAGCGATACCCCGGGCGCGGTCGAAGAGCAGCCATCCTTGCCGGATGGTCACCCTTCGACGCGCGTTCGGCTCCCCGAATAACCACCGGCGCGGGAAAGAACGACGCTCAGCAGGTCACGGCACAACCTGGAAGCCTTCGCGCCATGTGGGGTGCGTCGGGTGCCAGCCCAGCTCGCGCTTGGCCTTGGCGTTGGAGGCGCCGCGCAGTTCGGTCATGAGCACGACGCCGGCCTCTCCGGCGGCCAGCCGTCCGATGAACCGCGGTACGCGCATCGGCTTCCTGGCACCCAGCATCGCCGCCAACTCCGGCAGCCATTCCGCGACCGGAGCGGGATCGTCATCGACGATGTTGTAAACACCGCGACCGCCGTTCTCCACGGCTGCGACGGTAGCCTCGGCGGCGTCGGCGATGTGGACGAACGACCAGACCCCGCCACCGTCGCCGACGACCGGGAACTTGCCTTTGCGGATCATCTCGAGCTGCGCCGAGCCGGGCGCCATGGAGGTGCCAGGTCCGTAGAACGCGCCGTAGCGCAGCACGATCCCCTCGAGCCAGGCGGCGCCCAGCACGGCCTTCTCCAGATGTTCGATCGCGGCGATCATGGAAGCCATCTGGCCGACCGGTGCGCGATCCAGGGGATCGTGTTCGGTCTTGACCGGCCCGCCGGTCCGCGCGTAGGTGAACGCGCCATTGCTCTGGGCGACGAACCGTCGTACGCCTGCGGCGCGTGCGGCCGCGAGCAGGTTATCGGTGCCCTCGATGCGCAGCCGGTCGGTGGCAGCGAAGCTGCGGTCGAAGTGGCGCGTGTCGACGTGCCCGATGGCGGTCAGCTGGTTGACGATCACCTCCGGGGCCGCCTGGCGCACGGCCGCCTCGACCTGGGCGCGATCCAGCGCATCGGCGACGACCGGTACCGCGCCCAGCTCTGCCGCCCTGGCCCTGCTGGACTCGCTGCGGATCATGGCGAACACCTCGTGGCCCGCATCGACCAGGCGCGGCACCAGTTCCCTGCCCAGCGCTCCGGTCGCTCCTGCCACCAGCACTCTCATCGTCGGCTCCCTTGCTGTCCGGTTCGGATCTGTCACTTGAACCGGATGGCCCGCCCATTGCTGACAGCAGACGACGGTGACACCAGTCACAGAATGAGCAGGGGCTCCCCATGGTGGGCCGCCGCCCACCGCTCGGTCGCGCGTTCGAGCTTGTCGGGGTTCGCCTGCGTACGGCAGGCACTGATGCCCTCGGCGGTGACCTCCAGGCACATGATGGCGACGACCCGGCCTTCCACGACCGCCACAACGGCGGGTTCGCCATTGGCGGCCCACGCGTAGATCTCGGGCGACCCGCCGACGACGGCGCGCTTGGCCTCGGCGGGCTTGAACAGGCCCCACAGGAACTTCGCGACCGCGACCGCCCCCTCGAACGCCCTGGTGCGTGCCGGAACCTTGCCACCACCGTCGCCGACGGAGGTTGCGTCCCCGGTGAGCAGCCGTACGAGCTCATCGGTCCGTCCACTGGTGGCGGCCGCGAGGAATTCCTCGACGACCCGCCGAGCGGCGGCCTGGTCGATCTCGGTGCGGGCTCTGCCTGCCGCGACATGCTTCTTGGCCCGGTGAAAGACCTGCTGGCTGGCGGCCTCAGTGATGTCGAGAATCTCGGCGATCTCCCGGTGCGAGTAGTCGAAAGCCTCCCGCAGCACGTACACGGCCCGTTCGTTGGGGGATAGGCGCTCCATGAGGGTGAGGACCGCGTACGAGACCGACTCGCGCTGCTCAGCGGTGTCGGCCGGGCCGAGCATCGGGTCCCCCGCGAGCAGCGGCTCGGGAAGCCAACGGCCCACGTACGTCTCGCGGCGTGCCCGCGCGGAGGTGAGCTGGTTGAGGCACAGGTTGGTGAGCACCTTCGTCAGCCACGCCTCGGGGACCTCGACGCGGTCGACGTCGGCGGCCTGCCAGCGCAGGAACGTCTCCTGCACGACGTCCTCCGCCTCATCCGCGGAGCCGAGGAGACGGTAGGCGATGGCCTCCAGACGATGCCTCGACAGCTCGAACCGGTCGACGTCTTCCACCGTCAAAGGCATGACCCGATCATATTTCCCGCAACGCCTCCAGCCGATCACGGCCCCACCGGTGGATCGAGGCCGTCCGGACAGCGAACACGCTGTTCCTCACGAGGATTGACGCACCTGCCACCTGAGGTGGTGAGCCGGAGCCACACTGCTGTGCCTCACGGTGACGAGGATCAGGTGGTGTCCAGATGACCGCGCTGGTGCAGGACGAACAGCAGCGCCATGGCCGGCACGACGAGCAGGAGCGCCGCAGCGGCGACAAGCGTCAGCGACGCCAGGGTGGCCTCGGGAGCCGCGGCCTCGCCGATGCGTAGGTGAGTGCCCAGCAGGTACGGGTACTGCGCGACGCCCCAGCCCACCACCACCGCGCCGGCCGCGCCGACGGCGAGCGCCTGCAGCACCCGCGGCGCCGCCCGGTGCAGCAGCGCGATGCTGGCCAGCCCGCATGCCGCGGAGACCAACACCAACGGCAGGCCGCGGCCGGTCAGCCCGTCGAACAGGCGCCCGGCGTCGGCGTGCAGGATGACGACCCCCGCCAGCGCCACAGTGCCGGTCGCCACAGCGCTGGCCCGGGCCCGACGGCGGAACCAGACCTCCAGACGGGCGTCAGCGCGCGTACGGGCTTCGGCGGTGAGGAACACCGCGGCGACGAACGCGCACACTCCGACCGCGAGCACTCCGCCGAGCAGCGACGTCGGGTTGACCCAGCTCGTCACGGGATCGCCGCGCCCGCCGGCGGGCACCCGACCGGAGGCGATTCCACCGGCGACCGTGCCGAAGAAGAACGGCGTGATCACCGACGAGGTGGCGAACGCCGCCCCGGTCGCCCGTTGCTGGTCGGTCTTCACGACCACCTTCCGGAACGCGAACCCGCTGCCGCGGACCACGATGCCCAGGGCGGCGAGGCCCAGCGGAATGTAGAGCGTAGTCATGATCGCGGCGAACGCGGACGGGAAACCCGTCCAGAGCATCACCAGGCAGAAGATCAACCACACGTGGTTGGCCTCCCACACCGGCGCCAACGTCTGATCGATCAGGTGCCGTGAGTCTCGCCCACGGCGCGCACCACCGGCGGTGAGATCCCAGAACCCGGCACCGTAGTCCGCGCCGCCGAGCACGGCGTAGGCGGTGACGCCGATGAACAACACGACGGCGGCGAACGTACTCATGCCTGACCTGCCGCCGGCGTGGCCTCCGAGCCCTGGGCCGGGCCGTAGGGCACGTCCGTCTCGGTAGCCCCGCCCTGGTCACGCCAACGACGGCGCAGCAGCCGCAGGACGTACACGGTGGTGGCGCCGACCGCGACATACAGCGCGACGATGGCGGCGAAGAACAGCCACAGATTGCCGGACGTGGTGACCGCGTCCCGGGTGAGGAGGTGACCCACGACCGTCCACGGCTGCCGGCCGACCTCGGTGACCACCCAGCCCGCCTCCAGCGCCACCACCGCGAGCACCCCACTGATCGTGGTCGCCCGCAGGAACCACCTGCTGCGCGGCAGGTCACGGCGGCGCCACCAGGCCAGGGCGTACCAGGCGGACAGGCCCAGCAGCGCCGTGCCGATGCCGACCATGACGTCGAAGCTCAGGTGGACGATCGCGACCAGCCGGTCCGGTGGCCGCACCTCGGCGGGGATGGCATCCAAACCCCGGATGCGGGTGGACGGCGAGTAGCCGGACAACAGCGACGCCCCCGACGGAATCTTGATGCCGCCGTGCACCTCCCCGTTCGCGTAGTAGCCGCCCAGCACCTCCGGCACGTGGGTGCCCGTGGTCGAAACGGCCTCGATCGCGGCGAACTTCGCCGGTTCGTTCCGGAAGACCTCCCGCGCGACGATGTCGCCGACGAAGACCTGCAGCGGGGTGGCCAGCGCTGCGACGGTCAGCGGTATCACCAGGCCGAGCCGGTGGTACCGGTCGCGGCGGCCGCGCAGCATCCCGGCGGCGTACACGCCGGCCACGACGAACCCGGCGACCATGTACGCGGCCAGCAGCATGTGGATGGCCTCGAACCAGAATGCCCCGTTGAAGATCACCTCCAACGGGCGGACCTCCACGATCTCGCCGTCCCGCATGGTGAACCCGCCCGGCTGATTCATCCACGCGTTCGCCGCGACCACCGACAGCGTGCCGCCGACCCCGGACAGCACCACCGGCACACCGGTCCAGAAGTGCGGCCATGGTCGCATCCGCTGCCACCCGAAGACGTAGATGGCGACGAAGATCGCCTCCAGGAAGAAGAACAGACCCTCGATCGCGAACGGGATGCCGAACGCCGCGCCGTAGGTGCCCATCAGCCGCGGCCAGAGCAGCCCGAGCTCGAACGACAGCACCGTCCCGGACACCGCGCCGACGGCGAACAGCACCGCCGCCACCTGCGACCAGCGCCGGGCCAGCAGCAGCGCGGTCTCGTCGTTCCGACGAATACCCCGGGCGTTCGCGATCAGCATCAGGAAGGTGAAGGCCACCCCGAACGGCACCAGGATGATGTGGAAGCCGAGGGTGAAGGCCATCTGCTCGCGCGCCGGCAGCAGCTGCGCCGGATCGACCGGTACCAGACTGGCGCCGGCCGTCACTAGTGACAGTCCAGGCATGGCCCGTGCTACCCGGTCACGGCCGCCGGAAACGTACCGATCGGGTGAGGATCAGGCAGAGTGCAAGGTAACGGGCGGCCACCCGTCGCGCCGCTGCCGGCAGCGGGTCGCAGGTGCCTGAAGGGCACCGGCGGCAGTGACTAGTCAGCGACGTGGATGACGATCTTGCCGCGGCGTTTGGCCGTCTCGAGTGCCTCGTAACCTGAGCGGGTCTCGGTAAGGGGCAGCACGCGGTCCAGCACCGGTCTCAACCGGCCGTCATCGACGAGCTCGGCGATGGAACGCAACGCGTTCTGGTCAGGCTCGACGATGAAATACATCCCACGGACGCCGTGCCGGGCTGCTTCCTGCTGGTCGGGTGGGGTGACGAGGGAGACCAGGACACCGCCGGGTTTCAGGACCGACCAGGACCGCGACTGCGTGGCTCCTCCGACAAGATCAACGACGACGTCCACGTCGCGGACGTGATCCTCGAAGCGGTCGTGCGCGTAGTCGATGACCTGCTCGGCACCCAGACCCTTGACGAATTCCAGGTCTCCTGCCGCCGCCGTGGCGCTCACGCGAGCACCCAGACCTGCCGCGAGCTGTACCACGTAGCTCCCCACGCCGCCGGCGCCGCCCTGCACCAGCACGTGCTGGCCGGCCCGCAGATCGGCGTGGTCCACCAGTGCCTGCCAGGCACTCAGCGCGGCCAGGGGGAGTGCTGCGGCGTGATCGTGGTCGACGCTGGCGGGTTTGGCCGCCACGACGGCTGCGGGCAGGGCGACGAACTCGGCGGCCGCGCCATCGCGGGTGAAGGGGATCAACCCGTAGACGGCTTCCCCCTCGGCAGGGCTCGCCACGCCCGCGCCGCACGCCGTGACGACTCCGGAGAACTCATGCGACGGGATGATCGGTGTGCGCTCAGGTCCTGAGCCGTCCGAGCTGTGCGTCCACGTCTGCGGCCAGGTGAGCTCGGTGGGTGTCATGGAAGCGGCCTTCACGGCCACCAGCACCTCGCCAGGCCCCGGCTCGGGCCGCGGCGCCTCCTCGTACACGAGCTGCTCCGGCCCGCCTCTGGTGTGAGCTCTCACGGCGTACATCGTGCTCATCCGGCGACTGCCCCTTCCCGGCCACATGTCGATCGGCCCGCCGGCCGCCGCTGGGGACAAGCCGGAGGCCAACTCCCGCATTATCGGGCGGTTGGGCAGCGCGCCGACGGGACTTCCGTAACCCATGCCCCTTCGGTTCGAAGGACGGAGTCAGGGGCTCCGTACGCGACCTCGCCTTCCGCCCCGGCCTGCGGGACGTCAGCGCGGTGGTGTGCGCCCGCCCACGATGCGTGTGGCGCCCGACGTCAGAGACGTACGCAGACCGCCACGAACGGACCGCGCGGAACCTACAAGCGAGGGATCTACCGCCGGGCTGTCAGGGCCAGTGCCTGTCGTCTCGTTCCCGGTCGGGGACGGCGGTAGGACACCAGCGGGCCTCGTCGCGTTGTTCGCTTCGCAGCTTGAGCGCAGTCAGGCAGATGTCGGGCAGGGGAGGGTGGCGTCGGACGCCTGGGTGTTGGTGTCGCGGTGCAGGAACTGCCCGCGTACGCGTTGGAGCTGGCGGCCGACGGTCAGCTCTCCGGCGTCGAGGTCGACGTCTGCCCAGGTGACCCCAGGGCGCTGCTAGCTTGGCTCCTCGGCGTCCCCAAACATGGGAGTACACATGCCCAACGTGGTTCTCACCGCCGGGCCGGTGGTCGACCTGGCTTCCGCTGGGTGGGCTCTGGCAGACGCCATCGGCCTACAGGTCGTCAGCGCAGGCAACGTCTTCCGCGAGCACGTGCAGCAGCAGACTCCGCTGGGCGAAGAGGCGAAGCGGTATATGCAGGCGGGACATCTTGTCCCGGATGAACTAATGGTCATAGCCATCGCCGACGCCCTAGGGAGTGTCTTCAAAGGATCTTGGTGTCGGATGATGTAGGGCGTGGGTCGTCGCTACGAGTTGTCTGACGTCGAGTGGGAAGCGCTGTCG